>DATJAK010000001.1:0-20835 GCA_035516375.1 Bryobacteraceae bacterium
AGCGACAGCCGCTTTAAGTTGTCGGCCGCGTTCTTCATGACCAGCGATCCGGTGGTGGTCTCGCCCGTCAATGTGATCAAAGGCACCAACGGATGGGACACCAGCGGCGCTCCCGCCTCTTCCCCGAAGCCCTGCACCACGTTGAACACACCGGGGGGCAGATCGGCTTCTTCGATGATTTGCGCCAGCTTCCACGCTGTCAGCGGCGACCACTCCGCCGGTTTCAGAATTACCGTGTTCCCGGTAGCCAGGGCCGGCGCGATCCGCCACGTGGAAAGCATCATGGGCGCATTCCACGGCGTGATGATGCCGCACGCGCCCACGGGCACCCGCACGCTGTAGTTCAGCCAGTCTCCATCCACCGGATAGGTGCGGCCTTCCATGGCCTTCTCGGCGTACTCGGCGTAGAAGCTGAAGTTTTCCGCCGTGCGGGCAATTTGTGCACGCACGATCTTGAGAACCTGTCCGGCGTCCAGACACTCCACCGTTGCCAGTTCATCGCCATGCTTTTCGATGCGGTCCGCGATCCGCAGGAGAAACTTCTTGCGGTCTTTCGCCTTACCCGTGCCCCATTTTGGAAAAGCGGCGTGTGCTGCCTGCGCCGCGCGGTCGATGTCTTCCGCGTGTCCCCGATACGCATGAGAGAGCACCTGGTTTGTGGAGGGATCGAGCGTTTCAAACACCTGCCCACGCGCGCCGGCGTTCCATTGTCCGTTGATGAAATGTTCCACCGTGGTCTCGCGCAGCTTCGCGCGAACCTGGTCGATGAACTCGCTACTGATTCCGACTGCGTGCGCCGCCGTGCTCATTCCATGTAACTATATCATCGTGGTATTTCGATCGATCGCGAAACGGTCCGGTGTGGTATTTCTCACGGCTGCCTGCGCTGCGGTTCTAGCCCTGGTTGCGTCGCCGGCTCCGGATTCCTTCCACTTCGTGATTCTCGGGGACCGCACGGGAGAAGCCGTCCCCGGCGTTTACCAACAGATCCTGCACGAAGCTGCCGCCGAGAATCCCTCGTTTGTGCTCAGTGTGGGCGATACAATCCAAGGGACGAACGACGCTCGTGCAGAGGAGGAGTGGCAGGAAGCGGAGCGGATTCTGCAGCCGTTCAGCCGGTATCCCATCTATCTCACCCCCGGAAACCACGACATCTGGTCGCCGCTCTCGGAACAGCTGTTCCGAAAGTATGCCGGCCATCCGCCGCACTATAGCTTCGATTACCGGCAGGCTCACTTTACCATTCTCGACAACAGCCGCGGCGATGACCTCTCCGCCGGCGAGTTGCAGTTTCTCGAAACTGATCTTGCCGCGCACACCGCACAGCCGGTCAAATTCATCGTTTCGCACCGGCCCTCCTGGTTACTCAATGCCGCGCTCGGTAACTCGAATTTTCCTTTACATCAATTGGCCAAGAAGTACGGAGTCCAGATTGTGCTGGCGGGGCATGTCCACGAAATGCTACACGCGGAACTGGATGGCATCACCTATATCTCCGCGCCCAGCTCCGGCGGACACCTGCGATTGTCGGGCAAGTACGAAGACGGTTGGTTCTTCGGACACATTCTTGCTGAAGTGCGGGGTCGAGTCGTAACCCTCCGCGTTCAGGAAGCCCGCGCGCCGCACGGTCAGGGACGCATCACGCGCGTCGACGACTGGGGCATCACCGGTCTGAAGGCAGCCTTAGTGGGGCCGGGCTTTCAGCCCGCCGCCGGGCTTGCGCCCGGCGCGCCGCGCGGCAGCGCGGCGGCAGCCCGGAAGGGCTGCCTCACCGGTATCCTGGAGCATGCACTCCAAGATCACTCGCCGCATTCAGAACGAAACCGGCATCCCTCGCTTATTCTCCGTCCTGGCGGAGGAGTTGCCGGCGAGTGATCTTCAGTCGCTCCTTCTACAGGTGTATCAGGCCCGCGCACGGGCGGGGCGTGAGCCCGACTTGTTGACGCGATTCACACGCAGCCCATTGACCGCGCCATCCTCAGTCACCGCCCGCCAGCTCAATACCTTCGATCGCGTTGCCTTCGAAACCGCGGCTGACTTCGAAGGCGTGGAGCTTTCCCCAGTCTGCCCGCTGGGCACGGCTACACTGCTGGGCGGTATTGACCAGAACAACGTCCTCACCACGATTCGCAACGCGGAGGTGCTGGGCGATTCGACCCCGGCGCTGGCCCTCGAGTGTGCTCTCCGCCGTCGAGAACTGGCCGAGCGCACGCCTGCCCCCATACGCCTCGCCAGTAGCCATCGCACCGTGAGGTTGCAGCCCTTCGATGTCCCCGGCTTCACCCCGCATTTCCGGCTGTTCACTCTGGTATCCGCGGGACGCGATACCGGCTCCAGCTCGTTCGAGCTCCAGCACCTGGCCGAGCACGTGCGGTTTTACTTGAGTCTGTTTCGTGCCCTCAACCAGGCGGGATTCCACATGGTCAAGCCGCTGGTCGAAATCTCCGATGTTGGACTATCGGAGGCCCTGCTCAACGCCGCCGGCGTCTCCCGCGAACAAGTCCGCGAGATGGTGCGCGCCCACATCCCCGGTGGTTCCGAGCGCTTTCTCGAGCAGCGCGGAATTGCGCTGCCATCCGCAGTCGTCAGCCCGAAAGACGAATTGCCGGCCTCGCTTCTCCAGCAGCGCTTGCAGTTAATCCAGGATCGGGTGGTCGGCGCGCTGCAGCCCGATTTTCCCGAGGCCGAGTTCCGCTTCAATTTCGCCCGCCTCGAAGGTCTCGGATACTATACAGGATTGTGCTTGCGGATCTCCCCCACAGCGCCCGATGGCGTGCGCTACCCGATCACGGATGGTGGCTTTACGGACTGGACCGCGCGTCTGCTCCAAGACAAGAAAGAGCGCCTGCTCACCAGCGGCATCGGCAGCGAGTTCGCCTGTCGAAAATACAGGAAACCACCGCTCCCTGCGGTCACGGCTCGGTAACGCAGTGTCGCTTTTACCGCGACCGGGAGCGGTGGTTAAGCTCCGTCAGAGAGCCCTTCGCTACTCTCCCCCGCTGACCATGGTTGCCAAGGTTCCCGCAATGTTTTTCAGTCCAATGGATTGCTCACTCAATTCAGCTGCGGCCGCGGCGTTCTCTTCCGAACTGGCAGCCGAACGTTGGGTGACCTGGCGTATTTCGGCAATCGCTTCGACCACCTGCTGGATACGGCGAGACTGCCGCTCGCTGGTTTCCGTCAGCCGCTCGGCAACCCCCTGGACGTCGGCTCGTATTCCGGCACTTTTTTGGAGCGATCCCTTGACGGCTTCCAGTCTGGAGCCCGCTTCGCGGACGCTGGTGCTGTTGGCGTTCACCAGTTCCGCCGTGTCTCGCGCCGCTTGCGCCGAGCGCTGCGCCAAAGCGCGGACTTCGTCAGCCACAACAGCAAAGCCGGAGCCGGCTTCTCCGGCGCGCGCCGCCTCAACTGCGGCGTTGAGCGCCAGAATGTTCGTCTGGAAGGCAACTCCATCGATTACGCTCAGGACTTTCGAGATCTTCTCGCTGGACGACTGAATCTCAGCCACTGTGGCGACGAGCTGCTCTAGCGCTCCTAATCCGCCGCGGCCGATCTCCTGTGCGCGGACCATCGTCGCCTTGCATTCCTGTGCGAGGGCGGCGTTCTGCTTCGTCAGGTCCGTCATTTCTTCCGTGGATTCGGTGGTTGAGTCCAGAGAAGCGGCTTGCTCGGAGGCGCCGGCCGCAAGCGTCTGGCTGGCGGAGTTCAGTTGGGACCCCGCACAGGCCACCTGTTCCGCCCCGGCGAGCAGCGACTCCGCCATCCCGCGCAACGTTTTGAACAAGCCAGCAACCAGCGCGTACACTCCAGCGCCCACCAGTGCCAGGAGAATCGCGAACCCTCCCACGAAAAACTCCGTACCCAGTTCACTTTGCCGAAGAGCGCTCGTGGCAATGTCCGTCGCTGCCTTTTGACGTGCCGCATTACTCGCACCCAATTGAGCCGCGCTCTTTTGCAGCGCGTCCATAATGGGCGTGGTCGTCTTAAGCGTGATCTCGTGTGCCTCCTCAACCTTACCGGCAGCGCCGAGCGCTGCGAACTCCCGGAAATTGTCCCGCCACATCTCCAATCCGGAATGGATCGCACGCACGGCCTCGCGATCTTCCGACGATAGATCCGCCGTCTCCATCTGCTGGATGGCGTCCTCCATCTGGGCAGCAGATGCGTCGAATGCAGACCGTGCCTTGGCCATCTGCTCCGGATTGTTCTGCACCGCGAACAGGGTCACGCCCCGTATGGCGCTGCGCATATTCGCCAGAGCTATGGTGATCTGGCGCGATTGGTCCAGACGCGAGCCGCTGACAACAATATTTGCGACGTCCCGCTGGACACCACGAATCGTGGACAGGGAATGAATGGACGCGCCAATGGCAACCCCGAGGACGACGCCGAAGCAAATTAGCAGCTTGAGTTTGAGGTTTTTTTGTTGTTTCAACGGTTAGCTCCAAACAGAGTAGTGTCGTCGTGGATTAGTTTGTATCCGACCGAGACACTCATAGCCACTTATCGGCAGAAACCACCTGTAGGAATAGTCGTATGTCTCAAGCCAGGCCGATACATCGTAACGCGCTTGAATCGCATTGAAAATCCCATTTATTCCCGTGGTATTTTGGCTTATTGATGTTTGTAATCGCACACTCGGGATCATTGCCGACCATGCGGGACCCGCGCGCCCGCTGGATTCTCTGCGTTTGAAATGGAAGATCCAGCCCAGCCCGCACTGGCGCGGGCCAACGTTGATTTCCTGGCCGGCGGGCAGGAAATGGAAAAGGTCATCCGCGCCAAGGATTGGTCTAAAACCCCTCTCGGCCCGATCGAGGGTTGGCCGCAGAGCCTTCGCACCACGGTCAGTCTCTGCCTGGCCTCGAATTTTCCCATCTCCATCGCCTGGGGGCCCGGCCGCGTACAGATCTACAACGACGGCTATTGGCCCATCTGCGGCGCTAAGCACCCGCACTCCATGGGGCAGGATTTCAAGGAGTGCTGGTTTTCCGCCTGGCCGGCCATCGGAGAAGCCTTCGATCGGGCCCAGCGCGGTCAGACCTCGTTCCTCGAAAACCAGCGCATGTTTCTCGATCGGAACGGCTATCTCGAAGAGACTTTTTTCACCTTCTCGTTCAGTCCCATCCGCGACGAAACTGGCGGCGTCGGAGGGCTGTTCCATCCGGTTACCGAGACCACCAGTAAGATGCTGGCCGAGAGGCGGACGCGCGCACTGCGCGATCTTGGCGAGCGCGGCGTCAAAGCCAAATCCGTCGACCAAGCTTGTCTCACGGTTGCCCAGGTTCTGAAGAGCTATGCCCTTGATCTGCCGTTCGGTTTGCTGTACCAGTTGCGTGAGGGCGCGGAAGAAGTTCAGTTGGCCGGATGCTTCGGAATGGATCCCAGTACGCCTGCCAGCCCCGAGTTCCTGCCGATCGCCAACGGCGCGGACGGTGCGTGGCCCATTGGCGCGGCGCTGCGAACCGGGACGCCGTTGCTGGTCGATCGAATTGACGAACTTTTCGGAAAACTCTCTTGCGGCCCGTACCCGGAACCTCTCCGGAAAGCCTTTGTACTCCCCATCCCCGGGCTGGGGCTGCAGCGATGGGCCGGTGTCCTCATTGCTGGTGTGAGCACGCGCCTGCCGCTCGATGATGCCTATCGCACCTTTTACGATCTGCTCGCCGGTCACATCTCGAGCGCGCTGGCCAATGCCCGTTCCTACGAAGAGGAGCGGCGTAAGGCGGAAGCCCTGGCCGAATTGGATCGCGCCAAGACCGCATTCTTTAGCAACGTCAGCCACGAATTTCGTACGCCGCTTACCCTGATCCTGGCGCCGCTGGAACATCTGCTCCAGCGCGGCGGGCAGGAAAACGACGAGCTGGCCCAGATGCATCGGAACGCGTTGCGGCTTCTTAAGCTCGTCAATACGCTGCTCGATTTCTCGCGCATTGAGGCCGGGCGAGTTCAGGCCGTCTACGAACCGGTTGACCTCAGCCATCTAACCGTCGACCTGGCCAGCGCATTCCGATCCGCGGTCGAACGGGCAGGCCTCGAACTGGTTGTGGACTGCCCGCCGCTCGGCGAGCCGGTCTTCGTGGACCGCGAGATGTGGGAAAAGATCGTCCTCAATCTGGTCTCCAACGCCTTCAAGTTCACCTTTGAGGGACGCATTGAAGTGCGTCTACACCTGGCCGGAGATCACGTCGAGCTGGAAGTCCAGGATACGGGGACGGGCATCGCGGCGGAGGAACTGCCGCGCGTCTTCGATCGCTTTCATCGGATACAGGGTGCGCAGGCCCGAACCCACGAGGGCACCGGCATCGGTCTCGCGTTGGTCCAGGAACTCGTACGCTTACACGGCGGAACGATTTCCATGGAAAGTGAGGTGGGCCGCGGCACTCGCTTCGCCATTCAAATTCCGCGCGGCCGCGGACATCTTCCGGCCAACCGGATTCAAACCCAACTGGCGGCCGAGTCGAGCGCGATCGGAGCGCAAGCGTTCGTGGACGAAGCGGAGCGTTGGCTTCCAGACCCTCCGGCCCATGCCAGCCCGGTAGAGGTAACGATCGAGCCTTTTGACCGGGACGAACCGGAGCCCACCGTGGCCGCCGGCGGCCGCATTCTTCTCGCCGATGACAATGCCGATATGCGCAGCTACTTGCGGCGGATATTGGCCCAACACTACGACGTTCATGCCGTCCCGGATGGAATGGAGGCCCTGGAGTTTGCGCGCAGCCATCCCGTCGACCTGATCCTGACCGACGTCATGATGAAGCGAATGGATGGTTTTGCGCTCCTCCACGCGTTGCGTCAGGATTCACGTTCTCGGAGCATTCCCATCATTTTGTTGTCTGCGCGGGCCGGTGAAGAATCGCGTGTGGAGGGGCTCGATGCGGGCGCCGATGACTACCTGATTAAGCCGTTCACCGTCCGCGAGCTTCTGGCGCGTGTCGACTCGCATCTGCGCATGGCCAGACTGCGCCGGGAATCCGCCGCGCTGCAGGAAAGCGAATTGCGCTTCCGCACCATGGCCGATTGCGCGCCGGTAATGTTGTGGACGTGCGGCGGCGATTTGGCCTGCGACTACTTTAATAAGGGCTGGCTCGAATTTACGGGGTGCTCGCTTCGAGAACAAATCGCTGGCGGCTGGACAGCCAAGGTTCATCCGGACGACGCCGCGCGTGTGTTTGCGCAGGTCGAAGCGGCGGCCGGCAAGCGCACCGGCGTCGAGCTCGGGTTTCGTCTTCTTCGGGACGATGGCCAGTATCGGTGGGTA
This sequence comes from Bryobacteraceae bacterium, assembly GCA_035516375.1. Lineage (GTDB taxonomy): Bacteria > Acidobacteriota > Terriglobia > Bryobacterales > Bryobacteraceae > PSRJ01. The sequence continues at coordinate 7,262 of DATJAK010000001.1, forward strand.
GAAGGCTCCCTGGCTGTGCGCCAAGCGCGCGCCGGGCAATTCTTCGGCTTTGTCTTCTCATGCATCGATATCGACGATCGCAAGCGCACGCAGGAAGCCCTGGAAGAGAGCCGTCAGCAGTTGCGCCTGGCGTTGGATGCTGCCAAGAGCGGGATGTTCGATTGGAATCTCACCACCGGCGACGGTTACTACGGCCCAGGATTTCACCGCATCCTGGAGTACCCGGCGGACCACCTGCCGCGGCGTTATGAAGCCTGGTCGGGATTACTGCACCCCGAGGAACGGGCCGACGTGCTCGCGCGGATTGCCCGGCAAGTGGAGTTAGGCGACGGTGCATTTACGATGGAATGCCGGCTGCGCAGGCAGTCCGGAGACTACACATGGGTCGAGACCCGCGGGAAGGTCATCACCCGCAGCGCGCAAGGCGCGCCTGAGCGCGTTATCGGAACCGTTACGGATGTCACCGCCCGCAGGAGCCTCGAAGAGCAGCTTCGCCAGTCGCAGCGTCTGGAGAGCGTCGGGCACCTTGCTGGCGGCGTCGCGCACGATTTCAACAACCTCCTCACGGTCATCAACGGATACGCTGAGATGGCGGCTGCCGATTTGCCCGCCGGCGATCCGCTACACGAGTATCTCCAGGAAATCCACGCGGCCGGCGGACGCGCGGCCGATCTGACCCGTCAACTCCTGGCCTTCAGCCGTAAACAGATCCTACAGCCGGCGGTTGTCAACCTGAACAGCATCGTGACCGACCTGACTAAAATGCTGCGCCGGCTCATCGGCGAGAATATCGCCCTGACCCTGAAGCTAGGACCCGATTTGAATAACATTACCGCGGACCCCGGGCAACTTGAGCAGATCATCATGAACTTGGTGGTCAACGCCCGGGATGCCATGCCGGCCGGCGGTTCGCTACGGATCGAAACGGCCAACATCGATTTCGACTCCAGTTATGCGAGCACACACCCCACTTTGAAGCCCGGCGTCCACGTTATGCTGGCCATCACCGACACGGGCTCCGGCATGACGCGCGAAGTTCAGGAACACATCTTCGAGCCGTTCTACACCACCAAGCCCAAGGGACAGGGGACGGGCCTCGGTCTCGCTACTGTGTACGGAATTGTGAAGCAGATGGGTGGATGGATTTGGGTTTACAGCGAGCCCGATCTCGGAACAACCTTCAAGCTTTACTTCCAGACCACTCACGAATCCCCAACTGCCGAGCGACGGGCTCCCGAAGTGGACCTCACCGGAAGCGAGAGCATTCTGGTGGTGGAAGACCAGGAGGAGGTCCGGTCTCTCACGGTGCGGTCGCTCAAGAAATACGGATACACCGTATTCAGCGCCGCCCATGCCGGCGAAGCCATTACCTTTTGCGAGCGTCACCGAGGGCCGCTCGATCTCGTGCTCACGGACGTCGTCATGCCTGGTCTCGACGGGCGAAAGCTGGCCGATCGGCTCATTCGATTACGGCCGGAACTGTGTGTACTCTTCATGTCGGGCTACACGGATGACGCCATCGCCTTCCACGGCGTTCTGGAAGAAGGTCTCGAATACCTGCAGAAGCCCTTCACGCCGCAGGGCCTCGCCCACCGCGTCCGCCAGGTGCTAGGCAAGCGCTAGTGGGGCCAGGCCTTCCGGCCTGCCGCCGGGCTTCCGCCCGGCGCGCCGCCTGGAAAGGCGGCGGCGGGCCGGAAGGCCCGCCGCACAGCCCCTTCGAACGCATGCGCCATCTGCAGCACACTCCACTCATTCCGATGCCGTCCCACAATCTGCAACCCCACCGGCGATCCCTCCGGCGTAAACCCGCATGGAACCGAAATCGCCGGCGTCTCCACAATCGAAATCCAGTAGCAGGACTTCATCCAGTCGATGTACGATTCCATTCGCGTGCCTTCGATTTCAGTCACGTACGGCTGCGTCACATCGAACGCAGGCACCTGCGTAGTCGGCAGAATGAAGTATTCGTATTTCTCCAGAAACCGCCGCATGCGTTGCCAAAGCTCCGTGTGCAGCATTTCCGCGCGGGCGAGATTGCTGGCGGTGAGTTTCAAGCCGCGCTCCACCTCCCAGAGAATCGTTTCCTTCATCTGGCCGGGGTGCCGCTCGGCCACCTCTCCCAGGTTGGCCACGAACCCCCAGGCACGCAGCGTGTTAAAAGCCTCGTCGGCGCCGCTGAAATCGGGCTCCGCTTCTTCCACCACACAGCCCAGATCCGCAAAAACGCGCCGCTGCGCATTTACCACCTGCAGAATCCGCCGGTCGAACGGAACTCCTCCCAGATTCCGGAACCATGCCACGCGTGTGCCGCGGAAATCGCGATCCAGACTTCCCGCGAATCGCGCACCGGGCTCCGTGATCGAGATGGGACATCGCGGATCGGGACCCGCGAGAGCGCTCAACAACAGCGCCGCATCGGCCACCGTCCGCGCCATGGGTCCCGCAACGCTGAGCGTCGACCAGGCGTTCGCAATACCCGGCTCGGGCACACGTCCCGGCGCCGGCCGCAAGCCCACCACGCCGCAAAAGGCAGCCGGATTCCGTAGCGAACCGCCGGCGTCGCTCCCATCGGCCAGCGGGATCATGCCGCACGCCAGCGCCACTGCCGCGCCGCCGCTGCTGCCGCCGCAAGTCTTCGTCAGGTCGTACGGATTGAGCGTAGCCCCGAAAACCGGATTGAACGTCTGCGACCCGGCGCCGAATTCCGGTGTGTTCGTCTTGCCCAGGGTGACAGCACCAGCCTGTTTCATCCGCGCTACGGTGAGCGCATCCTGCGTGGGTACGTTGTCACGGAAGATCGGCGAGCCGAACGTCGTGCGAATGCCCGCCGTTTCGAACAGATCTTTGTGCGCTACCGGCAGCCCGTGCAACGGACCAAGCGGTTCCCCGCGAGCCTGTGCCTCGTCAGCCAGGCGCGCGTTCTCCATCGCCTGTTCCGCCACCAGCGTGACTATCGCGTTCACCTTAGGATTAACCTGCTCGATCCGCCGCAGATGTGCTGCCACAGCTTCGCGCGCACTCAATTGCTTATCGCGGATGAGTGCGGCCATCGCGACGGCCGTCAGCGAACAGATTTGATCGTCCGGCTTTAGGGCGCTTTGCACGAGAAACTGGCCGCGTCGTTAGTGCTGCCGGTGCCCTTGTAAACCGCTGCCTGCGGATACGGGCAGAGGGGCCGCGACATATCCACATTACTGCCCGACACATGATTGGCAATGACCATATCCGGCGCGGTTCCGCCTTCGCGCCAACGCTCCAGCGCGCCCATCCAGTTAATCTGGTTCGGGCCCGGACCGCCGCCACAGTGTTGCATACCGGGCGCCATGAACAGGCGGTACCAGTCATCCTGCTTCGCACCCATTTTCTTCAGCACGCTCGAATAATAGTTGATGCTGTTCTCCGGCGCGATCGCCGTGTCGTCCCAGCCGTGGTACATCAGCAGCTTGCCGCCACGCGCTTTGAACTTGGACAGATCGGGGTCGATCGCGTCGATCACGCCGTCATCTTTCTTGTCCGCCGCGGCAGTATCGCGATCCACATCGAAGGTGTGCCAATCCCATTTCGGGTCGCCATAGGTCAAGTACATAAAGGTGTCCTGGCCGATGGAGTTGGGGGCGTTGCCGCCCAGCAACAGCGCCCAGCCCATTTCGCTTCCCGGTTCGTAAGACGGAAAAATGAGAGCGCCGGTCTTCGACTTCAATGGAGCGTAGACCTTCTTCACCGCCGCCACCTGGTCGGCGTTCAGGCAGTTCCCGCCGCGTGATCCTGAACAAAGCAGCGTCGAGGGATCGAAATTGCACTTGCGCGGATCGTTCAACAGGCCGTCTTTGATGCCGTCTTTGGCATCGCACGCCGCCAGCACCGCCTTGTTGATGACGGGATAGGTGCTCGCCGGGAGGATGTTCTGATCGTCCTTCACAACGTCCATGCCGATGGCGACCGTCCAGGCGTGCAAGTGGGTTTCGTAGTTAGCGGGTGCGCCGGCCAGGATCGCGTCAAAATCCTCGGGGAACCGTTGTGCCGCCTTCAAACCTTGACGGCCGCCGGTGGAACAGCCGTTCCAATACGCGAGCCGCGCTTGCCGGCCGTAATACGTGGCGATCAGCGACTTGGATTTGACCGTCATCTCATGCACCGCGCGATAAGCGAAGTCGATCATCTTCTCCGGATGCCCCAGGGCAAAGCTGGCGCTGTTGCCTTTATGACCCGTGTCGCTGCCAGCCGTCGCATAGCCTTCCTTCAGCGCGGCTGCCAGCGCCGGAAAGCCGATCGCACCCACAAAGCCGCCGTTCCCCACCGCTTCAAACTTGCCGTTCCAGTCGGTTTCCGGCATCCAGAGTTCGATCTCGATGTGCGAGTCCGGCGATGGTGTCAGAACAGCCGCGACGCGGCAATGAGCCGGTAACATGATGGGCGCCTGCGCCCCACCCGGGCCGCCGCGACCCGGCGCCTGATACGGTCCCGCCGCCACGGATTCCGCCGCGGTGATCGTAGCGTCCGGAAATGTCACAGACTTCAAACTCTCGCATGGCTTCGCAGACTGAGCGAGCATGGCGCCCGCGTACAACGCCGTGCCGAGCGCAAGAGTAGCAACACGGTTCATTCGAATCCCTCCCGTTTCGGTCTACTAAGCTATCTTACCGGCGGAGGTAGTGTCAAAGTAGGACAGGCCATCGTTTTTCAGTGGCCTGTCACGGCAGACGGCACAAAACGGCCGTCTGCCCCACCAACCCTTTCGAAAAAGAAATGGCGCCGGGACCCCGTTTTTCGGGACCCCGGCGCCGCGGAGGAGGGACGCTGCCTCAGCGTCCTCGCCGGAACGAGAGAGCCACCACGGTCACCCCAAAAACCACGATCAGCCCCGCCACACCGTACACCAGCCCGAGGGATGCCTCGTTTGCGGCCGCGGCCAGCGTACTTCCGTGGCGCATGTGGAGCAGGAAGTACGCAAGCGATGCGCATCCGATGAGCAGATAGGCTAGCTTTACCAGCGCCGGTACATCGGCGGTGGCAACGCGCGTCGTCTCGGTTGGTAGTTTGGCTCGGTTGGGTGACATATGCGCTCTCAGTTTTTAGAAATTTCGTCCACCTGGACGGTCTCCATGGCGCCGCCGTTCGGCAAATGTTGGGCCATCGTGTCGATGGTGGCGCCCCGCAACACGGCCGTCATGGCCTTTTGCGCCTGCTCCCACACCGGATACGTCGGGCACGTTGCCTGGTGGACGCACTCGCTTGGGGAATTCAGGCAGATGTTCAGCCGGATCGGCCCTTCCACCGCCTCTACAATATCGAGCACGGATGAAGAGCGTCGCGCAGCCGGAAGCTCAAACCCGCCCGTGTTGCCGCGATGCGAAGTCACCAGGCCGGCGCGGGTAAGGCTTTGTAACACCTTGGAGAGAAATTGCTCCGGGCAATCCACCACTCCTGCCAGTTCCGTACGGCTGACGCGCGTTCCAGGCGCGGCGGCCGCCAGGTGAACCATCACCCGTACGGCGTAATCGGCAGCTCGTGTCAGTTGCATTCCAGTAAATCCAGTCCTGTTTGTCTGAATTCTGGCCTGCATTCTGACAACCATGCCTCTAACGCATTCAAAAACATGGACATTGGGGGCCAGCACGCGGCCCAATCGGCGCTTGCTGACTCACCCAATTGGGTGAAGTTGGTTTCTTTGACCCTATATTGAAGGTATGTCCAGCCAACCCGAACCCTGGCTTCGCGGTCCCATCCCCGAAATCGATCCGCTGCTCGCACCTATCCTCTATACGTTTCAGCAGGCGCGGGAGGATTTAACCAAATACACCGCGCCGCTGACGCAGGCCCAGATTTGGGCAACCCCGCACGGGTTCGGCTCGGTCGGGTTCCACTTGTGCCACATCGCCGGAAGCACCGACCGGCTCATGACCTATCTGGAGGGCGGTCAACTCTCCGCCGATCAGATGGCGACCCTCCGCGGCGAGGAGCAGCCAGGCAGCGAGGGCAGAGAAGAGCTTCTCGCCCTGATCGAAAGCGCTTTCCAGCGCGCCGAAACGACCGTGCGGGCTCTCGATCGAGCCATCCTCACCGAACCGCGCTGGATTGGCCGCAAGCGCCTGCCTACCACCGTGATTGGCCTGCTTACTCATATCGCGGAGCATATCCAACGGCATATAGGGCAAGCCATCAGCGCCGCGAAGCTCTCGCTTACACTGTGATTAGGAGACGGATGCCGACGACCACCTCCAAGCCCGACGCTACAGCGAAGGATGCTGCCGGGAGATTCGAAGGGCTCGATGCGGAACAACTGGTGCGCGCCTTCCGCCTCATGCACACTTCCCGGCGCTTGGACGACCGCGAAATCGCCCTCAAGCGTCAAAGCCGGATCTTCTTTCAAATCAGCGGGGCGGGGCACGAAGCGGTGGAAGTCGCGGCCGGCATGGTGCTGCGCACCGGCGAAGATTGGTTTTACCCCTATTACCGCGATCGCGCGCTCTGCCTGACCCTCGGGGTGACGCCATATGAGATGCTGCTCGCCGCGGCCGGCGCGGCAGCAGATCCAGCGTCGGGTGGACGCCAGATGCCGTCGCACTGGGGTGACACGCGGTTCAACATTGTCACTGCCTCCTCGCCCACGGGCACTCAGTTTTTGCAGGCCTGTGGCTGTGCGGAGGCTTCGCTGTACCGGCGGCGTGCGCAGGAAATCACGTTAGTCTGTGCCGGTGATGGCGCCACTAGCGAGGGCGAGTTTTGGGAAGCCCTCAACATCGCCTGCCTCAAGAGCCTGCCGGTCCTGTTCCTCATTGAAGATAACGGTTACGCGATTTCCGTGCCGACCGAATGCCAGACCGCCGGCGGCAATATCTCGCAGCTCGTCAGCGGCTTTCCGGGCCTCTTCCGCGAAGAAGTGGACGGTACCGATTTCCTGGCATCCTACCGCGCCATGAAGAGCGCCGCCGCTTATGTACGCGAAGGGCAGGGGCCTGCGTTCGTGCATGCGCACGTCATACGGCCGTATTCGCATTCGCTGTCCGATGATGAGCGGCTCTACAAAACACCAGCCGAACGCGCGGCCGAAGCGGAGCGCGATCCTGTGCTGATCTTTCCCAGGTTTCTGGTGGATGCGGGCATCCTCGACCGGCATCGGCTGCAACTCATCACGCATGAGGTGGACCAGGAAATACACGAGGCCACCGAGCGCGCGCTGCATGAGCAGCCGCCTGCTCCCGCATCGGCTTTGACGCATCTTTATTCCGGCACCATCGATCCATCCGCAGCGCAATTCGAAACCGAACCGGATTTCCGCGGTGACCCCATGACCATGGTCGATCTGATCAACGCCACCCTCCGCGAGGAGATGCGGCGCAATCCCGACATCCTGGTGTTCGGCGAAGACGTTGCGGATTCCAGCCGCGAGGAGAACCTCCGCGAAATAAAGGGCAAAGGCGGGGTGTTCAAAGCCACGGCCGGGCTGCAGACCGAGTTTGGCTCGGGGCGCAGCTTCAACAGCCCGTTGGCCGAAGCTGCCATCGTGGGCCGGGCGATCGGGCTGGCCACGCGTGGCCTAAAACCCGTCGCCGAGATTCAATTTTTCGATTATATTTGGCCGGCCATGATGCAGATTCGCGACGAATTAGCCACTTTGCGATGGCGCTCTAATGGCAGCTTTTCCTGTCCCGCTGTCATCCGCGTGCCGATTGGCGGCTACTTAAGCGGCGGCGGCATTTATCACAGCCAGTGCGGCGAAGTCGAGTTCACGCACATCCCGGGGTTGCGAGTGGTGATGCCCTCGAACGCATTGGATGCCTGCGGTCTGCTGCGCACGGCACTGCGATCCGACGATCCGGTACTGTTCCTCGAACACAAGCGCCTCTACCGTGAGCCCTACAACCGCTCGCAACATCCGGGTGAAGAGTACACGATTCCGTTTGGCCGCGCCAAAATCGTGAAACCCGGCGCGAATCTCACCGTCGTCACTTATGGCGCTCTGGCGCAAAAGGCCTTGTCGGCGGTGACGCAGGTCGAGCGGCGCAATCCTCGGGTGAGCGTCGAGATTCTCGATCTGCGCACGCTGGCGCCTTACGATTGGGACGCGATTCGTAAATCGGTGGAGAAGACGAACCGCCTGCTGGTCGCTCACGAAGATACGCTTTCCTGGGGTTACGGCGCTGAGATTGCGGCGCGCGCGGCCGATGAGCTGTTTTCCAAACTGGACGCTCCCGTGCGCCGCGTGGGCGCGCTCGATACCTGGGTGGGCTACCACCCGCAGCTCGAAACCGCAATCTTGCCGCAGACCGAAAAGCTGGCTGCGGAAATCGAGACGCTGCTGGCATATTAACGTGGCACAGACTTCCCGGTCTGTGTTCACAGCCCGGGAGGCCTGTGCTACCTTTTTTCAACGGCGACCACCCACCCGAGCGTTGCTATACTGAATCTTCCAGTCGGTGATTTTCAAGGAGTTTCATGATTCCAGCAACACAAATGCGTCCCGGAATGGTGATCGTTTTCAACAAGGAGTTGCACTCGGTGTTCAGTGTCACCCACCGGACGCCCGGAAACTTACGCGGCTTCGTCCAAGCCAAGATGCGCAATTTGCGTAGCGGCTCCATGTTCGAGCACCGGTTCTCATCGGAAGACCGCGTGGAAAAAGCCGTCCTCGAAGAGCACGAGATGGAGTATCTGTACGACGACGGCGATTACTACTACTTCATGAACACCGAGAGCTATGAGCAGATGCATCTAACCAAGGAAATTCTGGGAGATGCACCGCATTACCTAATCCCTCAGTTGAAAGTAGTCGTAGAGTTTTACGAAGGCAAAGCCATCAGTGTGGAACTGCCCGCCACGGTCGATCTGACGGTTGTGGAGACGGAACCGGGATTGAAAGGCGCGACCGTTTCGAACGTCACCAAGCCCGCCAAACTCGAAACGGGGTTGGTGGTGCAGGTGCCGCCGTTCATTACGGAAGGCGAAAAGATCCGCGTGAATACCTCTGAAGGCACCTACCAGGAACGCGCGTAGCGCTCATAGTCGTTAACTTGAGCCGGACGCAGTGGGAAGTGACTCCTACTTTCTGGTAACGGCGTTTGTCTAGAATCCTTCCGAGTGGCCTGGAAGTCGCCATCCAAGACGGACGACACTACGCGGTACGATGGTCCCGAGCCGTGTTCTATGCTTTTATGCGATCACCCGATTTTGGAAAAATGGTCCCCTGACTTCTCCACATCAGGGTTGTCCAACCCACACTGGACTCGCATTAAACACGGGCAGACCGTGTTGTGTAACTCGCTTGAATGGGCCGAATGGAGCACCAATCCCGTACAAGTGGAACTATGCGACGCATGCGGCAGGGAGGGTTGTGCATCCGGCGGATATGTGCATCTCTCGGCCTGGATTTCCGGCTACGGCCATCGAGAAGTTCGGATCGATCGCCTTTCCTGTGAATACGTGGGAGTCATTTCACGCCGCAGCGGCTGAAGTTCCTCCTTTCCCCAAGGTAGCTCACGCCAACGGGCGTGCGCTCCGCGACGCTTGGGCCGTGGGGCAAACTCGGCCGAGATCAGTCGAGCGACTCGTCCCGATGCTGCGAGCATGCGCTATTGCGGCAGATACGCTGGACGTGGCTGACGCAATTCATTGGATCGAGCACTGGCTCCGCTGGTTTGAAGAACGGGGGGAAACCGAAATCGAGGGCGTATTGGCAAGCGATGACACCACCGGTGCGGCCCTGGAGAAACTATATTTTGATGGGCCCGGAACTGATGATTGGCCAGCATATGCCGAGATAAATATGTGATCATACGCGCATGGGGCTTCCGCGTAGAGCGGGCGTCAAGAGTGTTTTGTTACTGCTCTGTTACTGGTTGGCCCCCGCTGCCAAGGCGCAATTCAAGGAAATTGGTCCGCCCCCCTTTTCCCAAGCAGCAGCACAACAGAAGATCCGGGGATTGCTGAGTAACGTCGATCCTAGTAACCGTCGGCAGACCCTCGATTCCCTAAATGCTCTAACTCCCTGGTTCCGAAACATTCTGGACGAGGAACTGATTAGCGCCTGGCAGAGCGAGAAGCGGGACCGGTTGACGTTGGTGCTGGAACCTCTAGCGGATACTCGCGTGGCCACCGCTGTGGTGGAGTTCTCGTGGCGCAAACGGACCGAATCCACTTTCAATCCAGGGTACGCAACGATACTGGGGCAGCTCATGGCCCGCTATCCGGAAAGTGGCCAGCCGTTTCTCTCCGATCTGATGGCGTCCGCACCACCACAGCTCTCTCCGCAAGAAGCCGAGACGGTTTGCCGAATTCTGATAGACATGCCCGATATCGGGACCTGGCATCGGAGCGCGCTCGAGATTCTTCCGCATTACCGCTCGACAGCCGAACAGCTCCTGAGGCGGGACAGGCAGGAAGATGACCAGGAAAAGAGTTATCGTGCCCAGAGATGGCTGGCGGAACTCCACGGAGACACGCCCGATTTCACGAGCCAGGCATCGGTTGGGCACAAACGGCCCGCTGCCGTTAGCCGTACCCCGAGTAACGGCGGAGGTCCTATCCTGTTTCCGCCGCCATCTGCCCCGCCTCAGGCTACCGTGGAGCGCGGGCCGGATCAGGCAGCCGGTAACGGTCCTCGCCCGCTATCTTCCGCTGCTTCGCCACCTGCTCGTATTCAAGCGCCGCCTGCTGTGGCCCCGGCGCCAATCCAGCCAACGCCTGACGCGGGGCCGCGGGCCGCTCCTCTGCCGGTTGCCCCAGCGCCATATACGGGAGCGATGTCCGGCACACTCGAATGCACCGGCTCTCCCATCCCGCAAAACGCGGAATATGTTTTCCGCAATCTGCCGCCCCTAAAGTTACACATCGACTACGATCAAAAAGTTTGGGAGGCCCGCCTGTCTCCGGGGGAGAACCAAACCCAGAGATTGATTCTGAGAAACAAAAGTTCCGGCCCGCAAAAGCGGTGCGAGGTACATTGGAGTATCGTTCCGGGTCAGTGAGAACCTATGAAGAGGACTCTGTTTGTTTCGCTTTGTCTGTTCGCACTACTATCAGGGGCCAATACATTTGCCGACGTGATCACGTTAAAGGACGGCAGTCAGGTCTACGGAGTAATCGAATCCGGCAACACGCAGCAGGTTCATATACAAACGGCAGGTCACTCCGCAGTAGTTATGGTGGAAGAGATTCAATCCATACGATTCGGGCCGCCGGACGCGCCGCCGCCGAAAGCAGCGGCTCCGGCTCCCACTACCGTGACCACGGTCGCGCCGGCGGCTCGACAGCCCGCTTCCGCGACCGCCCCACCGGCCGCTTCGCGACCCACTGCGATTGCCGCTGCGCCTGCGGCTGTTTACCCCGCGCCCACCGATGCACACCGCATTGTCCTGCCTGTCGGTACGGAGATCGCTGTGCGCACCATCGATCGCATCGATTCGAAGAATGCCGATCTCTCTCGCGTGTACGCCGGCAGTCTGGACGACCCCATCATCATCGATGGCGTCGAAGTGGTACCCGCCAACACGAACGCGGAGCTAAAGGTTGTCGAAGCGCAAGGTCCGGGACTGACGCATCGCGCCTCTCTCGCTACGGTTTTAGTTGCAGTGGTGATTAGGGGACAGAGATTCAAGGTGGAAACCGGCAAAATCGATTCCAAGGCCGGATCGCCTGCCAAGCGCACCGCGGCGGGCGGCGCGATTGGAGCTGGCGCCGGAGCGGGAATTGGCGCCGCGGCGGGCGGTGCGGCGGGAGCGGCTGTCGGAGCCGGGGTGGGAGCCGCTGCCGGCGCGATCGCCGGCAAGCTCACCGGCAAGGGAGCCGAGATTGCTCCTGAGACACGCTTTACCTACAAGCTGACCCAGCCGGCTTCCATCAAGCTGGATGAGGTATCGAAATGAGAGCACTGTTCTTCGTCCTGCTCTTCCTGCTGGACGTGACCGTTCACGCCGATACCCTCGTCCTCCGCAACGGAACACGCGTTTCCGGAAAGTGGTGGGCAACCGACACCAAGGTGGTCAGTTTTCTCGTTAACGATCATCTCGAGTTTTACCCTCGGGCAGACGTTTCCGAAGTAGTATTCGGCGAGCGTACGACCTCCAATTCCGCCGAACGCCCTGCACCTGTTTCTCGCCCCGCAGAGGCGACATCCACAGAGAAACAGGCGCCAGACAGGCGGGCTAAACAAGAGTAGTAGACGTTCACTGCTTTCCGGCCGGGAGCATTCGGCAAACCAGTTTGCCAAATGACCCGCTAACCCCTGTATTCGCAGCGCGAATTTCGTGATTTGGCAAACGAAGTTTGCCGAATCATTCACGACCGAGCCTGGAAAAGAGCTCTTTCTCGGAGTAGGCCGCCGTGGGTCGCACAATGACGAGAAGGCGGCTGAAACCGCCAGCTCTCACCAACGGCGACAAACCAGCCAGGTGAGTTTCAGTGCGCGTGAGCGGCAGAAATCAGGCTCCGATTTCGGAACAAGGTTTTGGGACTGGCGCCAGAGGCGATCCGAAGGCCGATTGGTACGCTGTTGCCATGTTTTCGGGACAGAGTTCTGAGACTTCGGACGCCCTGATTTTAGGGCCTTCCGAATTCGTTCCGAAACTTACCGTTTTTGAGACGGTGTGAACGGTCGGTTAATTCTCCGACGGTGGCTCGACTTGATCGATAATCAACGTCCGCACTTCGCCCTTCGACCGCTCCAGCTTCAGCCCCAGTTGCTGACGCACGGCGTTTAGAAAAGGCGTGCCCTTGGGATCGTCGTCGGGATTCGGTTGCTTGGGAACCAAAGAAAAGGGACTCATCCCGGCTGGAAGCTCCAAACTGAAATCGAAGGTTCCTTCGAGGCCGGTTTGATCAACAACGGGACGATCTAACTCCCCGAATTGGGAGCCGTAGAGGTAAATATCCTCGGCGGCCAACGCCAGGGACGTGTTCCGCGACCCGATCCGAGTGCGCTCCGAGGTTGCCATGAATAGGGCCGAAGTCCCGCACTGGGGCGGCCAGACGTCGCTTGGCTTCGGGAGAGGTGGGGGCGGTGTCCCAGGAGGCGGCAGCTTCAGCATTTCAAATGAATCCGGGCAGGGCGGTCCTTCCGAATGCCGAATCAGCCTTGGGCCGAATTTGTCGGGCTTGACAAGAACCAAAGCGAGGACAGGGACTTCTCTAGTTTCGAAGTGCACTTTTAGCTTGAATCGATCGGCCAGCAGCGATTGCATCATCAGGCGCATCTGATCCTTGGTGGGATTGCCTTCGGCTTCGGCGTCGATCGCATAGTTGTCATTCGCCCATTTGGGAAGTTGCGTGCGCACTGCACTCCACTGAGACGGTTCGAGCTTGTAGGCGAACTGAATATAATCCCCGAGCGAGAAACTAGCCGCGAGATGGCCGCCCGGGGTCTTCGCATTGCCGTTATTCAGAGGGAAGTTGGGGAGTCGCGGCGATTTGGTCGGTTTGACGGAAGCCACGTCAAAAGCCATCTTCACACCGGCCGCGGTCTGCCAGTCGGGGGAGACAGGCGTTTGAGCTGGAAGGATAGCGATCGCGAGATAGGCAAGCGGAAGGAATCTCATCGAGAGAAATCCTCAGCTTGATTTTAGTGGAATTAGCAGCTGCTA
>DATJAK010000002.1:0-4741 GCA_035516375.1 Bryobacteraceae bacterium
CCGTAAATGAAGACCACCGTGCGGCGGATGTCGCGAGCCGGCGTGGGCGACGCCGCACCCAGGCCGTACACCACCACCTGGTTGTCGTAAGTCGCCTGGTACACGCGGCCGTTCGCCACCAGCGGCGGCGCAAACTTGGTCGCCGCGCCCACATGGTCGTTCGGCTCGGCCTCGCTATCCCAGATGGACTGGAGAGTTCCCGTCCCGATGGTCGAAACATCATACGCTCGCAGGATGTTCGGCGTGGGCGCAGTGTTGGCGTCGGGATCGCCCGGCAGATTTCCGAAGGCTTCGTTGGCCCAAAGAATCGCGTTCGATGTGCCTGACGCTGAAAGCGAAAGAATCCCGCCCGGCATGCCGCCCGGTGACGACGTCCCAATCGAGGCGATCGAACTACCGCGCGCCACCGGACTGGCCGCGAAGTGGCCGGCGCTCTTCTGAAAGACGTGCACCGGGTTGTTCTCGCCTTGCACGAAGAGCAGGTTATTAAAGTAAACGCCGGTGCCGTGGATGTGCACGGTGCGCCCGTTGGCCATATGGCCAATCGTGAACGGGTCGGTGGACGTGTCCTGATTCAGATCGTCGAAAAACGAAGTGTGCCCGTTGTACGGCGTGTAATCGAACGAGGCCACAAACGGCTGGTCGAGCAACTGCGTGAAGTCGCGCTGCCCCAGTGACGAGCGGTTCAGGTGGTAGTAGACGCCGTCCTTGCCGCCGGCGATCAGCCCGCCTTCATCCGGCAACGCGATGACGCCGCCCGAGGCGAGATCTTGATCGCGATGGTCATCGTCGCGCTCGCCGTCGAAAAACGGAGTAAACCAGTCGGCCAGCGTCAGCGTGCCGGGGGTGCCGGGGTTCCAATTCAGCTTCACCACGCTCTCGCCCATCTGGTCGAGCGCGAATTGCGGATGATTCGGCCCATTGCCGGTAGCCACGTAAATGTCGCCGTTATCGTCCACGGCTGGCGCGGCATTGGCCATCCACACGCCTCCACCGCCGCCGGTGCCTGAGTTGTTATTGGGAGTGGCGCACCATACGTTCGCCGCCGCGCCTCCATTGGCCAGCTTGAAGGTGTCGAACGCCACCACCCACCCCGCCGCCGCGCCCTGTCCTTCGCCGCCCGCGAACGCGATCACCACCGCCTGCGCACCCGTCGGCTTCTTCGCCAGCACCAACCCCGCGCGCTGGATCTGCCGGTAGCGGTCGAAACCGGTTCCCCCCACGTTGTAGCTGTCGATCAGCACCGAACCGAATTTGTCGTGCGTCAGGTCGGTCATGTCCAGCCCGAACAGCCGGTACGTGGGCCCGCTAGTGCCGTTTTCATAACCCCACCGCACCACGTACAACGTTCCTGTAGCCGCATCGATCACCGGCGTGCTCACGATCCCGAATTCGCTGTGGATAGTCGCCGGCTTGAGCACGCCCAGGTCGTAGCCCGTGATCGGCGTGCCCAGCCACCGCGCCGAGAGCTGCGTCCCGGTGTCGGCATCGAACGCAAAAACGGTATTGTGCATGGTGGCGACGTAGACCACATTGTGCGTGCCGCCTGCGATGCTGACCGCCGATGCATACAGCGGCGAGCCTTCGATCTTGCCATCCACCTTCAGCACGAACTGCTTGTGGAACTGGTTGGCGCTGGATTTCACATTGGCCGGCGTCAGCGTGGTTTCGGATGTGTTGGCGCCGGTGCGGTACTGGTTGTAGCTCCGTTCCAGCACGTTGAATGGCCCTACGGCGAGAGCCGGGCACGCCACGGCCAAACTGATCGAGGCCAGACGCGCCAACAGACGGCCGCGGCCGCCTGCCGAATCAAGGAGGTTGAATCGCATCGTGTGCTCCCCTCTGTCGCGAACTTCCAGTCGACGGACCGGAGCGTGATTTTCGACGTGGACACGCCGTATCGGTAAGCGGCGAAACTGCGGATTTCCCGCCAGTCTAACGCCGGGCGTTCACTCCCTGGTGAACTTCACTCCCTCTTTCAGCAGCTTCTCGTATTGCCCCGGGTCCAGGTTGTTCTCTGCGCACACGTACTCCTCCAGGCGCGTGCCGTCCCGCAGCATCATGCTCGAACGAATGGTCCACGGCTTGGTGAGCACTTTGGAATCTTCAATCGTCACATCGTAGTTGATCCGGTCCTGACTCACCCGCGTATACCGCTCCACCACGTGCAGGGCATCCGAATGGAATGTCCCCGCCCCCGCCAGCCAGGTCTTGTCGTTGAAGCCGGTCACATCCACCACCAGCGTGTCGCCTTCCCAGTGCCCCACCGAGTTGCCCATGTAGCTCGGTAGCAGATCGTCAGGATGGGTTGCGTTGAGCGGAATCACCCGGAACGAACTCATGTACTCGTAGAGGATCACGATTCGCTTCGGCGTTTGCACGATCTGAATCGGAAACAATCCCAACAGGCCCGCACGCGGTAGTCCCAGCGGCAGGCACAGGGCGCTTGGATCGTCGATCGCGCGCCGGTTGAACGCCTCCAGCACTTTCTGAGCTGCCCACGGCTGGTACGGGGCAGCCTCGCGATCCGCCCGGTCGTTGAAGGAAGGCTGCGCGGCCGCGCCAGGATTGCGTCCCGTGCCGCCGACGCCCAAGCCCCCGTTGGCTTCGTCCCATTTTCCAGGCAACGTGCTGCCGGCCTGCCACACACCGGTCAGATCCGGCTTTCCGTCCGCGGCGCGCGGGACCTTCGCGGCCGTTTTCGGCGTAGTCTGCGCAGGCGCCGCGCTCGTCCCCGCCAGAACCACCACCAGCGCCGTGAACGCCCAGCCGCGCATCACTTCACGTCCACAGCCGGAGTGTTGCCGCCATCGCCCGTTCCCGGCGGCGGACCAAAGAACAACTTCTTGCCGTCCGGCAGCGTCACTTCCCGCGAGTGCGCCCAATTCGTGCCGTCGCGCGCGCGCCAGCCGGTGACCGTAATCGTATCGCCCACCTTCATGGAAGCGTCTTTCTTCCATCCCGTCCGGTACAACACTCCGGGTGGGTAGCCTTCCAGCTTCCAATTGGCCGTGTTGCCCTTGTCGTCCTTCACGTCCACGTAGATAAAGCTATGCGGGTTGGTCCATTCGACTTTGGTCACGACACCCGTCAGCGTAATCGGCTTGCTGGCGTCGTATTCCGCGCCGAAAGAGTGGTGGGCCCGCAGGGGAATCCCCGCGCAACCGATAATCGAAGCCAGCACCCAAGCCATCGAAATTTGCCGAGCCATGGCCGTCAGTGTACACCAACACGGCAGGGAAACGAGAGCGCGGCAGGCAGAGTAGGGCAAAATCGATGTATATTCTATGTAGATACATATGCAAAACGAGACAACTGTTTCGAAATGGGGAAACAGCCTGGCCGTCCGGATTCCTCGAGACATTGCGAAACAAGCTCGCATCAGCGAGGGAGACTGCCTCGCGTTGGCGCTTAAACGTGATGGCAGCATTGTTCTGCGCTCGGTCCGCCGGACCTACGAACTGTCGGAGCTGGTATCGCGCATCACGCCAGGCAATCGCCACAAGGAAACAGATTGGGGGACGCCGCAAGGAGAGGAATCCTGGTGAAAACCGGCTACGTGCCGGACGCCGGCGATTTGGTTTGGTTGACCTTCGATCCCCAAGCCGGCCGCGAACAGGCCGGACGGCGTCCGGCGTTGGTGCTCAGCCCGCGAGTCTACAACGTTAGATCCAACTTAGCGATCGTTTGTCCGATTACGCACCAGGTTAAGGGCTATCCGTTTGAAGTAACCGTTCCGGCAGGCCACGGAGTTGGCGGCGTCATCCTCTCAGACCACTTAAAAAGCGTCGACTGGAAAGCCCGCCGTGTGGAAAGACTCGGTCGGTGCCCAACCGAAACGATCGAGGAAGTCCGCGCCAGGCTAGCGCCCCTGCTGGGCTACTAAAATCGGAACTTCGATCTCCGTGAACGACGCCCCTGAATAAACAAACGCCCGCCAGCGAGGCACCTCTTCCAAGAACCCGAAGATCACCAATTGCCGGCGCGAGGTCGCGAAGTCTTCAAATGCATCTGCTTCTTCGATCATTTCAGCATAGTCGCCGAGCAGCTTCTTCGCCTCGCGATCATTCCCTGGATATGTGATTAGCACTTTCAGCGGCGCATTGAACAGCTGCAATTTGTTGATCTCCGTGGCCGTTGTCGATGAATCGTGTTCATGTTCCAGTGCGACGGAAATAAACTTCGCATACGTCGCTCCTGGAAAATGCTTTTGGTCAGTCTCGGCATAGAAAATGGCATCGAGCGTGTAGTAGTCGCGCCGGTAACAACATAGCCCAAGGTGCTCAGCAATCTTAGGAAAAACGCTCGATCGCATCAAATCGGTGAACTGGCGGTTTCTGAACCACAGGTCCTTCACACTCGGTGCTAGTTCTGAAGTAACTGTGAGAAATGCTTCGTAGAACTGAGACGGAGATACCTTGACAAAGTCGTTCATTTCGTACCTCTGTATCCCTTATTAACAAGTATCCGTTAAGATGGCAAGCGTTACGTGGTATCAAGACCAAGAGCGATCACTTAATCGTTGCGCGGCGTTTCTTACCCCCCTACTCCCACGCCGTCAACGCATACCGCAGCGCATGGATCTCCTGCGCCGTCCCCGCAAAGCTCGAATTCGGAAACCGCCGATACCGCAGCATGTCGTACAGAATCGTCGTCGCGTCGTTGGTCAGCATTCCGAACCCGGCCAGGTATTGCAGGCGTAGATCGCGGTCGCGATTGATCTGCGCGTTCCGCAGCCACC
>DATJAK010000003.1:0-8500 GCA_035516375.1 Bryobacteraceae bacterium
AACCCGGTAGTTCATACGCTTGCTATCGGCGGATGATTGCGATTCCATTAGGGGCGGTCAGTTATCATGGCCCGCATGCCGCGCATCCGTCTCTTTCACTGGAAAGCCCAGGAAGCGGTGTTATTTGTGGAAAGTCTCCGCGCGAACGGATATCAGGTCACTTATGAGGAAAAGATCGCGCCGGGCGTTTTTCGCACCATTCGCGACTCGCCGCCGGACGCGTTCGTCATCGCTCTTACACGGCTACCGGCGCAAGGCCGCGAGGTGGCCGCATTTCTGCGCGGTTCCAGAACCACGCGCCACGTCCCGATCGTCTTCGTGGATGGCGTACCCGAAAAAGTGGACGGCATCCGCCGCCAGATTCCCGACGCCGCCTACACTTCGCTCGAGAACCTCGGCCGGACGTTGCAGACGGCTCTGGCGCACCCGCCCGCCGCGCCCATCGTGCCGCCGCAAATGATGGAGCGGTATCGCATGCGCTCCACGGCCCAAAAGCTGGGCATCGCGAAGGGCACATCCGTCTGCGTGCTCGATCCGCCGCGAGACTACCAGAGTGTCCTCGGCCCGGTGCCGGATGGCGTGAGCTTCAGGGAAGGCGCCGCACGCTATTGCACGGTGACGCTCTGGTTCGTCACCGATCCGGGCGTCCACCAATCTCGCCTGCCGCGCGCACGCGCTCTGGCTGCGCGCACCAAGCTCTGGATCCTCTGGCCGAAAGGCGGACGGCAGACCGGCATCAGCCAGCCGTATCTCCGGGAAACCGCGAAGGTGGTGGGGCTGGTCGACTACAAGATCTGTTCCGTCAATAACCGCTGGAGCGCCATGGCCTTCGCAATCAAGGAAGCTTAGAATTGAGTTGTCAAGCCTAACGAGCACACCGAAAACAAGCTCAAGATTGCGGGCCGCGAATGAACGCGAATGGACGCGAATTGAAAAGCCGGGCTCTGCCACCAAACCATCTGATTCGAATCTGCGTGGCGGTGCTCGCCCTCGTCAATGCAGTCGCACAGACTCTGGATTCGCAGCTTCCTCCGGACGTCTATCGAAACGGACACGGCGTGACCGCGCCGCAGGTCGCCTAGTTCGAGTTCGTACACCGGACCCGTTGATTCCAGGCAATTTCGGGGCAACCTGAGCGGAAATTATTGTTTTTTGGGGGCAACGTCGAGGTTACTGCCGGCGTCATGTAAATTGGTGGGTGAGGCCTAAGCACATGAGAATCCTCGTGGCAGTGTCGTTATTGGTGTGCAGCAGCACAATCCCCGCGTGGGCGGCGTTGGGCCAATCGCACGAATCGATCAAGTTCGACATGCAGGTGATGAAGGGAAAACTGGCCACCAGGGAACTGCCCGGCTATTCCGTGAAGGAGATCACGCGGCCGGATGGCGCGATTCTCCGCGAATTTGTTTCCCCGCAGGGTCAAGTTTTCGGCGTTGCCTGGCAAGGAATGACGATGCCCAATCTCCCCCAGATACTGGGACCCTCCGCGGATGCGTTTCAGAAAGCCACGCAGGCGCGCCCGCATCGGGGACCGCTTTCCGTCCACGTGGGCCAGCTCGTGGTTGAGACCGGCGGGCACATGCGGGCGTTTCGTGTACGTGCCATCCGGCTGGACCTGTTGCCGAGCGGGATCTCCGAGGACGTGGTGCAATGAGCGTGCCGGAGGCGAAGGTCACGGGGCTGCGGGCGCGGCAGGTCTGCGCGTTATTGGCAGGCGGGATGGTTTTGCTGGCCACGAGCGGCTGCGGTGCCGGCAGCTCTTCCGGTAGCAACAGCGGCACGCCGGGCGGCACCACGCCCACGCCGCCGACCGCGGTAAACAACACATTGTCCATTCAGGCCGGCTCAGGAGCGACCAATCAGTTCTTCAATCTGCTCCTGACGAGCGTGACAGCTTGTGTGCCGGGCACGGGCAACTGCCAGACGATCCCGAACGTTCTGGTGGATACCGGATCTACCGGCCTGCGCCTGCTCTCCGCGAGCCTGACGATCACGCTGCCAGCAGTCTCGGATTCGGCCGGCAACCCTCTCGGCAATTGTATAGGCTTTGCCGGCAACACGTACGCTTGGGGACCGGTAGCGACGGCGGATGTGCAGCTGGCTGGTGAGACTGCCTCCAAAGTCCCCATTCAGATCATCAACGCCTCGGGTTTTCCGGCAGCGCCGGAAGCTTGCTCGGCGGGTGGCGCGAACACGGACGCCAGTTCGTTGGGCGCAAACGGCATCCTCGGTATCGGCGTTACTCAGCAGGATTGCGGAAGCGCATGCGCCACGTCCCTTGGAGGTGTTCCCGCGGTCTACTTCGGCTGCCCGAGTTCGGGCTGCGTAGCCGAAGCCGTCTCCTTGCAGCAGCAGCTGCAGAACCCTGTGGGGCTGTTCCCGCAGGATAACAACGGAGTGGTGATTAATCTTCCCGCGCTCGACGCCGGCGGCGACCCATCCGCGTCGGGTTCTCTGGTGTTTGGAATCGGGACGCAGACCAATAACGCGCTCGCCGGCGTGCAAATTTATACCACCGATCAAGTCGGTAACTTCACGGTCACGTTCAATGGCAGCAGCTACTCCGAGAGCTTTCTCGACACTGGCTCGAACGGATACTTCTTCCTGAATGCCAACTCGCTCGGCGTTCCTACCTGCCCGGTCAACACGGATTTCTATTGTCCGGCTGCGACGATGAATTACTCCGCCATCACCTCGGGTACCAACGGGACGCAAAATACCATTGTCTTCAGCATCGCCAACGCCAATACGCTGTTCAACACTGGAAACAACGTGTTCAACGACGTCGGGGGCCCGAACGTCGGCGGGTTCGATCTCGGCTTGCCGTTCTTCTTTGGGCGCACGGTGTACGTTGCGATTGAGGGCGCGAGCGCGAGCGGCTTCACAGGACCGTATTACGCGTTCTAACGAAGAGGGTGACGCATGCGTCGCCTCGCAACTCATAAACAAGACGGCTATTGACCGAGGAGCCGCCTGAGCCAGTTTCGTCATTCTTTCCGTTTCTCCTTTTTTACAAGCAAGCTTTCTTGACTGTTAACGAACTGTAAACATTGACAATAGCGACAGACTGCTCAAGAGCATGGCAACATATGCTACGGCCAGCGTTTTGCGGACTAACAGCGGCGTGATGGTCCGCGATGTCTCAGCGTGCCCTCTGTCTCGTCCCGTGAATGTCAGACGGGATACTGAAATTGTGTGACAGCGCCGGGAATCGACGCGACGCTTTAGGTGAGATTTTGCACCAGGCTGGTTAGGCGATCCCGGTATGATTCGCTGAAACCTCAATCGCGGAAACCACGTCTTTACTGAAGAATACGGCGCCGAGCAACGGTCGCAGCAGCTGCCATCCGCAGAGGAACCAGCAATCCCTCGGGATTTGCGCAGCGCCGCGCGCATACTGAACACTAGAGGAGAATTGCTGACATGAGACGAATTTTCCGGTACTTGCCCCTGCTTGCCCTGCCGCTCTTTTGCACTCAGTTCGCCAGGGGGCAGGCGGGTGTTGATATCAACCTTGGATTCGGTTCCGCCCACGACAAAGCGAACAGCGGAGGCATTGACGGCGCCTCCTCCCCAACGAACGCCTTTGGTTCTTGCGTACCGGGCTCTGGAGACAGCTTCTGCCAGTCCTTACCCGCTCTCAGCGGTTTCTTTATGGGTGTTGGTGGAGACGTCATGTTCCGCAAGCAGTTCGGTTTTGGCGCGGATGCCAGCTTTCAACCCGCGCGGAGCAACTACGGCCCCCTGCAATACCGGGAGACATTCTTCGATATCGATGGCATTTACGAGCCCATCAGCACGAAGAAAGTTAGCCTGAGATTACAAGGCGGAGTCGGTTTCGCTAGAACGGGTTTCTCATTCAACCAGAACTCATGCGTAGGCTCGGTTGTTTGTAGTAATGAAACCCTGCCGGTGGGTACTTCGAACCATTTTCAGGTGCACTTCGCAGCCGGCGTGCAAATCTACGTGACCGAACACATTTTCATACGCCCGGAGTTCGACTTGCACTTTGTGCCAGGCCTTGACAACCAATTTGGCAGCAACCTGGCGCCGGCGGGCATGGTTTGGGTCGGCTACAACATCGGCCATAATCAATAAGCGAACGAACTCCACCTGAGCATCGATTGCCCCGCGGCGCGCATCCAAGTGCTACGTGTGCGCCGTGCTACACTCCTCGGTGATGCCGACGGACCGCGCGCAGTTGCCCGATGAGCCACCTCCATTCCTGGGCACGTGGCCGCGCGTGTATGCCGCGGTTTTGATCTATCTCGCCGCGCTGATCACGCTGTTCTACATCTTCACGCGCATGTTTTCATGAGACCGCTCGACTGGGTGGTGTTGGGCGGCACCCTGACGGCAATCGTCCTTTACGGCCTGTATAAGGGCCGCGGCAGCGACACCCTGAACAAATACCTGCTGGGGGGCCGCACGATGCCCTGGTACGCCATGGCGCTCTCCATCATGGCCACGCAGGCGAGCGCGATCACGTTCATCTCCACCACCGGACAGGCCTACGTAGACGGCATGCGCTTTGTGCAGTTCTATTTCGGCATGCCCATTGCGATGGTGATTCTCTGCGCCACCGCGGTGCCGTTATTCCATCGCGCCAATGTCTACACCGCATACGAATTCCTGGAGAAGCGATTCGATACCAAGACGCGGGCGCTCGCCAGCATCGTGTTTCTCATCCAGCGCGGGCTGGCGGTGGGGCTGTCGCTCTATGCGCCGGCCATCGTGCTGGCCGTGATTTTCGGCTGGCCCGACCGCATTACGACACTGGTCATGGGCGCGCTCATCACGATTTACACCGTCACCGGCGGCATCAAGGCGGTGACCTGGACCGACGTGCAGCAGATGATCATCATTCTGTGCGGGCTGATCGTGGCGTTTTTCATGATTGTGCACATGCTACCGCGTGGAATCTCGTTCACGGATGCTCTGTACCTGGCGGGAGCGACAGGCAAGCTGAACGCCGTGGATCTGAAATTCGATCTAGACAACCGGTACAACCTTTGGAGCGGACTGATCGGCGGCTGCTTCCTGGCGCTCTCGTACTTCGGCTGCGATCAGTCTCAGGTGCAGCGCTACCTCACGGGAAAATCCATCGCGCAAAGCAAACTGAGCCTGCTGTTCACCGCGACGGCAAAAATTCCGATGCAGTTCCTGATCCTGTTTGTGGGCGCCATGGTCTTTGTGTTCTTTCTGTTCGAGCGGCCACCGCTGCTGTTCCAGAGCGTCGCCATGCACGATCTGCAATCGCCCGGGCTGCGCGAGCAATTTGCGCCCATCGGCAGGCGTTTCGAGCAAGCCTTCGAGCAGCGAAAGCAGGCCGCTCTCGGGATGGCCGAAGCGCGGCGCTCACGCGACGCCGGCAAACGCGCCACGTCCCTCGCACAGTATCTCGTGGCGCAAGAGCAGATCAACGATCTCCGCGCATCTGGGGCGAAGCTGTACGAACAAGCGAGCGGAGAGAAAGGCTTCAACGACACCAACTACATTTTTCTCTCGTTCGTGACGCGTTATCTTCCCGCGGGCGTGGTGGGATTGCTGATTGCGGTGATCTTCGCCGCGGCCATGTCATCGAGTTCGGGCGAAGTCAATTCGCTGGCCACGGTGACGGTGATCGATGTCTACCGGCGGCACGTCCGACCGGACGCCACGGATCGCCACTACCTATGGGTCTCGCGTCTGGCCACGGCGTTCTGGGCGTCATACGCCGTATTCTTCGCGCAGTACGCTAAGAAGCTCGGATCACTGATCGAAGCGGTGAACCTGTTGGGATCCCTATTCTACGGATCGCTCTTGGGAGTGTTCGTGCTGGCCTTCTGGTTCCGGCGCGTCACGGGCACGGGCGCATTCATCGGCATGCTGGTGGGCGAGGCGGCGATCTTCGCGGCATTCTCTTTCACCAGCATTTCATTTCTCTGGTACAACGTCATCGGCTGCGTGGTGGTGATCGCGACGGGCGTAGCGGTATCGTGGATGCGGCCGGGGCCACGGACTGCTTAGAGAGATGGACGGGCAGGAATGCCCGTCCTACTGGAGAAGCTGCTCGACCTTGTAGCCACGGTTTTCGAGCAGGCGAACCACGCCGTCTTTTCCCACCATGTGGCCTGCCCCTACGACCACGAAGCAACGGTCACGGCTCTTCAGGCACTGCTCGGCGCGATCGGCCATGCGCGGATTGCGGTCCGCAAACACGCGCTTCTGGTATTCGGGATCGTCACGCATGGAAGTCGACAGATAGGAGCTTAGTCCCGCCGCGTCTCCCTCCAGCCAGAGGCTTTGCAGTTTCTGGAAGTCCTCGGCGCTCTGGCCGGCATTTTTGACTGCGTTGCGCAGGCTCCGCTCCTGTTGGACCTCGGGCAGACCGGACAGCAGGCGGAACTGATACTCCGCCGACTCCAGAGGCTCGATGCGCATGCGGTCGCCCGCTTCATCCAAGAAGTATTTGTCGATACCGGGTGCAAGGTTCTGCGGCATCGCGGACGCCGGCATCAGGGTCGTAGCGATAGCGGCGAGCCACGGTTTCATGCGGGCAAAGACTTCGGCATCCATACCGCGTTCTTGGCAAAAGCCGGCCACGAGTTGGCGGGTGCCAGGGCTGATGTGGTTCCACAGCGAATCTTCACGAGGATAGAGTCCATTGGCCGCCATTAAGCCCTGGAATTTCGTCTGGTCGAGCCGGTTCAGATCCACTTCGACCACCAGCACGTTTGACTTCCGGAACGCCTGTTCAATGTGCTCCGGCAGCGGGTAGAAGTCTCGCGAGGCCAAGTGAATGGAACCGAGCAGATATACCGTGTTGTGGGCCGAAGAGACCTTCCACATCAGGCCGTGCTTTGCGGCAACCTCGGGTGCTTCCGGCGGGGGCTGCCAGGCAGGTTCGTTCTCGGGCTTGGCGGCGGAAACTTCCGGGGCGGGAAGAGTGACGACCAGTGTTTCGCGGGAAGTTTCCGGCGTCTGGCCATAGAGCGGTGCCAGCAGCGCCAAACTCAGGGCGCCGGCGGGGCTAAAACGAAGCATTCCCTCCGATTCTACGAGTGCCCACTGGCGCGGGAAAAGTCTTCAATAGTTAGCAGTGGAGTGTGGACGAAAGCAGTTTACCGGGACTCATACCACCAGGGTTCCCACGTCGACGGGCGACCGGTTGCCCTCGACAACCACGATGCCGCTGTCGGTTACGTGGTGAAAGCGGCGGTCATATTCGAGATCGTACCCGACGGTTCCATCTTCGGGGATGTGCACGTTCTTGTCTAAAATGGCGCGACGCACCTTGGCGCGGCGGCCGATGTCGCAGTTGTCCAAAATGATCGAATCTTCTACAGTCGCACCCGCATGTACGCGGACCCATCGGCCCAGTACGGAATTCCGCACCACACCTCCGGAGAGAATCGAACCGCCGGCGATGACGGAGTCAATGGCCTGCCCGCGCCGGTTCGCATCGTCGAAGGTGAACTTGGCCGGCGGATCAGGGAAGCTGGATGTGCGCAGCGGCCACTGGCGGTTGTAAAGGTTGAGCGCGGGCCAGACGCTGCGCAAGTCCATGTTGGCTTCATAGTAGGCGTCGATAGTCCCTACATCCCGCCAGTAGGCGACGGCGCCTTCCAGCTCGCCGGCGATCCGGTTGGCCTGAAAATTGTACGCGTACACCTCCGACCGTGCGACGAGCGAGGGCAAAATGTCGTGGCCGAAATCGTGCGAGCTGTGTTCATTCGCGGCATCGTCCTGCAACTCGCGCAACAGCACGCGCGTGTTGAAGACGTAATTGCCCATGGAGGCGAAGACGCGCTCCGGGTCGCCGGGAATCGGCGGCGCGTCAGGTTTCTTCTCGTGGAAGCGCACGATGCGGCCATCGGGCCGGCATTCGATGACGCCGAAGCTCGCCGCCTCGCGCCTATCCACCGGGATCGCGGCCACAGTCACGGCGGCGTTTTTCTGCTCGTGATACTCCACCATGGTGGCGATGTTCATGCGGTAAATGTGATCGGCGCCGAAGATAGCCACCACCTCCGGGTTCGCCTGCTCGATCAGGTTAATGTTCTGGAAGATGGCGTCGGCGGTTCCCTGGTACCAGGTTTCGTCCGCGGAGCGCATTTGCGCGGGCACCGGGATGATGAACTGGTTCTTGAGCAGGCTGCCGAACTGCCAGCCTTCGTTGAGATGTTGCAACAGCGACTGGCTGCGGAACTGGGTCAGGACGTAGATCGAGTAGATGCCCGAATTGATGAAGTTGCTGAGCACGAAGTCAATAATGCGGTACTTCCCGCCGAACGGGACCGCCGGTTTGGCGCGCTCCTTGGTGAGCGGGTAAAGTCGGGTGCCTTTTCCACCGGCCAGGACGATGCCAAGCACGCGCAATCGCATATCGCAGGATATTGTGTCAGTAGAATCCCCGCCCGTGCAACCGCGTGTTATCTTGATCCGGAAAGCGAGGATGCGGAATGCGAAAAGCGATTGTGCTGAGCGCGGCGGTCTCCTGTGCCCTGACGCTCGCCGC
>DATJAK010000004.1:0-5706 GCA_035516375.1 Bryobacteraceae bacterium
TCGACGAAGAACTGCCGGTACATGTGGGTGTTGCCCTCGAAGAGCATCAGCACCAGCTTGGGAGTCGCAAAGAACGCAGTGTGATAAGGAGCCGCTCGCGGCGGCCCACCCGGAAGGCAGCGCGCTTCGTAATCCTCGGCGCCATTCTTGGCACGGCGCTCTTCCACGACTTTGGCCGCCCACGGCAGCATGCTCGGGCCGGGCTGACCACTGCCGCCAAAGCCGTTCCAGATGCCGGTGATATCAGGATGCCCGTCAGAGAGGCGGGGTAGCGGACCGGGAGGGCCTTTGCGCGGAGCGCCGCGCCCGCGGCCGGTCCTCACTGCGTCTACCGGCGATGCGAGGTCGGGTTCTTGCGCGAAGGCAGTTCCCAAAGCGACTGCCGCAACCAGGAACCACGCTGCCCTCAGGCGCATGCTCGTTCTCCTTTTGCAGTTACTGGTTGGGGGGATTGTCGACCGCTGATCCGCCAAATACTCTTCGGCCGTCCGGCAGCGTGACCCGCCGGGCACTCGCGCTGTTACTGTTATCCTTCGCCATCACGCCCTCGACCGTGACGTGGTCGCCCTCTTTGAGCGAATCCTTCCGCCAGCCTTGTTTGAGCAGAACCGGGATCGCCCCCAGCTCGAAATTCCAGTTGGTCACCTTGCCATCGGCGTCCTTCGCCGCCACGTAGAAACGGGCGTGCGGATTCAGCCATTCCATCTTGGTAACCACGCCTTCGACTTTGATCGGCTTGTTGACGTCGTACTCGGCGGCGAACGAGTGGTGCGCCACGACCGGAATCGCTCCGGCAAGAAGAGTGAGGCCAGTCCCAAAAACGATGGCGTTGATGCGCATTTCTTCCTCCTAAGGGCGAAAAGCTGCGACGAGCCGAGGCTATCATGCCCGTTCGAGAGGCGTCAAGCCGGGGCCTATTCAGCCGACCGGGTGCTCCAGGAAGAAATTCATCATGTCGGTGTGCGGGGGCGCGATCCCCATCTGCCGCAGCATTCCCATCACCTGACCGCGATGCAATGTCCCGTGATTGACTGCGTGCAAGATGATCTGCCATACCGGGGTCCGCGCCAATTCACCGTAGAGCATCGATTTATACTCCACCACGCGGTTCATATCCGCATCACTGGCATGCTCAGCCCAAGCTTCCCACTTGCGATGCAGCTCGGGCCAGGCCGTCTCCAGCGCCTCGCGCGTTTCACCAGGCTTGTCCATCGGCTCCACAACTCGTGTAAACCAAATCCAGTCGGCGAAAAGAATGTGCGCGAGCGTGCCCCGCATGCTGGTGTGCGATACGCCAACTGGCTTTTCCAAATCCGCGTCGGGAACCGCGCGAACTGCCTCTAACAGTTTGCGGGAAGCCCACGCGGAGTAAGCCAGGTGTAAACGCGCTTCGGCTGCAGTCATAACTTGCAGCTTACTCTTCCTGCGGCTTCGAGTGCCAGGGCCCCCACCCGACATGCCGTCAAGCGTAGATGTAGGGCAGGTCATCGCCTTTAGTGACCTGCCGTCCCGACCGACGACACAGACCGATTCGTCTGTCCCAGTGGAAGTCTGTCCCAAGTGGAAGTGTTGACTACGACGGATACAAAGGATAGATTGCGAAGCATGCGAACGTTTCTACTGAGTTTGCTGGGCGCCGGAGCCGTTCTCACTTCCGCGGCTTTCGCGCAAACTGCCGCCATCCCGCGTACCCCCGATGGCCACCCCAATCTGCGCGGCATCTGGGACCACCCTTACGTTCCCGACATGACCAAGGATGGGAAGGATCAAAAGGGCGCGGGCGAACTGCCATACACCGCTTGGGGAGCGGACAACTTCAAGAATTACGACGTCTCCAAGTTCGATTACACCGGCCACTGTCTGCCGTTTGGTCTGATGCGCTCCATCAACGTGGGCGGCTACCCGATCCAGATCATGCAGGATGACCAGTACATCGCACTCCTGTTTGAACAGAACACCTGGTTTCACGTGATCTACATGAATCGTGACCATCCCAAGGAGTTGGATAAAACGTGGTTCGGCAACTCTGTGGCGCACTGGGATGGAGATACCCTGGTGGTGGACACGACCGGTTTCAACGGGCGAACCCGGCTCGACACTCTCGGGCATCCGCACTCCGACCAGCTTCATCTCATCGAGCGATACACGCTGACCGACCCGCAGCACATGGCCTACGAGATGACCATCGATGATCCGAAAACCTACACCAGACCTTGGAAGAACACGCGCCTCTTCACCCGGATGAAGCCCGGCCAGGAGCTGATCGAATACTCCTGCGAAGAAAACAACCGCGATTTCACCGAGGGCCATATCAAGTAGGAGCAACGCCTCGCGTGGGTGCGCGTTTTTCCGAGCCGCGACCAAAGGGAGCGGTGGTGACGCTAACGAACTAGGTGACGGATGAGTCGCCCCCCACAATCCGTTGGTGAGCCACGAGCTCTTGTACGCGGGCCGCATCACTCCGCCCCTTCCCAAACGACCCGTCTGCTTTCGCCAAATGGCCTCCCCGTTTCCGACTGCGCCTCGCCTCCATGCTATAACTCAGCTAGAACCCTCTTCGGCCATCCCACGGGTCTCTCCTTTCGGGTCCGTTCCCGGCTAAGATCCGCTTTCCTTTCATAGGATTGCAATCCGAATTGGGTTCGTTTTTCATTCTTGCCAGGAACGAGCGCCCCGGCTCATCTCAGGCTCTACCGGGGGCTCCTACCCTTTGTATAGCTCGAACGCGTCATGCCAGGGGGCTTGCGCCCGGCGAACGTATTGAATACATTGCTAAAAGGTCACTCGCTGGGTCTCGCGGATAGGCCACCGTCTTTGGGAGTGCCGATGCGTACAGGTATCTTCTTAGTTCGCCGCCGGTTCGCTTTGCTGGCAATCCTTGCGTTGCCGGGCACCCTGCCAACGGCTCGGTCACAGCAGCCGGCCCTGCCAGCGCTGGCAACTTCAGCGGCTACGGAGAGGGCCCTTCTCGACCAATATTGCGTTACCTGCCACAACCAGCGCTTGAAAACCGCCGGACTGCTGATCGACACGCTCGACACCGCGCGCGTCCACGATCACGCGGAGCAATGGGAAAAAGTGGTGCGCAAGCTGCGCGCAGGCATGATGCCGCCGGCAGGGATGAAGCGGCCGGATGCCCCGGTGCTCGAATCCATGATCACCTACCTGGAGAACGAGCTCGACCGCGGCGCCGCGCCCAATTTTACCCCGCCCGGAATGCACCGCCTCAACCGCGCCGAGTACACCAATGCGATTCGCGACGTGCTCGGGCTCGAAGTGGACGCCACAAAATTTCTGCCGGCCGACGATTCCACCCACGGATTCGACAACATTGCGGGCGCGCTGACGCTGTCTCCGGCACTGATGGAAGCGTATTTGTCTGCGGCAGGTAAAATCAGCCGCCTGGCGATTGGCGATATATCGGCGCCCACCCAGGCCGTATTCGAGGTGCCGGCCGATACGGCACAGAACTATCACATCGAAGGATTGCCGTTCGGGACCCGCGGCGGCATCCTCATCAAGTATCAATTCCCGGCCGACGGCGAATACACCTTTAAGGTGAAAGGCGTTACCGGCTATTTCCAGGCTGTTCTCGGCGGCATCAAGGGCGAGCAGCTCGAGGTGACAGTCGATGGCGAGCGAGTGAAGCTGTTCGACTGGGATAAGGAAATCTCGAACACCACGGGCAATGGCCGCGCCACGCAGCGTATTCCCATCAAGGCAGGCCTGCACACGGTGGGTGTCACGTTCCTGGCCACGAACGACATTCCGGGCAGCGAACTGAATCGCCCGTTTGAGCGGACCATGAACACGCCGGGTTCGATACCAGGATTTCTGTTCTATCCGCACGTCGGCCAGGTTTGGATCGAGGGGCCTTACAAGGCCTCCGGCGCTACCGATACGGCCGCCCGCCGGAAGATCTTCGTCTGCCGCCCAGGCACAGGCCACGACCCCGCGGAGCAGAAGAAGCTGGATGCCGCGTGCGCACGCACCCTCACCACGGCGCTAGTCAAGCGTGCGTATCGCCGTCCCGCCACCGCTGCGGATCTGGCGCCGCTGCTGGATTTCTATCAAGCCGGCCGCGGCGATGGGGGAAGTTTCGATGACGGGATCGAGGCGGTGATCCAGCGCGTGCTCGCCGATCCGGAATTCGTCTACCGCGATGAATTGGAACCGGCCGGGTTGCCCGCCGGCAAGAGCTACCGCATCAGCGATCTGGCTCTGGCTTCGCGTATCTCCTTTTTCTTGTGGTCGAGCGTTCCCGATAGCGAGCTGATCGACCTCGCCGCCCAAAATAAACTCAAAGATCCGGCTGTGCTCGAGCAGCAGGTGCGGCGCATGCTCGCCGATCCAAAGTCCGAAGCCCTGGTTAACAATTTCACCGGGCAGTGGCTGAGCACCCGCGCGCTCAAGACCTTCGAGCCGGTAGTGAACCTGTTTCCCGATTACGATGACAACCTGCGGCTGGCCTACCAGCGCGAGATCGAGCTATTCTTCGGCAGCATCG
This sequence comes from Bryobacteraceae bacterium, assembly GCA_035516375.1. Taxonomy (GTDB): domain Bacteria; phylum Acidobacteriota; class Terriglobia; order Bryobacterales; family Bryobacteraceae; genus PSRJ01. The sequence goes on from DATJAK010000004.1 coordinate 4,508, forward strand.
CGCATGAAGATCGCAGCATCCTCGATCTGCTAAACGCCGATTACACGTTCGTCAACGAGCGCCTCGCGAAGGAATACGGAATCCCGAATATCTACGGCCCGCAGTTCCGGCGCGTGACGCTGCCGGCCGATCTCGACATGCGGCGCGGGCTGCTGGGTAAAGGCGGCTTAATGGCCGTCACTTCGAACGCCGCTCGCACTTCGCCCGTCACGCGCGGCAAATGGTTCTTGCAAACGTTCGTCGGGGTCAGCCCGCCCGATCCGCCGCCAAATGTGCCGAAGCCCAAAGAACCGCCCGTGGATGTGACTGGCAACACCAAGATACCGACCATGCGCGAGACCTTGGAACTGCACCACACCAATCCAGTCTGCGCGTCCTGCCACAAGCTCTTTGAGCCAATGGGACTGGCGCTCGAAAACTTCGACGCCGTCGGAACCTGGCGCACGCTGGATGGGAACAGCCCCATCGACGCAAGTGGCGTTTTAGTGGACGGGACGAAGGTGGATGGCGTGGCGAGCCTGCGCGACTGGCTGATGCGCCACTCCGATCAGTTCGCGCGCGTAGTCACGGAGAAGCTGCTCACCTACGCCCTGGGCCGGGGCGTGGAGTATCAGGATATGCCCATGTTGCGGTCGATCGTGCACGAGTCGGCCGCGAACGACTATAAGTTCACATCCATCGTGCTGGGTATCGTGAAGAGTCCCGCGTTCCAGATGAACCTGAAAGCCGCCGGTAGCGAGCAGGTGGCGGCTGCTGATCCGAAGAGAAGGACCCCATGAACTTTATCACCAAAAAGCACCTATCCCGCCGCACCGTTCTGCGCGGCGCCGGCTCCATGCTGGCTCTGCCGCTTTTGGATGCGATGATTCCAGCATCCACTGCGTGGGCGCAAACAGCGGCTGTTCCTAAGTCTCGATTCGTCGGCTGCTTCGTGCCCCATGGGATGGCGCCCGGCTACTGGGTCCCGGACAAGGTGGGTCCGCTCGATGCGGTCTTTCCCTTCAACTGGAAGCCGCTCGAACCCTTCCGCGATTACACCGTGATCATGAGCGGTCTGCACTCCCGTTCGGCCGAGCCGCCGCCGGGCGCGACTGGCGCCGACCATTGGGTTGCGGCCGCGTTCCTGTGCGCGAATAAACCGAAAAAAACCGCCGGATCGGACGTCTACGTCGGAACCACGATCGATCAGATCATTGCCC
>DATJAK010000005.1:0-2520 GCA_035516375.1 Bryobacteraceae bacterium
GCACGGCTTGCAACCCTACGGCTGCGGATGCGTATTGTTCCGCGATCCCGGCGTGGGCTCGCTCTACAAACACGATTCTCCGTACACCTACTTCAGCTCCCGGGAACTCCACCTGGGCGAAATCAGCCTGGAATGTTCCCGAGCGGGTGCCGCGGCGGCGGCGCTTTGGGCCACGCAGGAACTCCTGCCGCTGGCCAAGGGCGGGGAATTCGCGCGGGGGCTAGAGGATTGCCGGCATGCCGCGGTGGAGTTCCACCAGCGCCTGCAAGGCGACGCGCGTTTTGTCACCGCGTTTCCACCCGAACTGGATATCGTTGTCTTCGCCCCGCGGGCCACAGGCGTCAAGGAAGCCTCGCAACTCTCGCGGAAGATCTTCAACGCCGCCGCCCGGAGAAACCTGCACCTGGCGGTAGCCGAATTGCCGGTCAAATTCTTCGCCGCGAATCTCGGCTCCATGACCCAAGACCGGGAGACGATCACCTGCCTGCGATCGGTCCTGATGAAGCCGGAGCACCGGGAGTGGCTTCCCAGGATTTGGGAGTTGCTCGGAGAATCTGTGGACGAATGCCGCCATGGCTGAACGCCTTTGGAGTGCGTGAGCCCGGCTCCCGTTTTTGCAGTCCAAGCGCAGGCTCCCGACCATCGTTTGACCTCCAGCGGATCGATCGCAAAACCGGAGGCCTCTCTTCCGCACCCCATAAATTCCACTGAATGCGGCATTTAGCGCCTGGATGCGGTTTTCGCTCCATTGGCGGATTCGCGTGCGGGAATGTAACCAAGTCGGGTAAACTATTATCTACACTGGTTGGGTTCCCAGGAGCTGCCAGCGTGTGCGTGTTGGTGTGATTGGCGCGGCCTGGGCTGGACGACGCGATAAAAACGTAGCTGAGGGTGAAGAATGCCGGATGTAATGAAGACGTTGCTGTTGAATCCGCCGAGTTTTGAGAACTTCGACGGGGGAGCGAGTTCGCGGTGGCCCGCGACCCGAGAAATTGAGTCCTATTGGTATCCCGTTTGGCTGTCTTATCCGGCCGGCATGATTCCCGGCAGCCGGCTGCTCGATGCGTCTCCCCACAAAATCAATTGGCAGCAGACCGTCCAGATCTGCAAGGACTACGAATTCCTGGTTCTGTTCACTTCCACCGTCGGCTTCGAGAGCGACGTAAAGCTTTTGCGCAAGATCAAGGAAGCCAACCCGTCTATGAAGGTGGCTTTCGTCGGTCCGCACGGCCACATCAAGCCCGACGAAACTCTCAACGCCAGCGAGGACATCGATTTCATCGTCCGCGGCGAGTTCGACCATGCCGTCACCGAATACGCGCACGGCAAGCCGCTCGACCAGATCCTCGGCGCCAGCTACAAAAAAGACGGCAAAATCATTCACAACGCTCCGCGGCCGCAACTGCACACCGAGGAACTCGACGCGCTGCCGTTTGCCAGCGACGTCTACAAGCGCGACCTGCAGATCGAGCGCTACAACGTGCCGTTCCTTCTGAATCCTTTCGTATCCTTTTACAGCTCGCGCGGCTGCCCGGCGCTCTGCACCTTCTGTATGTGGCCGCAAACGCTCTCCGGCCACGCCTGGCGGACCCGTTCGGTGGACAACGTGGTCGAGGAAGTGAAGCACGCCCTTGCGCACTTTCCGCAAATGAAGGAAATTTTCTTCGACGACGATACCTTCAACATCCGTAAGGATCGCGTCATCGAGCTGAGCCGGAAGTTCAAACCGCTGAAATTCCAGTGGTCCTGTACCGCCCGCTGCCACAGTAAGTACGAAGAGCTGAAGGCCATGGCCGACGGCGGGGCCCGCCTGTTCATCGTGGGCTTCGAATCCGGCGATGCCCAAATCCTCAAGAACATCAAAAAGGGCGCGACCATCGAGATGGCCCGCGAGTTCATGAAGAATTGCAAGAAGGTCGGCATCAAGGTCCACGGCGACTTCATCATCGGCCTGCCCGGCGAGACCAAAGAGACCATCGCGAAAACCATCGACTTCGCCAAGGAACTCGACTGCGAGACCATTCAGGTCTCCCTGGCCCACGCCATGCCCGGCACCGAGCTTCACACCCAGATGTCCAAGGAAGGCTTCCTCCGCGTTGAGGCGCTGGCCGACCAGAGCGGTCACCAGTTGCCGCACATCGAGTTCCCGCATCTCTCGAAGGCGGATATGATGGCCGGCGTCACGCGTTTCTACGACGAATATTATTTCCGGCCGAAAGTCGTTTGGCGCATCGTGAAGGAAGCGCTGTGGGACAGTCACGAGCGCAAGCGGCTCTATCACGAGGCCACGGACTTTCTTCGCCTGCGCACCGAGCGCCTGAAGTGGATCCAGCAGGGCGGCGACGCGTCAAAGACGATGGTCGCGGTGTCCGGCACCTCATCGGCCAGCGGCAACGACTAACCTTCAAGAATGAGCCACGAGCATAGGCTGCGATTCAAGACGCTGGTAATGGTCTTGTTGATGGTGGTGTGCGCCAACACGGGTGACCTGATGCTGGCGCGCGGCATGAAGCAGATCGG
>DATJAK010000006.1:0-5009 GCA_035516375.1 Bryobacteraceae bacterium
AAGATCGGCATCCGGGCTCCGCGCGAGACCGTAGTGTTGCGCAAGGAATTGAAAATCATCCGGGAACAGAATACGCACGCCGCGCGTGGCCTGGAATCCGGAGACTTAGGCAAGACGCTCAAAGAATTTTCCCGCAATAGCTCAAGAATCTCCCCCCGCACCGATAAGCACAGTGAGAGCTGAGAGAGGCGAAAGACCAACGCAGCGGAAGCCTCGGGGCGCCGGCGAAAGGCCCGGTGCAGCAATGAGGTCCGCGGGCGCAGGTCTGGCCTCTCGAGAGCGCAAAGGCGCTCCGGGCCGTGAAGGTTCACGCGTCCCGGGTTCCCAATAATCTAAGGAGAGAAAACTGTGTCTTTCAGTATCAATACCAACGTCGCTTCGCTGCAGGCTCAAAACTACCTGCGCGTCAGCAGCGACTTCCAAACCAAAACCATCAATGAAGTCACTTCGGGACTTCGCATTGTCAACAGCGGCGACGACGCGGCCGGCTTAGCGGTTGCCAACAGCTACCGGTCCGATGAGTCTGTGTTGACGCAGGGCATACAGAACGCCAATGAAGGTCTCAGCCAGTTGCAGATCGCCGATGGCGGTTTGAGCAACATTTCCCAACTGCTGGATCGCGCTCGCACTCTGGCGACGGAATCGGCCTCGGGCACCTTCACCGGCGATCGCTCCGTGCTGAACAACGAATATCAGAGCGTGCTGACGGAAATTAACCGGCAGGCGCAAGCCATCGGCCTGAACACCGGTGGAACTTTTGCGAAGAACCTGTCGGTATTCATCGGCGGCGGCCAGGGCAACACCGCAGCCGACGTCATCAGCAACGGTTCGGTTTCCGTGAATCTGGGCAGCGCCACTGTCGATACGCAAAGCCTGGGTTTGCAGGGCTTCACGGCCGGCTACCAGGTCGCCTCCGGAGCGGCCGATTCGGGTCTCTACAATCTGGCCTCCTCCAGTGCCACCAGCGTTTCGGCTATTCTGGCCGCGGAAAGCAACCCGGCCACCACGTCTTTTAAAATCTCGGGTCCGGGGTTCTCAGCTGGAGCGGGCGGCGCAATCACGGTCAACGTAAATCTGGCCAACGTGGCCGACACCGCCAGCCTGGTCAACGCCATCAATGCCGGCATTCAGTCCGCGGCTCAACAGGGCAGTCCGCAGGCCGCCGCGTTCAAAGCCGCCAACATCCAAGCCATCGTGCACACTGGTACCGACGGTCACCAGCAGTTGCTGTTCACCTCCGCCAGCACCGCCTTCGATGTGACCGCGGGTGATGCGACAGCCAACGGCTTGCTGGGCAACTTGGGCACTAACACCGGTGGTTCGGCCACCAATGCGACCGCGACTCCGGAAGCCATTGCCGCCAGCTCCGAATTCATCTCCGGTGGAACCGAGCAAACCGCTGGCGCAGTTTACACGGACATGAACTTCAGCACTGCGGCCGGCACTCAAGACAAGCAGGTGCTTACCTTCGTTGCCAACAACTCCGACGGTACACCGCAAACTCTCAAGGTCACCTTGGACGCCGGCACAACGTCCAACCTGACCATTTCCGGCGCGATCACCCAACTCAATCAGGCGCTGCAGCAATCCGGAAACGCGGCGCTACAGAGCATCACCGCTTTCTCGGATGGCGGTGCGAGCGGAGCTGGAAAGATTTACTTTGCCGACAATTCTTCCACTCCCTTTAGCGTAACCATCGGTTCCGAGGCCGGGTCCGGCGCTGGGACGACCAACAGCACCGGTATGGCCGGATACAACACCATCGTCCAGTCCTCGACCGTCGGCGTCGGTCAGACCTCCGACATCAGCACCCAGGCCGGCGCAGAGTCCGCTGTTACGCAGCTGGCCGTTTCGGTCGCGGATTTGGGCAACGCCCAAGCCGCCGTTGGTAAAGGTGAAAACCAGTTCAACTACGCCATCAACCTGGCGCAGTCGCAATTGACCAACTTCACCACCGCCGAATCCAGCATCCGCGACGCCGACCTGGCCGCGGAAGCAGCCAATCTGACCAAGGCGCAAATCCTGATGCAGGCCGGCGTGGCCGCGCTCGCGCAAGCCAATGCCGCACCGCAGGCTGTGCTTTCCTTGCTGAAGAGTTAATCCTCCGGAACTCTTTGAGTTCCCTTCAAAGCGGAGGCGGCCTTATGGCTGCCTCCGTTCTCTTTTTCCTCAACTGCCGCCCGAGAACTAGTTTCCTGTTCCCTCACTATCTGGTAACAGTGCGGAACCAGACCATCTCGCCGACGGCCAAGAATGCCTCCAACTTATTCACAAAGGCAAACCGCCTGCGCCAGGCCGGAAACTGGGTCGCCGCCGAAGAGACCTATCGCCGCGTTCTCGCGGTCGATTCGCGCTATTCCGATGCCTGGATCGAGCTCGGTTGTCTCCTGTTGGACAGCCGCCGTTTTGGGGAAGCGGCCGAATGCTTTCGTCACGTCGACCCGTCAGACCGCCAGTCCGAAACCAGCGCGAATCTTAATGAGGCCGTCCACCTGCTAGCGGACATCGCGGCTCGAAGACCCCACTGGCCGGAGGGCCAGTTCAGCTTGGGTTGCGCGTATGAGCATCTGGGCAATTACCACCAGGCTCGCATTCATCTTGCGAACGCGCTGCGGCTGGACCCTTCGCGCGAGGCCGCCGTCCAGTCGCTCTATGCGCGCATGTACTTACTCGAGCGGCGCTGCCCTGAAGCGATCGCCGCCGCTGACTGCGCTCTGAAGATCAATCCCAGGTACTTCCTGGCGCATGTGGTGCGGGGCCGGGCCTGCGCTTCGCTCGCCCGCATGGACGAGGCGGTCGAAAGCAAACGCAGTGCTGTAGAGATCTGCCCGAATTCCGGTATCCACAGCGACTTGCTCTTCGAGATGAACTACCTGCCCGGCACGACCCAGGAAAGCCTATACCAGGAGTCTTGCCGCTGGAATTCGCTGTACGCGGCTCCACTGAGCGGCCAGGTTCGTCCTCATTCCAATACCCCGGATCCGGATCGCCGGCTCAAACTGGGCTACGTTTCGCCGGACCTCTGCAATCATCCGATCATGCGGTTCTTGCTGCCGGTGCTCGAATATCACGATCGCTCGCGGTTCGAAGTTTGTGCCTATGCGGTGGGGTTGAAAACGGACGAGTGGACCGAGCGCGTGCGCCGCAACGTGGCTGTATTTCAATCCATTGGGGAGCCGGAGCAATTAGCCGCGCAGGTGCGCGAGGACCGGATCGACATCCTGGTCGACTTGGCCGGCCATACCATGGGTGCGGCGTTCCTGGCGTTCGCTCAAAAGGCTGCACCGGTTCAAGTCTCATGGCTCGGAGCTCTGGCCACCACCGGCATGCCCGCCATCGATTATTTTCTGGGCGATCCCTATATGCCCTGCCCAGGCACTGAACAGTTCTTCGCCGAGAGAGTGTACCGGCTTCCCCTCACGCAATCCTGTTACCGGCCCTTCCGTGCCGATCTGCCCGTCGCGCCGTCGCCCTCCCTCCAGCGCGGCTACATTACGTTCGGGTGCTTTAACAATCCGCAAAAAATTAACCGCGAAGTGGTGAAGCTGTGGTCAGCGATCCTGCATCTCGCACCGCAAAGCCATCTGTTGTTGAAGTTCCGGGGAATGGAAACCGAAGCGCTACAGAACCGTTATCGCGGCTGGTTCCAGGAAGATGGCATTGAGGGCGCGCGTCTGCTGTTCGCCGGCCAAAGCCCGGCTGAAACATATCTGGCTGATTTCGCATCAATCGACATCGCGCTGGACCCGTTCCCCTACAACGGCGGCAGCACCACACTGGACGCGCTGTGGATGGGGGTTCCCGTAGTAACGCTGGCTGGACGGCTGGCTGTGCAGCGGGATGGCGCGAGCATCCTCTCGGCGGCCGGTCTGGCGGGCTTCGTCGCTCAAACGCCCGAGCAATACCTCAAGATTGCTCTTTTTCTCGCCGCCGTTATCCCGCACAAACCCGATCTTCGCTCCGAGTTGCGCCACGCGCTCGCCGCATCCCCACTGATGGATGAAGCCAGCCTCGTGCGCGACGTCGAGAATGCCTATCGCGACATGTGGCGCGCCTGGTGCCGAGCCCAAAAGGCATGACGCCGGCCGGATACATGCACCCGCTCTATGCCGAAGCATTGTCGGAGTTTGGCACGCCGGTAGCGCTGCCCTCATCGGGTGGATGGCTGCTGGAGCGCCGCCTTCCGGCAACCGGAGATCTTGACGCCATGGGCACCTATCCGCTCTTCTGCTGTGCGGATTGGAACGCACTCCGGCAGGATCTGGACGCCTTGTGCGGCCGCCTGGTCAGCGTAGTGCTAGTGGCGGATCCCTTCGGACAACACAATGAAGAGATCCTGCGAGCTAGCTTCGACCGGGTGCTTCCCTTTAAGACCCATTTTGCCGTTGATCTGTGCCAGGCCGGTCCGGTTGGGAACAAGCATCACCAGTATTACGCACGACGGGCTCTGCGCGAAGTGGCCATCGAGGTGTGCGCCGATCCTGGATCCAGACTTGCCGAATGGGTCGCGTTGTATGGGCACTTAATCGATCGGCACGCACTCACAGGCGTTCAGGCGTTCTCGCCGGAGTCTTTTCGCCGTCAATTCGCGGTCCCGGGATTAGTGTTGCTGCGGGCCATCTCCCGCTCTGGCGAGTGTGTGGGCGCGCACCTCTGGTTCTTGCAGGGCGAAGTCGCTTACTCGCACTTGACGGTTGCCAATGCCGAAGGATACCGCTGTGCATGTGGCTATGCGCTGTATGATGCGGCCATCAGGCATTTTCGAGGCGTGGTTCGCTGGCTCGATTTAGGTGGCGGCGCCGGCAGCCAACAAAACGACGACGGCCTCACTTTGTTCAAGCGCGGTTGGTCGAACGCCACGAGAACCGCGTTCCTGTGTGGCCGAATCTTAGACTTGGACCGCTATGCGGCGCTCTCGAAATCGGCGGGAACCCCTACCCGCGAATATTTCCCCCGCTATCGCTGGCGCGAGGCCGCATGAAACGCGTCCCCATTTTGGGCGGTGCATT
>DATJAK010000007.1:0-12933 GCA_035516375.1 Bryobacteraceae bacterium
TCTCGTGGCCCAAATCAGAACCCTCGCCCGACGTTTCGGCCCTGACTTGCTTTACATTAACGGCCCGCGCCTCCTACCCGCCGCCGCGGTGGCCCGTTTGCCGATCCCGGCTCTATTCCACGCACATAACTATCTCCCGCCCGGGATGTCAAGGCGCATCGCGGGCTACTCGATTCGCGAACTCAACGCTGCGGTGATTGGCTGCTGTCGATTCGTGGCCGAGCCATGGACGGCTTTCGTGCCGGCCGAGCGGGTCACTGTCATTTTTAACGGCGTAAGCGGGCCGGGCATCGCTACCAATCGGCCCAATTCCGCTTCGCCCCGAATCGGCTGCATCGGCCGCATTTCGCCGGAGAAGGGCCAAATCGAGTTTCTACGCGCGGCGGCGCTGATCCACCAAGGGTTGCCCCACAGCCGTTTCGCGATCTACGGTGCTCCCATGTTCTCGCCAAGCGCCAAAGAATACGCCAATCGCGTACGAGCTGCGGTCCGGAATCTGCCGGTCGAATTTCCCGGATGGGTCGATCCAGGCACAGCCTTCTCCGATCTGGATCTATTGCTCGTGCCATCGGCCGGCAACGAGGGCACCACACGCGTGGTTCTCGAGGCCTTTGCCGCCGGCGTTCCGGTAGTTGCATTTCCGGGCGGCGGCATTCCCGAAGTGATCGAGGATGGCACCGGATTCCTGGCCGCGAACGCGGAAGCAATGGCCGAGCGGGCCATCGCGCTGCTGCGCGGAGACCGCGCCGTTCTCAACGCGGTGTCGCGAGCCGCGCGGGAAAGCTGGCGGCGCCAATTCACGCTCCAACGATTTCAGGAAAAGATCCTGCGGGCCATCGAGAATGCCGCGAATGGCGCTCCCATCAGCGCGCGCAGCAATCCGGCGGAAGCCAGCGCCAATAGCGCCGCGCCTCCGATCACCACGCCGTAACCCAATCGTGGCAGCAGCGCGCCCGCGCCGAATGCCGCCAAGGCCTGCGCCGAGAACGCCACCAGGTACATCAACGAGGATGCGCCGCTGCGCTCACGCTCGTCCACGTGGTTCATGAGCAGCGTGTTCATACCAGGTTCGCTCATCCACTGGAAGGCAACGTACGCGGTGTATGCCAGGGCAGCCGCAGCGCCCGGCGGTTCCGCCGCCAGCCCGGCAAGGCCGAGAGCCGTTGCCATCATCATCCAGACGATTGCGCTCACTAAACCGCTCCGCGCAATCAGCAGCGGCGCGAGCAGCACCGTGACCACCTGCGTCAACTGCGCGCCCGAGAAAATGAGTCCGATGCGCTCCACGGGGAACCGCAGCCGCGCGAAATACGCATTGAAAAATGGATTGAACGATCCCGTGGCCAGGTGCCACAGCGCAAACGGCATGAGAAACCGCAGCAGGAAACTGCCGCGCGGATAGACTCGCGCTCCTGGCGCCGGCATGGCGGCCGCAGCTTTCAACCGGGCAGCCGGCCAGACCGCCAACGCCACCAATCCGGCTGAGATCAGTAGCGCCGGCTGCTTACCATGAACCCACAACGGCAGGCGCCCCCCGATCGATCCTCCGGCAATCCCGGTGCCGATCATGGTGGCGAAGAAAATACTGAAGGCCGAGGGCCTCCGTTTTTCCGGTACGGATTGCGCAATCATCGGCGCCAGCAGCACGGCCCAAACCGCGAACACCAGGCCAAACAAAAATGCCAGCACGATCAACGGGCCTCGCCCAACCACCACTGCACGCAGAGCGGTAAGACAGGCCGACAGCGCAAAGCAGCTTAGTAGCGAGTTACGCAGCCCGAAACGCCGCGCCAGGAACGCTGCGGGAATCGTTCCCAGAACGGAGCCGATGGTGCTCGATCCGCTGATCACCCCCAGCAGGTCCTCGCGATAGCCCAAGTCCAGCAGGTGCAGATTGTAAAGAAGGACGAAGATGAACAACCCGAAATTGTAAAGGCTGGCCGCGCCCAGGAATCTCCAGAACTCGCCGCCGGGACCTTTCGCGCGCAACCACCAGAACGCACCCGAACTCACGGTGGTCGGCAACGCGGCTACGTGATGTCCGATCCGCCCCACCACGTGCCTCGCGTATCGTACTCGCTTCAGCCAACGCCGGCCGAAGCTCATTTGACTCTCATCCAGATAAATCGCGTCTACCGGCCCTGGAAGGCGCGCCGGAAACAGCCGCCGGCGCGCGATCGACCAGCGGTCTCCGGCCGAGGAAAGCAAACTCAGATGCAGCCACAGCTCGTTCTTTTGGGGCCGGAACTGGCGCGTGAGCGGCGATTCCGCAAATGTGTCGAACCAGGAACGGACCGCCGCCGGCAACTGATCGATGGCCGCCTCGGCAGTCGCCCCCGTCTGGCAGCCAAACCACGCGCGCGCCACTTCGAACGACACCGCTTCCAGCCCGCGCAAGCCCGACGAATGCCAATCTTGCCAGTTCCGCCAGAAGGCTTCGTCATCGGCGTGCCGCTCCAGAATCAGCGCAAGCTCGTATACATGAAATGCCCCCGCGCTGCCTTCGAGCAGATGTTTCAGCAGATGCAACGCGGTGTAGCCGAGCGCGTCCACCGGGTCGAGCACCGGCATTTGGGCGCCCGCGATCTCCCGCACCAGCCGCCGATCCCACCACTCTTCAACCCCTCCGGCCCGTAGCCTTTGGAACGCCGCGTTCCAGAAGCGGAAATGCAGTTCAATCGACGTGGGAATTTCCGGGTCGAAGTAATCGCCGCGCCACTCCCATCCGGTTTTGCAGACCAGCGCCGGCAGGTGGTCCGTGGGGAAATCTTCCATGGCGCTGAACGATTCGTACCCGCACTCTAGCAGCAGATCGCGCGCAGTCAGAACGTTTTCTTCGGGCACATACAGATCCAAATCGTAGTGCACCCGATCTTCCGGATTGCACCCGGAAAGCGCCGTCTGCGTGTACCCCTTGAGAGCGAGGAATTCGACGCGCCCGGCGAACTGCTTTTCCACCATTTGGTAGACTTGCCGCATTCTTTCGAGCCGCGTGCGGTTCTTGCCGGCGTCATGATCCGTTCGCGCGCGAACCCACTGCGGCATCTGCGCGCGCGCTCGATTGCGCAGGGCCAAGGTGAGGCGCGAGCGGTCGCAGAAATCGAGAGCCGCCCGCCAGTCGGATTCGCTCAGCGCCCCAAGCCCGCCCATCCGCGGTTCGCGCAAGTGAAGCGCGTCCAGAACGGCGGTGGCCCAAGCGGGCACGTGCGCAGCGTGGTTCAAAATTGATACCGCAGGGCAAACTGCATTTGCCGTGGCTGCCCGGTGCTCAGGATCTTACCGAAAAACGGCCCGAAATCGGGATACGGTCCCGGAATGCCCCAGTTCGGATGATTGAACGCGTTGAACGCTTCCACTCGAAATTCGACGGACTGATGTTCCCGCACTGCAAGGCGCCGCAGCAGCGCCAGGTCAAAATTGTTATTGCCGGGACCGATGATGATGTCGCGCCCCGCATCGCCGAACGTGAAGGGGGCGGGGTCGCTAAATGCGGCCGTATTGAAGAAGTGATCTGCCGTCCGCTGGTCGCGCGGAAGCGCAATCTTCTGCCCGGGAACAATGTTCGGACGGTTGGGCGTTCCCGAGTTGGCGAAGTCCGTAGCGAAATACACCGGATTCAACGGCGTTCCATCCTGGAGCGTAATGATCCCGCTGAACGACCAGTTGCGCGCAACCGGGCCCAGAAGACTCGTGCTGGGCAACCGGTACACGTAGCCCGCGCTGATGCGGCGGCCCACATTGAAGAAGGAAAGCCCGCGCTCCAGCCGCAGATTGCGCTCGTCCTGCGCGCCATAGCTGTCAAATTGCCCCGGAATCTCCGTATCGGCGTCGTCGATCGATTTCGACCATACGAAGCTGGCCAGCAGCGAAAGCTTCGTCGAAGCCTGCTTCTGAACTTTGAACTGCAGCGAATGGTACACGGAGTTGGCGATATCCTGCCGCTGGATGATCTCCCCCAGTGAGGGAAACGTTCGCAGCGATTGCAGATCGCCGGGTCGAGGCGGCAGGTCGGCGCCGGTCTCCACCTGCGCGGGTGTATTGAATTGCCGGAAGCGCGGCAGTTTTGTTCCCTTGCTGCCTACGTAAGCAACTTCGAGCAGCACGTGGCCGGGCAACTCCCGCTGGAATCCGCCGTTCCACTGCTGCACATAGGGCGTTCGCGCATTCGGATCCATGCCGAAGTAACTGGGGAACCCCGTGGAAGCGGTCTGCGGGAACCCATTCGCGATGGTCAGCACCGGCGCCTGGCCGCCCTGCGTCTCGTTGATCTGGTTGAGCAGGTTGTTCAGAACCAGATCGTACGTCCCGATCGCAAGGGGCGTGGCGTAGTAGATTCCGTAGCCGCCCCGAAAAACGATTCCGAACGGCAGCTTCTCCGCAATTCCGATTCGCGGCGCGAAATTCCGGTAGTCCGGCTCGACCGCGGTATTCACATGCACCAGCGTCGGCGGCGCGGGCAGGTGCGCGTAATCCAGGTTCAACAGATTGCCGTTGGCTTCGGTGTAGGGAGCCGTGTACTCATATCGCAAGCCGAGATTCAGCGTCAGCGTGGGCGAGATCCGCCAGTCATCCTGGACGTAACCGGCATAAGAGGTCTGCCGCAGATACGCCTGGCCCGAACCCGAGGTGCGTTTCGTATCCTGGGGGTACCCCAGCAGAAAATCCGCGAACGGGTCGCCCGTGTTGCCGGCCAGGCCATCCACGCTGCTGAATGCTCCTGTAAAGTTGTACTGCCCGCGCGCCAAGTTGGTTTGCAGGTAGTTCAATTGGAAGTGCACAGCGTCGCCGCCGAACTTCAACGTGTGCCGGCCGCGCGCCAGTGAGATTCCATCCGTGATGTGCCAGGTGTTATCGCGTTGCACCTGCGGCAGCGTGGGAGAATCGGTCACCAGCGATTCATTCAACACTTCGAAGAACGGCAGCCCGTAATAAAACGGATCCGTCGGCTGGCCTTGAATGCCAAGCTGCTGCGCGATGTTGTCGTGAAACGCGCTCTCCGGAACGCTATACATCCGCAGGCGCGTGAAAGAGACGCGCGCATCATTGAGCCAGCGCGCTCCGCTAACGGTGTATGCCAGTGCGATCTGTTGAGCGAGCACCTGCTCCGATGTGGGCAGTTCCGGAAACGACCCGGCCACGACGTTGTTCTCGCGATTGACCGTGTAGCGGCCGGTGAGTTGGCTCTGGTTGCCGAACTGATGGTCGATGCGGCCCGTCGCGCTGTCGGTGGTGTTCTGGTTGGGCGTCGAGTCCAGATAGTTGCCACTGGAACTGTTGCTGTTGGGCAGCGGCTCAAAGCGCCCAAGGTACGTGCTCGCGATCGAGTTGATCCGCGAGCTGGGAATCATATTCCCGGCGAATGGAATCCGTGTGCCAGTCGCGTCCAGATCAAGCGGATCGTAGATCACGTTGGAGCCGGTGAAATCGCCCCCACGCTGTGCAGCGGTCGGAACTATGCTTTGCGTCGAGGTTCCTTCCTTGCTGCGCAGTCCCTCGTACGCCCCGAAGAAATAGGTGTTCTTCAGGCCCGTCGGACCGCCAAGCGACCCGCCGTATTGGTTCTGCCGCAGAATCGCGCGCGGCTTCGTGGGGTCTGCGAAATAATCCAGCGCGTCCGGAGCTTCATTTTGAAGATATTCGAAGCCGCTGCCGTGCCAAGCCGAGGTGCCGGATTTCGTGACCACGTCAATTGCTCCGCCGCCCGCTTGCGCGAACTCCGCCGGAGCCAGGGAAGTCTGGTTGTGAAATTCCATTACCGACTCCATGGGCGGGTAGACGGCGATGGCGAACGTGTTGCGATCCGTATCGTATGCGCCATCCAACAAAAAAGCGTTCATGCTCGATCGAGCGCCGTTAATCGGCGCGTTGAGCGCCACCGAACCGCGCGTACCCTCTTGCACGTCGTTGACGACGTCGTGCACGAAGCCTCCCATTTGGCGCGGAATGGCTCCCGGGCCCAGCGTCACCAGCGACACCACGTTGCGCGATGCCAGGGGCAAATCCTCGATTCTGGCTTGGTCCATCTCGTAGCCGATCGAGGCGCTGTCGGACTGTACCGCCGACACCTGCGCCGTCACGGCTACATGCTCCTCGGATGCGCCCACCGCCAACCGCACTTGCTGCCGCGCCTTCTGATTCACTTCGAGGATCAGGTGTTCCGCACGGTAGCTGCGGAATCCCGGTTTCTGCACCGTCAGCGTGTACGTGCCCGGTGCGAGCTCTTCCAGCGCATAATCGCCGCGCGCATCGGTGACGGTGGTTCGCGAAAAACCGGTCGAGTCCTCCGTAGCAACGACCGATGCGCCGGCCACCACCGCAGCCGATTCATCCATCACGGTTCCGGCGAGCGAGGCAGAAGCCACCTGGGCCTCCACGGCACCCGCCGTCAAGAGCAAAAGGAAAGCAAATTTCATGATTCGTCAACTAACCTGCAAAGCAACGGGATGGCCTCGTTGAAGGATTGGTATTCGAGCTCATATGCCGGCGCGGAGAGGAGCGCCACAACGGTCTCGCGGTAGCGGCTCTGCACTTCCTCCGAGTAGGCGGGCAACTCCTGAAGGATTCGCTCGAACGCTTCCTCAGGGGGTAGCGGGCGCGCCAAGGGGGAACTTCCCCGCACTCGATTCAGAAACACGATGCACTCCACGCGGCAGCGCGCTGCCGTTGCGATCTGAGGAAACGCCCGTATAGAAACTTCCACCGTGGGCTTGCCATTCGGCTTGATGCACGCCGAGTGCCCTGCAATCTCCGGGAACAGCTCCACCGCCTCGGGACGGAAACGCAACTGGTATGGTTTGCCGAGCGCTTCGCGTTCGCGCGAACCCTGAATCAGGATCGTGGCGTCGTCGGTAAGGTATGTCCATCCGGCTTTGGCGCAAGCATACGCGAACGTGCTCTTGCCGGCTCCCGACGCGCCGCACAACAGCACACCCCGGCCGCTGCGCGCCACGCAGGCTGCGTGGATCGAAACCACGTCGTCCTGGTTCAGCAGCAGGTACACCATGGCCTCCAGGAAGAACCAGCGGAACCATCCGCGGTCGGCCAGCATATTGGCGGCGATGCGACACCAGCCGAAACGCGTGCGCAAGTCGCAGCAGCCGAAATTGTCACGGTCGGAGACGATCAGCATGAGCCCGCGTTGCGCGCGATAAACCGGTTCCGGCGCCGGCTCACGCGCTTCGTCCTCCACCACAACGCGGATGCGAATCGGCACTCGCTCAAATTCCGGCCGGAACATTCCCCAGCTTTCGCGTGCCGCCTCCAACACCTCTTGAGAATTCGTGGCGATCTCGACCGGAAAACCGAGCGGGTGAAACGTCTCACGAATGGGCAGCAGAACGTGCTCCCCCATTGGATCGTTCAGGGTTTCCTGAAGGACGCGTTCCAGCCCCATAAACCCTTTGATATCACGGGAGTTAGCTTTACAGTGGTAAATCCTTCGAGGCCCGCAACCGCCGTGCCGGAGCAGTCACTTACAGCAGGCGGAAACGCACTTCGACCAGCGCCGAGCTGACAACCGGCTTGCCGTTGCGCGTGGCCGGGCGAAACTTCCAATGGCGCACGGCCTCCGCCGCGCGTTCGTCCAGCCCCAAGCCGAGCCCCTCGGCCACGCTGACATTCTGCACCTGCCCGCGCTGGTCGATTTCGATGCGCAGCTCCACGATCCCCTGAATCTTGGCGCGGCGTGCCTCTTCGCTGTATTCGGGTTCGGTCTTCGAGAGCAGAACGGGCGCCACCAGCCAGCCATCGGGGCCTGCGCCGAAGCCCGGCCCATCATTCCCGCCCGCGCCGGTGCCGTGGTGCTCACCAATGCCGCCACCATCGCCAGTGCCGTTGGAAGGCGGCCCGTGGACGCCGAAGATGTCCCCGAACTGGGCCAGATCGACTGTGGGCAGCTTGGTGTCGGCGAAGATCGCCGGTTCGATAGTCAGCTTGGGGCGATCATTTTCGGGCGTGACCAGCGGCGGCGTGAAAGGATGCGGCGAAGGCTTCGGTGGACGGCCGATGCTGGCGCGCAATGGCGAGCGCGTGCCGCCCGAGCCTCCGCCTTTTGCCGCGGTGGCAGCGTATCTACTGATGTCGATCCGCACTACGAACCGTTCTGGCGCCGAAATCGAAACCTGAGTTTTGACGGCAGTCGCAACTAGCACGAGGATAATCGCACCCACGTGCAGCGCGGCCGAAATGAGCGCGGAGCCTCTCCGGGAATCCAGCATGCCGCTTCACCTCGGCGCCGTCGGAATGCACTTTTCGCGCCAACGCGCAACTGGTTTTGTTCTTGAGACCAGCAGCGTTATCTCCGTGGAATGGGGGGAAACACTGTGATTCGGGCACTGCTCCGCCCGCGTGGGGCCGGGCCTTCCGGCCCGCCGCCGGGCAAAGGCCCACGAGCGGCTTTACCGCTTCTGGCATTTCGGGCAGAAGTGCGACGAGCGCTGCGCCACCAGCAGCCGCCGAATCGCCGTTCCACACTCCACGCAGGGCTCTCCGGTCCGTTGGTATACGCGGTGGCTGAGCTGAAAAAATCCCTTGCGCCCCTCCGCATCGACGTAATCGGAGATCGATGATCCTCCCGCCTCGATCGCCTCCGTGAGCACAGCTTTGATCGCGTCGTAGAGCCGCTGGGCGCGGTGGTTGCGGATCCGGGAGGCGAAGGCCAACGGGTGAATGCCCGCACGGAACAGCGCTTCGTCGGCATAGATGTTCCCGATTCCTCGCAGGAACGCCTGGTTGAGTAACAGAGCTTTGATGCGCGTCTTGCGGTGCCGCAGAGCGGAAGCAAATTCGCAAAACGGCACTTCGAGCGGCTCGGGACCGAGTTTGGCTACGCGCGCCGGAAACTCCTGGCTGTATTGCAGGCATCCGAATTGGCGGCTGTCGTCATACAGCAGCACCCCGCGGTCGAGCGTCAGCACGGCATGCGTGTGCTTGCCGGTAGGGCCGCCCAGCAGCAGGCGTCCCGTCATCCCCAGGTGAATGACCAGATAACCGCCGCCCTGTAGCGACACCAGGATAAACTTGCCGTAACGCTTCACGCCGGCGATCTTCTTGCCCTGGACGTGCGCGGCCATATCGTCGGGGTCGCCGCCGCGCAACACGCGCAGGCAGCGGAACTCCGCATTCACGATGCGCCGCCCCACCAGCGGAGCGATCGAGCGCGTCACGGTCTCAACTTCGGGGAGCTCGGGCACTCAGGGAACCTGCAGCAGGATGTCGCCGCCTTCCACTTTCACTTCGTACGTGGCAACACGCTGGGTTGGATCGTCGCTGTTCTCGCCGGTGCGGCAGTCCCATTCCCAGGCATGCCACGGACAGATCACGCGTCCGTCGGCCAGTTGACCCTGCCCCAGCGGCCCTCCCTGGTGCAGACAGGTACCGCTCAGTGCGTGGAGAGTGCCGCCCAGGTTACAGACTGCGTACTGGTCGGCTCCCACGCTAACTTCGATCACGGAGTTTTCCGGAACGTCGGACAACGCTCCAACTTTCACAAAAGGCATATTGCCAGATTTTGACATGGAAACGCCCGTTGCGGGATATTCTTCGGTGTAGACCCCATCGCGTGACTGCCGAAGAGATCAGGCTCGACGAAGTGAAGGCGCGCCAAGCGCACTGGCAGCGCTGGGGTCCCTATTTGAGCGAGCGAGCCTGGGGCACCGTCCGCGAGGACTACAGCGCCAAAGGCGACGTCTGGGACTACCTGCCGCACGAGCATGCCCGCTCGCGGGCCTATCGATGGAATGAGGATGGCATCGCCGGCATCTGCGACCGCCACCAGTACATTTGTTTCGCCATCGCCCTCTGGAATGGCCACGACCCGATTTTGAAAGAACGCCTCTTCGGTCTAACGGGAAATCAAGGCAATCACGGCGAGGATGTGAAGGAGCAGTACTTCTACCTCGACAGCACACCCACCCACTCCTACATGGAGTACCTGTACAAGTATCCGCAAGCGGAGTTTCCTTACGCGCCATTGCTCGAAGAGAACCATCGCCGCGACCGGCGCAGCCCCGAGTACGAGCTGTTGGATACGGGCGTGTTCGCGGCGAATCGCTATTTTGACGTCACCGTGGAATACGCCAAAGAGAACCCCGAAGACGTGCTCGTTCGCATGAGCGTCACCAACCGCGGCCCGGAACGCGCCGACTTGCACCTACTGCCGACCATCTGGTTCCGCAATGTGTGGTCGTGGGGAAATGGCGACAAACGTCCGCTGCTGCGCAAGGCTTGTCACTTGCCGGCGGGCGTCGAGACCGAAGGCGCGGTTGCGGCAATCGAGCTTCAGCATGATGCGTTGGGGCCACGCTGGCTGGCCTGCGAAGGGGCTGCCGAACTTCTCTTTACCGAAAATGACACCAATTACCAGCGGGTGTATGGGCAGCCCAACGATTCCCCTTATACGAAGGACGGCATCAACGATTATGTCGTGAACGGCGAGAAGCGCGCGGTGAACCCCGGCCAGATCGGAACTAAGGCGTCTGCGCTGTACCGGCTGTCTCTCGCGCCGGGAGAAACCGCGACTCTCCGTCTCCGCATACTGCACCTCGCCTCGAGCGGCGAACTTTTCGGAAAGACTTTCGACGCCATCTTCGCGCAGCGGAAACAGGAAGCGGACGAATTCTACGCCACTGTCATTCCCGACAATCTTTCCGCCGATGCCCGCAACGTCATGCGCCAGAGCTTCGCCGGCCTGCTCTGGTCGAAGCAGTTCTATCACTACGTGGTCCGCGACTGGCTGAAGGGCGACCCCGCCTTTCCGCCTCCGCCGCCCGAGCGGCTGGATGGACGCAACCGCGAGTGGGTGCACCTCTACAACGCCGACGTGATCTCCATGCCCGACAAGTGGGAGTATCCGTGGTACGCGGCGTGGGATCTGGCA
This sequence comes from Bryobacteraceae bacterium, assembly GCA_035516375.1. GTDB lineage: Bacteria > Acidobacteriota > Terriglobia > Bryobacterales > Bryobacteraceae > PSRJ01. Next base: position 10,877 of record DATJAK010000007.1, read on the forward strand.
TTCCATTGCGTTCCGCTTGCGCTCATCGATTGCGAATTCGCCAAGCAGCAGCTCATCCTGATGTTGCGCGAATGGTACATGCATCCCAACGGGCAGCTCCCGGCGTACGAGTGGGCGCTCGGCGACGTCAACCCGCCCGTCCACGCCTGGGCGGCTTGGCGTGTGTACAAAATCGAAAAGAAGCGCCAGGGAGTGGGCGACCGCGCTTTCCTCGCGCGCGTGTTTCAGAAACTGCTGCTCAACTTCACCTGGTGGGTGAACCGGAAAGATAGCGAAGGGCGCAACGTGTTCCAGGGCGGCTTTCTCGGTCTCGACAATATCGGCGTCTTCGACCGCAGCGCGCCGCTGCCCACCGGCGGCTTCCTGGAACAGGCCGATGGCACCGGTTGGATGGGCATGTACTGCCTGAACCTGTTGGCTATAGCCCTCGAACTCGCCAGCGAAGACCAGGCCTACGAGGACGTGGCCAGCAAGTTCTGGGAGCATTTCTTATACATCGCCAACGCCATCAACCATCTCGGCAGCGACGGCACGGGAATGTGGAACCCTGAGGACGGGTTCTACTACGACGTGCTGCACATGCCCGATGGCAAGCACGTTCCCATGAAAGTGCGATCCATCGTGGGGCTCATTCCTCTGTTCGCCGTCGAAACTATCGAACCGAGAGTTTGCAACCGGTTGAAGGGCTTCACGCGCCGCATGGAATGGTTCATCGAGAACCGCGCCGACCTCACCGGCAATGTGGCCTGCATGGATGAGCCCGGCCTGGGCGAGCGCCGCCTGCTCTCCATCGTCGACCACAACCAGCTGCGCCAGGTTTTGAAAGTGATGCTCGATGAACGCGAGTTCTTGTCGCCTTACGGCATCCGCGGCATCTCCGCGCTCCACCGCGAACACCCGTTTGTGTTCCGGATAAACGGCAACGAGTATCGCGTGGATTATGAGCCAGGCGAATCGACCACCGGCCTTTTCGGCGGCAACTCCAATTGGCGCGGCCCCATCTGGCTTCAAGTGAACTATCTGATCATCGAGTCGCTGCAGAAGTTCTACCACTACCTCGGCGACAGCTACCGCGTCGAGTGCCCCACGGGCTCGGGCCGGATGCTGACCTTGTGGGAAGTGGCGGCCGACATCTCCCGCCGCTTGACTCGCATCTTCTTGCGATCGGACGATGGCTCACGCCCGGTACACGGAACCAATACGCTGTTTCGCGACGATCCTAACTGGCGCGACCTCGTGCTCTTCTATGAGTACTTCCATGGCGACAACGGCTCCGGTTTAGGGGCCAGTCACCAGACTGGATGGACCGGCCTGGTGAGCAAAATGCTCCAACAGAGCGGCGAGTGAAACACCCCGTGGCGCAGACCGTCGCCGTTCAGCGGTCTGCGAGCCTGGCAGACGACATAACCCGATCGTCTGCCCTACTGCCCATGAAACGGGTCCGCCCCGATCGTCCCGGCCAGTTCTTTGACGCCCGCGCGCGCGTTTGCGCCGCCTTGCGGCACCGGCTGACGACGGAAACCGATCCCGGAACGGGCCGTGACCGGCGTCCGCCCCACGGAAATAAACTGCGTTCTGCTTGCTGCACTACACTAGACTGGCTCGTGATATGGTGACAGCTAGTAACGGAGGAAGAATGTTGAGGACGCTAAGTATTCCGGCCGCGCGGCTGGCGGCGGGAGTGATCTTGCTGGCCGCGGCGGCATGGGGACATCACTCGTTCGCGGCGGAGTTTGACACTAATAAACCTATCAGCGTCACCGGTGTGATCGTGAAGGTAGATTGGATCAATCCGCATGCTTATATCTATCTGGACGCTAAGAACGCAAGTGGCGAGACGGTGCACTGGGCATTCCAAACGCTGCCTCCCGGCATGATGCGGGCGCGCGGCTTGAGCCGCGACTTGTTAGCGGTGGGGCAAACCGTCACCATTTCCGGCTTCGGCACCAAGGACGGTACGGACGACTTAGGCTGGGTCAAGAAAATCCAGTTCGCCGACGGCCGCGTGCTCCAAATGACAGCCGAAGAAGAAAAGAGTAAATAGGAGGCCTGATGAA
>DATJAK010000008.1:0-29662 GCA_035516375.1 Bryobacteraceae bacterium
CGCGGTACTTTTCGGGAATCGCTGCCATGGTTTCTCCTGTTGGATTAAATTCGAGCGTACACCATACGCCGCGCGATGGGTACGGGTTATTTTAGGATGAGTGCGCAGTCAAACAACGATCGCAGTCGTAGGTGGGACGGGGGCGGAAGGCAGTGGACTGGCACTGCGCTTTGCCAAGGCCGGTCTGCCGGTGCGGATCGGCTCGCGTAACCTGGAGCGGGCCCAAGAAACGGCACAACAGATTGCTGGAACCGCGGGTTCGGACAAAGTGACCGGCCATACCAATGCGGATGCCACGGCCGGGGCGGAGGTTGTGGTTCTCACAGTACCGCTCGCCGCGCAAGTCGAAATTCTGAAGTCGATCCGCAATAGCTTTCGGCCGGGGGCGATTCTGGTGGATGCCACCGTGCCGCTTGAGATCGCCATCGGCGGGCGGCTCTCGCGAACGCTCACGCTGTGGGATGGATCGGCAGCGCAGCAAGCGGCGCGGCTCGCGCCCCAGGGTGTTCCGGTCGTAGCCGGATTCCATGCGCTGAGTGCGGAGGCGCTGAGCCACCTGGATCTGCCGGTCGAATGCGACACGCTGATCTGCGGCGACAACCCTGAAGCAAAGGCCGTGGTGCGTGAGGTCGCAGAGATGATTCCGGGAGTGAAGGCCGTCGACGCGGGAGCGCTGGATAACGCCCGCCTGCTGGAGAATGCCGCTGCACTACTCATTTCGCTAAATCTGCGCTACAAGGTGAAGCATTCAGGAATGCGCATCACGGGCCTGCCAGTTCAGGGCGGTAACTCATGAAGCGCCGGCCTGTAGTGGCCCTGGCCGGGGGCGTGGGAGCGGCGCGGTTTCTGGATGGGCTGGCCCGCGTGGTCCCGCCCGCGCGGCTGTTCATCATTGGCAATACCGGCGACGACGCCGAGATTCACGGTTTACATATCTCGCCCGATTTGGACACCGTGACTTATACGTTGGCGGGCTTGGCCGACCCGCAGCGCGGTTGGGGCATTCGCGGCGACCGCTTCGGGTGCCTGGAGGCTCTCGGGCGGCTCGGCGGCGAGACTTGGTTTCAGTTGGGAGACCGCGATCTGGGCACTCATCTGTATCGCACCGATCGCTTGAGGCAGGGCGCGACGCTTACAGAAATCACGGCGGAGATCACGGCTCGATTGGGCGTGCGATCGAAGCTGGTGCCGATGTCCGATGCGCGTGTGCGGACGCGGATCTGCACGGCCGCCGGCGAGCTCGAATTCCAAACCTACTTTGTAAAGCGCCGCGCGCGCGACAAGGTGGCTTCTGTTCGGTTCGAAGGGGCCGCGGAAGCGAAACCGGCTGGCGGCGTTCTGGAGGCGATTGCCGAGGCGGAAGCGATCCTCTTTTGTCCTTCGAACCCCTTCATCAGCATTCATCCGATCCTCGCAGTTCCCGGCATACGCGAGGCGCTGGAGCGGCGGCGCGACCGGGTAGCGGCGGTGTCGCCGATTGTCGGCGGACGCGCGCTGAAAGGCCCGGCGGCAGCGATGATGAAGAGCATGAACATGCGGCCTTCCGCAGCCGAGGTTGCCCGGCTGTACACCCGGCTTGTGGGCCTGTTCGTCATGGACGAGGCGGACCGCAAGCAGATCGCGGCGGTGGAGAACCTGGGAATGCGCGCCGTGGTGACGGGCACGGTCATGCACGGCCGCCGGGAGCGGAAAGCTCTGGCGCGCGTGGTGGTGCGGGAGATGGGGATCTCGCTGTGATTTTTGCCATCCTGCCGGTGAAGAACCCGCGAAATGCCAAGCAGCGCCTGAACGGATTTCTTCCGGCGGAGTTTCGGGAGACGCTCGCCCGGTTGCTGTACGAGCAAACGATCGGAGTGTTGTGCCAGGCGGGCGGCATCGATCGGGTGGTTGTGGTTACCAGCGACGCTGAGATCGCGGCGCATGCGCGTCGCCTGGGCGCGATGGTGTTTGCGGAGACCGAACAGTTGAGCCACAGCGCATCCGCGGACGCGGCCTGCCTCCGCGCCATGGAACTCGGCGCTACTACCGCGCTGCTGGTACCGATCGATGTCCCGCTGGTGACGGCTGGCGATTTCGAACGGCTCGCAGCGGCCGCGCGGCCCGGCCTGACGATTGTGCCTTCGGCAGACGGCACGGGAACGAACGCGCTCGTGCGCACTCCGCCGGACGTGATCGAGAGCCGCTTCGGTCCCGGTAGTTTTCGCGCGCATCTCGAGCAAGCGCGGTTGCGAGGCTGCGAGGCAGACGTTCTGCGCCTGCCGGGCCTCATGTTCGATATCGACACGCCGGAAGACGTGGCGGAGCTCTTGGAACGCGCGCCACAAAGCCCGGTGGCGCAGTTTCTGCGATCGGCATGCGCATTGAAATAACGGCGCTCGCGACGCTCCCGGAGGTCCGCCGGGGCGATGACCTGGGCGCGCTGATACGGGTGGCCGCGGCTCGGGAACAGCAGCCGGTGGACGCGACGGTAATTCTAGCGGTGGCGCAGAAGGTGGTCTCGAAGGCCGAAGGGGCGGTGGTGGATCTGCGCGAAATGCAGCCATCGGCGCTGGCGCGCGCGTGGGCCACGGAATGGGGCAAGGATCCGCGGCTCATCGAGCTGATCCTGTCGCAATCGCGGCGCATCGTGAAAATGGATCGGGGGGTTTTGGTCACGGAAACGCGCCACGGCTGGGTGTGCGCCAATGCGGGAGTGGATCAATCGAACACCGAAAGCGATGACTTTGCGACGGTGCTGCCGGAAGACCCGGATGCGTCGGCGCGGCGATTGCGCGCCGATCTCGGCTGCGGGGCCGTCCTGGTGACGGATACGTTCGGACGGCCGTGGCGTGAGGGGCTGGTGGACGTCGCCATCGGGGTAGCGGGCCTGGAGCCGCTCGATGACCTGCGCGGCTCCGAAGATCGGCGCGGCCGGGCGCTTTCGGCGACCATCATTGCTGTGGCGGATCAATTGGCAGCGGCGTCGGGGTTGGTTATGCGAAAAGCGAGTGGGAGTCCGGTGGTGTTGGTTGGCGGCTTTGAGTGGCGGGCGGGCGAGGGGTCGGCGCGGACGCTCGTGCGGCCTCCGGGGATGGATCTGTTCCGGTGAGGTGGAGCGGGCTTTCCGCCCGGCGCGCCGCCTGGAAAGGCGGCGGCAGCCCAGAAGGGCTGACCCCACTGAAGCTACCCAGCCAATAGCGCTGGCGCCAATTCCCGCCATTCCGGGAGCGGCATCGCCTTCGGATCGGCTGTCAGCACTTGAATGCACACGTGGTCCGCGCCGGCTGCATGATGCGCACGCACGCGATCCTGAATCACCTTCACATCGCCCCAGGCCACAACAGCGTCGATCAGCCGGTCGCTGCCGCCATTTTCGAAATCGGTTTCTGTAAACCCTAGCCGGAGGAAATTGTTGGTGTAGTTGGGAAGGCCGAGATAGATGCCGAGAAACGCCCGGCCGATCTCGCGCGCCTTGGCCGGATTGGTCTCGAGCAGCACCGCCTGCTCGGGGCACAAGCACGGTTTCGGCCCAAGAATCGCGCGCGCTTGCGCGGTGTGTTCCGGGTTGGTGTTGTAGGGATGAGCACCGTCGGCTCGTTCGGCAGCCAGTTGGAGCATCTTCGGCCCCAGCGCCGCCAGCATGCGGACCGGTTTCCCGGCCGGAGCAACCGATCGATAGATAGCGCGGTCCATGCCATCCAGGTAGGCGCGCATGGTGGCGATGGGCTTTACGTAGCGATGGCCGCGCACCTGTTCAACCAGCGGGATGTGGCTCACTCCTAACCCGAGCACAAAGCGGCCTGGGTAGGCCTCGCTCAGGGTCTTGTGGCCGGCCACCATAGTCACTGGATCGCGCGCATAAATATTGGCGATCCCGGTGGCGATGGCAATTCGCCGTGTGCCGGCCAGCAGGATGCCGGCATGGGTCAACGCCTCGCGGCCGATGGCTTCGCCAAACCAGATGGCGCCGTAGCCGAGCGATTCCAATTCCGCCGCCGCTTCCTGTATTTTCGCTCCGGGGTGATCTTCGAACTGGCGAGTCCAGATGCCGACTCGTCCCAAGGGTATGGAGGGTTGCGCCATTTATTCACCTGCGTTCATGAGAAACGTGGCCGTAGAGTCGAAAAAGGTCCGCAGAAGCTCCCCGGCTTCCGGAGGCAGCATGGCTTCGTCGATCGCCTTCGTCATCAGTTCCAGCCATCGGTTGCGCGCGGCTTGGCCGATGGTGAACCGCGCGTGCCGCATGCGCAAGCGGGGATGTCCGCGCTCCTGAATATACCGCGGAGGTCCGCCGAAACGAAAGATCAAAAAATCGCGTAGACGCTGTTCGGCGCCGCCCAGATCCGCTTCGCCATACATGGGGCCCAGAATGGCGTCTGCGGGAACGCGGCGGTAAAAGGCGGCTACCAGGCGTTCGAAACCAGCCTCGCCGATCGCCAAATATACTTCCTGGTCATCCACAGAATAGATGCTAGCAGCAATGTGGGACAGGCCATCGCCTTTGGTGGCCTGTCGACGGCGCGAACGCCAGGGCAGACGACAAAAACTGATCGTCTGCCTCACCTGTTGCCCCATGGTAAGATGAAGTTTCACCACACTTCTTCCGAGGTAAATTCCAGTTGGCGTTGCTAGAGGGTTGCAAGCATTCGCTGGAGGTCTCGATCCCCGTCGACGAGGTCGAAGGCGAGACCAGCCGCGCAATCGAAAATGTGCAAAAACGCGCCCGGCTGCCCGGCTTTCGGCCCGGCAAGGCGCCGGCGTCTTTAATCCGGCAACACTTCGCCAGCGAGATCCGCCAGCAGGTGATGGAGAGCCTGATTCCCAAGCACCTGCAAAAACAGTTCGAGGCCGAAAACCTGAGCGTGGTGGGCACGCCCGACATCACCGACGTCCACTTCCACAGTGGCGAGCCGCTGCGCTTTAAGGCGGAGTTCGAGGTGGTTCCACAGATCGAGTTGGGGGACTATCGGGGCATTGAAGTGGCGTACCAGGACCCCGAAGTTACCGATGAAGATGTCTCGAAACGGATTGCGGAGATCCAGGAACAGAAGGCGCAATACGTCAACATCGATCCGCGGCCGATCGCCGATGGCGACCATGCCGTGGTAGCGCTCGAAAGCGTCTCAGGGGTGGAGGGTGAGCCCGTCAAGCAGGACGAGATGGTGCTCGAAATCGGCGGCGCGGATACGTTTGAAGCCTTCACGGAAAACCTGCGTGGACTGTCGCCGGGCGATGAGAAGGATTTCGAGGTCACGTATCCCGAGGATTACGGGTCGGCACGGCTGGCAGGAAAAACGGTTCGTTTCCATGCCACGGTGAAGGGCATTCGCCGCAAGGAACTGCCGGAATTGAACGACGAGTTCGCGCAGGATATGGGCGATTACCGCAACATGGAGGAGTTACGGGACGCGGTACGGAAAGCGCTCTTCGCGCAGCGCCAGCATGACGCGCAGCAGGAGGCGAAAAACCGGCTCATTGAGAAGCTGGTGGATCAACACGACTTTCCGGTGCCGGAGACGTATGTCGAGCGGCAAATCAAGAACCGCGTAGAGCAAACGCTGCGGACCATGGCGGCCGACGGCATGGATCCTCGCTCCCTCAAGTTGGATTGGGAGAAAGTGAAGGAATCGCAGCGCGATAAGGCGGTGCGGGAAGTCAAAGCTTCTATGCTGCTTTCGCGGATCGCGGAGCGGGAATCGATTGCGGCCATGCGCGATGAGGTCGACAAGGAAGTCGAGAAGATTGCCCGGCAGCAACGGGAGCCACAGGCGGCGGTGCAGATGCGGTTTGAGAAGGATGGAACGCTGGGGCGCATCGCTTCCCATATACAGACGGAAAAGACGCTGAACTATCTGTTCGAGCATGCCCGCAAGACCGCGTGATTACAATGGGTTAGTAGATCTAGCCAGCGGGGGAGTTACCTAGTCCGTTGGCGAGATTGCCTTAACCACTGGCTTCAGGTGATAATAGGAACGATCTCAATGTGGTTTCCCACCCCGACGGCACCCCCCGGCTCGATAAGCCGACGGCGGTAGAGGAGAGGAATGCGTGAAGCGACCCGGATCTGATGATGCTTTACGATGTTCGTTTTGTCATAAGAGTCAGGACGTAGTCGGAAAGCTCATCTCTTCTCCGAGCGACTACCCGCGGGCGTACATCTGCGATGAGTGTATCGCCGTCTGCAACTCGATCCTCGAGGATGACAAGGCCGAGCCGCCATCCGGCACCCCGAACAAGATCCCGAAGCCGCTTGAGGTGAAGGAGTTCCTGGATCAGTACGTGATCGGGCAGGAGGCTACGAAGAAGAAGCTGGCTGTAGCGGTGTACAACCATTGCAAGCGGATTCACATGAACCGCTTGCGGAACACCGAGGTTGAACTACAGAAGTCGAACATCCTGTTGATCGGTCCGACCGGCACTGGCAAGACCCTGATGGCCCAAACGCTGGCGAAGATCCTGGACGTGCCGTTCGCCATCGTGGATGCGACGACGTTGACGGAAGCGGGCTACGTGGGCGAGGACGTCGAGAACATCATCCTCAAGCTTCTGCAGGCGGCCGATGGCGATGTACAGAAGTGCCAGCAGGGGATCATCTATATCGACGAGATCGATAAGATCTGCCGCAAAGACGAGAATCCTTCGATTACGCGCGACGTTTCCGGCGAAGGCGTGCAGCAGGCGCTGTTGAAGATTCTGGAAGGCACAGTGGCCAACGTGCCGCCGCAGGGCGGCCGCAAGCATCCCCATCAGGAATTTACACCTGTGGATACGACGAACATCTTGTTCATCTGTGGTGGCGCATTCGTGGGTTTGGAGAAAGTGATCGCGCGGCGCACCGGCAAGAAGTCGATGGGGTTCCTGCAGGAAGAAGACAAGAGTGGGAAGGTCGCGGGCATCAGCGGACGGCGTGATATCGATCTGCTTTCGCAGGCGCAGCCGATCGACCTGATCAAGTTCGGATTCATTCCGGAATTCATTGGACGGCTTCCCGTGAACGCGGTGCTGGAAGATTTGGATCGTTCCGCACTGATCCAGATTCTGACGAAGCCGAAAAATGCGATTATCAAGCAGTACCAGAAACTCTTCGAATTCGAAAACGTCCGGCTCAAGTTTAGTGACGAGGCACTCGAGTCGATCGCGGATCTGGCGATGGAGCGGCGCGTGGGGGCTCGCGGGCTGCGGATGATCCTGGAAGACCTGATGCTGGATTTGATGTACTATTTACCTTCGTACAAGAAGGTCCGGGAATTTCAGGTAACCAAAGAGATGGTCCTGACCCAAAAGATCAGTCTTACAATATTAGAAAAGGCTGGTTAGCAACCGGCTCTATTGGCCGGGCGACTCCTCGGCTTCCGGCCGCACGGGGAACAGGAGCCGGAAAAACAATCCTCCCGGCGGAGAACAATGCTGACTTCAAAGGAAAAATCCGATACACGACGTCTGCCGATGATGCCCATTCGGGACGTGGTCATCTTTCCGTACATGATGACGCCGTTCGTGGTGGGGCGGGAATCGAGCGTGCGCGCGCTCGAAGAAGCCATGTCGGCCGACAAGAAAATCTTCCTCGCCACGCAGCACGATGCTTCCATCGATGAGCCCAAACCCGACGAAATCTACAGCGTCGGAACGATTGTCAACATCGTGCAGAGCCTCAAGCTGCCCGATGGCAACATCAAAGTCCTGGTGGAAGGCGTCGAGCGGGCCAAGGTGGTTTCGGTTTCCGACGAGGAGGGATTTTTCCGGGCGGTAGTCAAGACGGCATCGTATAAGGTAGAGCCGGGGCCGCAACTCGATGTGCTCATCAGCCGCGTTACAAGTTTGTTCGAGCAGTACGTCAAGCTGAGCCAGAACCTGAACTACGAGACGATGATCGCCGCCATCCGGGTGGACGATCCGGGCAAGCTTTCCGACACGGTGGGCGCGAATCTGCAGCTGACCATCGAAGAAAAGCAGGAGCTGCTCGAAATCTTCGACCCCATCGACCGGCTCACGCGGGTGGCCGAGATGCTAGACATTGAGATCGAAAAGCTCAACGTCGATCGCACCATTCAGGGCCGCGTGAAGCGCCAGATGGAGAAGGCGCAGAAAGAGTACTACCTCAACGAAAAGATCAAGGCCATCCAGAAGGAGCTGGGCCGCGGCGAAAAGAGCGAGATCGATGAGCTGAAGAAGCGCATCGAAACCGCCGGCATGACGAAGGACGCTTTAGACAAGGCGACGGCCGAGCTGAAGCGGCTTGAAAACATGCCGCCCATGTCGGCCGAATCCACCGTCTCGCGCAACTACCTGGATTGGCTGCTGGCGGTGCCGTGGAAGAAGCGGTCGAAGGAAATCCGCGACCTGCGCTTCGCCGAAGGCGTGCTGGAAGCCGACCACTACGGCCTGGAGAAGATCAAAGAGCGCATCTTGGAATTCCTGGCAGTGCGGCGCCTGGTGAAGGATCCCAAGGGGTCGATTCTCTGTTTCGTCGGACCTCCCGGAGTAGGCAAAACTTCGCTCGGGATGTCGATCGCCAAAGCCACTGGCCGCAAGTTCGTGCGCATGTCGCTCGGCGGCGTGCGCGATGAGGCCGAAATCCGCGGCCACCGGCGCACGTACATCGGTGCGCTGCCCGGGCAGATCATCCAGATGATGAAGAAGGCCGGCACGAGAAATCCGGTTTTCATGCTGGATGAAGTGGACAAGATGTCCATGGATTTCCGCGGCGATCCATCGGCCGCGCTGCTTGAAGTGCTCGACCCGGAGCAGAATTACATGTTTGTGGATCACTACCTGGATGTGGAATACGATTTAAGCCAGGTCTTCTTCATCGCTACAGCCAACGTGCTCCACACCATTCCGCCGGCCCTGCAGGACCGCATGGAAGTGATCCGCTTATCGGGTTACACCGAGCTCGAAAAGATGGAGATCGCCAAGCGCTTCCTGGTTCGCAAACAGACGGAAGCGACCGGTCTAACCGGGGAACAAATCGAATTCACCGACGGCGGCCTCAACGGGCTGATCCAGTACTATTCGCGCGAGGCGGGCGTGCGCAACCTGGAACGGGAAATCGGCAACGTGTGCCGCAAGGTGGCGCGCCAGGTGGTCAACAACCAGAGCAGCAAGGAAAAGAAGACACTGCCCAAGAACGTGATCACCGGCGAGAAGTTGCCCGAGTTGCTCGGCCCGTGGAAGTTCCGCGATCTCGACGCAGAAAAGAAGAACGAAGTCGGCGCCGCCGTGGGGTTGGCGTGGACCGAAGTGGGCGGACAGATTCTGACGGTGGAGTGCACGCTGATGGAAGGCAAAGGAAAGCTGACCATCACCGGCAAGCTGGGCGAGGTGATGCAGGAATCGGCGCAGGCCGCCATGAGCTATCTGCGCTCGCGCGCGCACACAATCGGTCTGCCGCGAGATTTTTACCGCAATCTGGACGTCCACCTGCACATTCCGGAAGGGGCTATTCCCAAAGATGGACCGTCTGCCGGAATTACCATTGCGACGACGATTGCCAGCGCACTCACGAAAATCCCGGTGCGCGGCGACGTTGCCATGACCGGTGAGATCACGCTGCGCGGCAGGGTGCTGCCGATCGGTGGGTTGAAGGAGAAGTTGATGGCCGCACACCGCCATGGCATTATGGAAGCGATCGTTCCGAAAGAAAACGAAAAAGATCTCCCCGACATTCCAGACGCCATCAAGCAGACCATGCGCCTGAGTTTCGTGGAATCGATGGACGAGGTCTTGAGGATCGCGCTGGAGAGCGAGATCGTGGCGCTGCCGCTGCCGGGGACGACGCCGGCGGTGGAGTTACAGCCCGTGGAAGAGAACCGGCCGCACTAGTAGCGCAGGCATACTTGCCTGTGTCCAGCGCGGATGCGAGATTTGCAAGCCGAATTTGTAGTAAGCTCGGCCAAGCCGGAGAAGTTCCCCGCCGACCGGCTGCCGGAAATTGCGTTTTTGGGGAGAAGTAACGTAGGAAAGTCCAGCCTGATTAATACCCTCGTCGGACAGAAAAGGCTGGCGTTCACCAGCAACACACCGGGTCGCACACAAACGGTCAACTTTTATCGTATCGATGACGCGTTCTATTTCGTCGATCTTCCTGGGTATGGTTACGCCCGGGTGCCGCAGCGAATCTCCCAGGAGTGGAAAAAGCTGGTAGAGGACTATTTGCAGAAGAGGGAGAATTTGAAGTTCTCGTGTCTGATACTGGATACCCGCCGCGGATGGACGGAAAAAGATCTGGATCTGAAGCGGTGGCTCGAGTATCATGACAGGCAATACCAGGTAATCGCAACCAAGACAGACAAACTGAATCGTACTGAGTTAGAGCACGGATTAGACGCCATCCGCCAGGAAGGCGTGACACCGCTGCCGTTCTCGGCCCTAACGGGCCGGGGAGTGAGGGAAATTTGGCAAGCAATAGTGAAAACACTCCAACCGCGGTAAACACCCCGCCAGAAGAAAAGGCGACTGAAAAGCAGTCGGCCCCCACCACCGCAGAAGCGGAAAAGAACGAAAAACCCGAAAAGACGAAAGTCGCCGCACCCGCCGCCGAGGCGAAAGGGGGCGACGCGAAGACCGCCGACCCGGCAATGGCCGTTCCCGCGGCTGTGGCGGATGGTGCGCCGCCGCCAACGGCTCCGGGCCCCGGAGGCCCAGGCCAGCGCCGCAAGGGCCAGGCACAAGGCGTCAAGAACGGCACACCCACGCTCGACCTGGTGGAACTGAAAGACATGAGCATTCAGAAGCTCAATCAGGTGGCCAAAGACATGGGCATCGCCGGGGCGGCCGGCCTGCGCAAGCAAGAGCTGATCTTCAAGATCCTCCAGACCCAGGCCGAGAAGAGCGGCCTGATTTTTTCCGAAGGCGTGCTGGAGTGCCTGCCGGATGGCTTCGGTTTCCTGCGCGCGCCTGAGTACAACTACCTGCCGGGACCCGACGATGTGTACGTCTCGCCCTCCCAGATCCGCCGTTTCGATCTCCGGACGGGCGACACCATCTCCGGACAGATCCGCCCGCCCAAGGAAGGCGAGCGGTATTTCGCGCTCATCAAGGTAGACGCGATCAACTTCGAGCCGCCCGAGGAAGCGCGTAACAAGATTTTCTTCGACAACCTGACGCCGCTCTATCCCAACGAACGGCTGAAGCTCGAGACCACGCGCGAGAATTACTCGGGCCGCGTGATGGACCTGCTCACGCCGATCGGCAAAGGACAGCGCGGGCTGATCGTTTCTCCGCCGCGCACCGGCAAAACGATGCTGTTACAAAGCATCGCCAACTCGATTACGGCCAATCACGCGGAAGTCACTCTGATCGTGCTGTTGATCGATGAACGCCCGGAAGAAGTCACCGACATGCAGCGCAGCGTGCGCGGCGAAGTGATCAGCTCGACGTTCGATGAGCCCGCCACGCGCCACGTGCAGGTGGCCGAGATGGTCATCGAAAAGGCTAAGCGGCTGATCGAACATAAACGCGACGTGGTTATCCTGCTCGACTCGATTACCCGCCTGGCGCGCGCTTACAATACGATCGTTCCGCCTTCGGGCAAAGTGCTCTCGGGCGGCGTTGATTCGAACGCGTTGCAGAGGCCGAAGCGGTTCTTCGGGGCCGCGCGCAACATCGAAGAAGGCGGTTCCCTGACGATCATTGCGACTGCGCTAATCGATACCGGCAGCCGCATGGACGACGTGATCTTCGAAGAGTTCAAGGGAACGGGCAACATGGAAATCCATTTAGAGCGCAAGCTGGTGGATAAGCGCGTGTTCCCGGCCATCGATATCAACAAGAGCGGCACGCGTAAGGAAGAGCTGCTCCTGCCCAAGGACGAGCTCAACCGCGTCTTCATTCTGCGGCGTGTGCTGAACCCGCTGTCCCCGGTGGAGACGATGGAACTGCTGCTCGACAAGCTAGGCAAGACCCGGACTAACGCCGAATTCCTGGCATCCATGAGCGGGTAAGCTAGTCTCATGGCCTCTGTCACCAGGCTGAGCATTGACGATTTCGAGCGGCTCCCTCAGGAGCAGGCGAAGAATCACGAACTGGTGGACGGAGAACTGATTCCGGTGTCCGGCAATACACCAAAACCCAATTTCGTCTTTGGGCTGCTCTTTACGCAACTCTGGCTTTTTGCCCGCGAAAGCCGCGTAGGTACTGTGCTCGCCGAGCAGGAATACGATTTCAATGGCAACGCCCACGGTCCTGACATCAGTTTCTTACTGGGGGCGAAACAAACGCTGATCGATCCTGACAAGCGCGTGCAGCGGTTTGTGCCGAATCTGGCCATCGAAATTGTCTCTGCCAATGACACCTTTGCAGCGCTGCTTCGCAAGAGAAGCCGCTATCGAACTTGCGGTACCAGCGAAGTCTGGATTATTTCACCGGATTCCCGCGAAGTTTACATATATTCCGAACGTGGCGACCGCATCCTGCGCGAAGACGCCGAACTATCGAGCGAACTTCTTCCAGACTTCCGGCTGCCAGTGAAGTCGCTGTTTGAAACACTGGAGTCGAACGGCTAACCCGCGGACTCTTTGAGAGCCCTGTCCAGCAGGGTGATTACGCCAAGACGGACCGCCCATGCGTTAAGATAGCCGCGGTCCAATTCCGGGTTCGTCGCGATGATTCCGCCAATGTCCGACCACTGTCGATCGGAGATCTCCCCACCGTCTCGGTACCACTGGAGTTTTGCCAGCAGGATGTCTTCCGGGGTCGCGATCGGATATTCGACTTTCTCATCCAAAAAATCCAGCTCTTCCCGGGTTGCACGCTTCAGCTGCGACTGATGAAACGCGTCCCTCGCTGGAAAAATATCGACTTTTTGACTCGTCGGAATGTGGATTAGGTTGAAGGATCGCCCTGTCGCGATTGAAATTTTGATTTGTTCCGGGTCGGCATACCAGTCGTGGCCGAGCTCTCGACACAGCGCCTCCGCTTGACCCGCGTCGATTTGAGCCACCAGATCTACATCCATCGTCGCCCGGACAACTCCACGACTCGAAGAAGCGATCGAACCACCGATTAGATATGGGATGTGGAAATGCTCCAAGGCCACTGAGACGAGCCTAAGTGCGTTTGCTATCGGATCCATTTTCGGGGATTACATCGCCATACACTTTACGAAATAAGTCGCTGCCCAAGTTAAGGCGCGCCATGCATAAGAATAACTTACGGTCGTCCGCGGCTGGATAACGGCGCCGTAGACCCGCCATCGCGAACCTCCGAACCAAATCCGAAAACTCGAGCGTCCGCCGCAGTTTGTCCGATGGGGACATCCGGCGCTGCAACTCGATGAACACTCGCCACGCTTCCAGAGATGTATCCGCCGGCCTCATCCTCCATCATCGTAACCGAAGCGCCGCAATGGTGCCAGCCTACGCGCCCAGTATCTCCAAATACCGCGCCACGGTCTTGATCCCGCGGTAGAAATTCGGCAGATGGAACTTCTCGTTGGGCGCGTGCAGGTTGTCGTCCGGCAGACCGAATCCCATCATCACGCTCGGGATACCCAGGTAGCGGTCGAACACGCCGACGATCGGAATCGAGCCGCCGCTGCGAATGTACACTGTCTCCTTGCCGAACTCGTCCTTGAGCGCATCCGCGGCCGCACGAATGAACCGATTGTCCGGATTCGTCAGCGAAGGGGCCCCGGCGCTCAACACGCGCAGTTCCGCGGTCACTCCCTTGGGCGTCGCCGCCTTCACCGCCGCCTGCATTTGGGCGATCGACTCGTCCACGTTTTGATCGCCCACCAGGCGCGTCGAAATCTTGGCCACCGCGCGCGCGGGGATCACCGTCTTTGCCCCCTCACCGATGAAGCCGCCGCGGATGCCATGCACCTCCAGCGTGGGCCGCGCCCACACCCGTTCGAACAGTGGCACGCCCGGCTCGCCGGTCAGCTCCTTCGCGCCCATTTCCTTTTCGGTGTACTCCTTCTCGTCGAACGGTAGCCGCGACCACGCAGTGCGCTCCTTCGCCGCCGGCGGCGCCACGCGATCGTAAAAGCCCTTCACCAGGATGCGCCCGTCGCGATCCTTAAGCGCAGTGACGATCTCCGCGATAGCCATGATCGGGTTGGGCGCCGCACCACCGTAGACGCCCGAGTGCAGATCGTGATCCGCCCCCTGCACCGCGAGTTCGTAGTACACCAGCCCGCGCAGCCCGATGCAGATGCTAGGCAGTTCCGGCGCGAACATCTCGGTGTCGCACACCAGTACCGCATCCGCCTTCAGTCGCGGCGGCTTGGTCTTCACGTAAGCCTCGATGTGTTCGCCGCCTGTCTCCTCTTCGCCTTCCAGCAGGAACTTGACGTTGACCGGCAGTTTTCCGGTGCTCTTCATCAGGCTTTCGACGGCCTTGATCTGCAGGTAGACTTGCCCCTTGTCGTCGACCGCGCCACGGGCGTAGATGTTTTCTCCCCGCACCTCGGGTTCAAACGGCGGCGACTTCCACTCATCCAGCGGATCGGGCGGCTGCACGTCGTAGTGGCCGTAGAAAAGGATGGTCGGTTTGCCGGGCGCCCCCAACCATTCCGCGTAGACCAGCGGGTTACCGCCGTTCGCGCTCTCGATCAATTCGGTGGCGGTCATCCCCGCCCCGCGCAGCTCGTTTCGAACGAAGTCGGCTGCGCGCTGGATATCCGGCTTGTGCTCGGGAAGCGCGCTGATGCTCGGAATCCGGAGAAATGCCTTCAGGCCGTCCAAGAAGGCGGCCTGCTGTTGCTGGAAGTAGTTCATCAATGCTCCTGATTACATGATCGCGGCCGGCGGCGCCGGTTTGTCTCGACGTCCGGCTTCGTGCTTACATCATCGCAACCGGCGGCGCCGGTTCGTTGGGGTCGCCGGCGTTCTCGAGCGGAATCTTGACCAGGAAATAAGCGATCAAGGCCATGAAGATGAGTCCCACGTAATACGAGGGGTCCTTGAAAATCACCGGCAGAGGCCACTCCTGGAAATTGAAAGTAGCCGTCACCAACCCGGCCAGGGCCTCACCCGCTATCAGGCCAGAGGCGATCAGAATGCCCACGTTTTCAACCCGTGCGCTCTGCGCTTCGTTGCACCGCGCGCGCTTGCGAAGATTGTCCGTTGCCCAGCGGATCACGCCGCCCACGAAGATCGCCGATGTAGTCCCGAAGGGCAGGTACATTCCAATCGCCACCAGCATGGGACTCTTCACTTTGAACATGATCATCGCGATGCCCATGAGAATTCCGGCGATCACGAGCGGCCAAGCCATGTCGCCACCCACGATTCCTTGCGCGAGAGATGCCATGAGCCCCGCCTGTGGCGCTGACAATGCCTTGTCCCCAAAGCCGGTACCGCCCTTGTTGATGTTTCCCTGGTGGAGAACCAGTAGCGGGAAATACATCACCAGGCTGGCGACCACAACCGCGATCAACTCCACTATCTGAATCGTGCGCGGAGTTCCACCCAGAATGTAGCCGACCTTGAAATCCTGCAATAGTTCGCCGGCCACAGCCGACGAGACGCAGACCACGGCCGCGACGCCCAGCACCACGGCAACCCCGCCGACGCCCGACACGCCCATCGAAACCATGAGGAGGGCGGCGATCACAAGTGTCGAAAGGGTCAGCCCGGAAATCGGGTTGTTCGATGACCCGATGACTCCCACTAAGTAGCCTGAGACCGTGGCGAAAAAGAAACCGACGATCAACATCACCAGCGCTGCAGCAATCCCGCCGGAAACCAATCCGCTCAAATAAACGTACAGCACGCACATGAGTAAGAACGTGACACCGATCAGCGCGAACACCGTTTTGAAGCTCATGTAGCGTTCGGTCCGGATGGCCGATTCGTGCAAGACGACGCCAGGGCGCAATTCCGCAAACGCCTTCGCCAACCCTGCCATCAAGCTCTTTCGCATACGGAAGAGCGTGTAGCAAGTACCCGTCATCATGCCGCCTACCGCGATAGGTCGCACAATAAAACGCCAAACGCCATTCGCGAGGCCGAGCCAACTGTCGTCGCCGGCAGCGCCAGCCGGAAGATAGTTCTGCAATTGTGGGCCTAGGAAAAAGATCAATAGGGGAATGAGTAGGCCCCAGGCGATTACGCTTCCCGAAAAATTCAGGGCGGCCAATTCCGGCCCGATGATGTATCCCACGCCAACATAAGCCGGGCTGATGGTTGGGGCCGCGCACGTCGAAACGCCGCCGGCGCCAAGCACCTGCGTCGTGCCAATCGGCCCGAGGCGCAGGGTACTCTTGCCAAGCTGCCCGACGCGAAAGAAGAAGTCGCGGTCGGGAGCGAATAGATTGAACGCGCCCATCAGAAACGTAAACGCGCCGAAGCCCATGTTGTAGAACAGGTACTTGGCAGCCCGGGCGCCGTGTTGTCCGGCCTTGTGAATTTCCGAGGCGGCCACGGATTCGGGGAATGGCAGCTCGCGGTCCTCCACCATCACCCGCCGGATCATGGAGACGAATAGCACGCCCAGAACCGAACCCACCAGCATCAGCGCCGTTGACTTCCAATAGGCGTCGCCCACGCGAAACGAAGGCCACGCCTTCGCGATCACAAACGCGGGCAGCGTGAACACGGCTCCCGCGGCCACGGATTCACCGATCGAGCCCGCAGTCCGTGCGATGTTCTCTTCGAGAATCGAGCCCTTTCCGAGCCGCAACACCGCCATGCCGATTACAGCAGCCGGGTAGGTGGCAGCAATCGTCTGTCCGGCGCGCAGACCCAGATACGCGTTAGCAGCGCCCAGCACCACCGTCATCACCAGCCCCAGGAGCACCGCGCGCAGCGTGAACTCCCGCATTTTGACGTTCTCCGGCACATACGGCCGGTGGCGGCCCTGCTCCTGCGGAGGTGTCATTTTTCTCCCAACAAATATTTCTCAACGAACTCGACGGTGGCCGCGTTTAAGAAATCGCGGTTCTTCTTCTTGGCGAAACCGTGGCCCTCGTCATCGGCAAGCAGATACCAGCCCGGCACGTGGTTGGCGCGCACCGCCGCCGTCATCTGTTGGCCTTCGGTGTAGTTCACTCGGCGCGCGGGATGCCAGTCCACCAGCGGCGCGGAGCGCGACTCGTTGTAGCGCGCCATGTCCGCGTAAACCGTACTCGATATAGGGGGCAGACCGTCCGCCTTCAAATTGCCGGGAACGGCCAGGGTGGCTTCCGCGGCGAACAGCCCGCCGGCGCAGCACAAAAGTAAAGCAAGCCGAGACGCGCGCATGTGCGTCTGATTATAGCGAACCCGGTGCTTCAGGCGCGGCCCAGGATGCCGGTCTCTTTCTTCGGGAGCCGGTCAATCACGTCGCGCGGCACTCCGGGGAAGTTGGTCTCAAGCATCGTCGCCTCGTCGCCCATCTGCTAGATATAGCGTCCGGAGCCTGCCTTGATAAAGGCGACTTGGCCAAGCTCGAATTCTTCGATGCGGGAGCGCCCCTGCGAGCCAAGAAACGCCGGCCCGGGATCGGCCTTTCATGTAGTACTGTCACTCGTCGGGATGTGGGTGCCGGGGCATCTCCGGCAAGCCCTCGTACACGCGCCCACCTTGTCCGCGCGGAATTTGTGGCTGCTACCGGTCGCGAGGTTGGGGTGAGCCACAAGGCGTGGCCGCCGGGCAATTCGCGCGAGAATGGAGACTATGAGTTCGGCATTGCACGCTCCCGCGTTTCAGACCAAAGTACGAAATCAACTGGTCAACCGGCGGGCGCGGCTGGAATCCGCGATTGCGGAACTCGATCGCCCCCAAGAGCTCCTTCGGCTATTGACCGAAGTGGATTCTGCGCTCAGCCGGCTGGATGGCGGCACTTATGGCCTGTGCGCCGTGTGCGAAACGGATATAGACGAGCAAGACCTGCTGGCCAACCCGATGGCCCGATACTGCCTCTGCCAAATGACTCGAGAGCGGCAGAGCGCCCTGGAACGCGATCTGGATTTGGCTTGGCACGTCCAGTCGGCCCTTCTTCCCCCGCCGGGACTGGCGAACTCCGCGTGGCAGACATACTACCGCTATCTGCCTCATGGCGCAGTAAGCGGTGACTATTGCGACCTGATCCCCAGCGAGGACAATCTTTACTTCATGGTAGGGGATGTCTCCGGTAAGGGGGTGGCGGCGTCGCTGTTGATGGCGCACTTGAACGCCGCGCTGCGGGCCCTTGCCGGCACCGGTCTTCCGCCTCTCGAAGTGATGCAACGCGCCGATCGCCTGTTGGCGGAAAGTTCCCTGGCCTCACACTACGCCACGATGGTGTGCGGACGCGCGAGCACGTCCGGAGAAATCGAGATCGTGAACGCGGGTCACTGCCCGCCGATTCTCGTACGGTCTGGAGACCTGTCGGAGCCGTTGCAGGCGACCGGTTTACCGCTCGGCTTGGGCATCGGGGCGCCTCCAGCAGCACAATATTGCACCGAACGGATCCACTTGGATCGAGGCGATGCTCTCGTGCTCTATAGTGATGGCCTGACCGAGGCCGCGAATCCTGACGAGCAGGATTACGGCGCCGAACGGCTGCGGAGTGTTTTGGAGAGAGGCAAGGAGCGCGCCCCGAAAGAAATGGTGGCGCAGTGTCTGGCGGACTTGTCCGGTTTCCTCGGCGGAGCGGAGCGCGCCGACGACCTGACCATTCTGATTCTGAAGCGCGCCGAGTAACCCGGTCATCCTTGCCTGTGAGCACTACAGGTTTCTCACCACCCGGACGATAGATCATTGGGTGCCTGCGGCGGATTGCCGGGGTACCGGGGAGATCATGGCACACCGGAAATTTTGCCGGAGCAGGCTGACTGCGTTCGCGCTTTTGGCTCTCGGGGCCACCCAAGGGTGGGGCGCCGGGCCCGATGAGGATATCGAACATAGCTCGCCGGACAAGGCGCTACGGGCACGTGTCCATACCGACGCCAACGGTGAGTCGAGCGTGCAGATTGAGGATCGGCGAAGCGGCGCTATCTTGCTGGTACGCGACGATAGATCCAAGGATGGCGCACACGGACATGGAGTGGTCCACAGCGCCTGGACGCCCGATTCTCAGTTCTTCGTAGCCAGTTTGGAATCTATGGCCGACCACCCGTCCTGGGCGCATCCCATCTGGGTGTACTCCCGCGAATACAATCACGTGGTGGAGTTGTGGAAGATCGGCATTAGTGTGGTCGCAAACTTCCAGTTGCGGGCGCCCGACGTTCTGGAGACACGCGTGTTGGCCCAACGCCCCAATGGACGGCGGGCGGGGCAGGCGTTCTCGACGAGTTTGCACACTCTTTTGGCGAAGGGCAAGCAGCAGCAGGAATAGCCCGACCTCGCCAGCGAGGAAAGTATCGTGGGGCCAGGCCTTCCGGCCTGCCGCCGGAAGGGCCGACCCCACTGTCGCTCCGCCAGTATATACTGGCATCCGTGCGTTCCACGCTTGGCGTAGTATTGACGTGCGCTTGCGCTTGTCTGCAGGCGCAATCGGTGCGGCCGACGGCGGCGCCTTTCGACGCCGCGCAGATCAACATGCTGCCGCCGCCGCCCCAAGGCACCGCGGTGCGCGCCGGCCGCCTGTTCGACCCGCGTTCCGGCACGAACCTGAGCAACTACGTAATCCTGATCCAAGGCGATCGCATCGCCGAAGTCGGCCCCGCGGACAGCGTCAAGATTCCCAATGGCGTCCGCGTGATCGACCTCAGCCGCGCCACCGTTTTGCCCGGATTGATCGATCGGCACGTTCACCTCTTCCAGGAGGAGCAACCCAACGATTCCCGCGCCGCCTTCATCGGCTGGAACTACGCCATGAAGGATCTGCTGGCCGGCTTCACCACGCTGCAAGACATGGGCTCCGCATTCACCTACGCCACCGTGGAATTGCGCGACGCCATCAACAAAGGAACGGTACCCGGGCCGCGGTTGCAGGTGGCCGGGCCGCAGATCAATCCGCGCGGCAACGCGTACTACCCTGCTCCGTCGGTTCCGGCGCCGTTCGGCCAGGGCACGGGATCCTGGCAGCTCACCAGCGACGTCAACTCCCCCTGGCTCGCCCGTGCCGCTGTGCGCGAGCGTTCGCATTACGGCACCGACTGGATCAAGATCTACGAAACCGAAGACTACGAGGGCGGCGGCTATCCCCAACCGGCCGGCGCCGGCGCATTCAAGCCCGATGGCAAAATGATCCTGGTCCCTTCGTTAACGCTCGAAGAGAATCAGGCGATCGTCGATGAGGCTCACCGCCGCGGCCTCAAAGTGGCCTGCCATGCCTATGGCGGCGAGGGTTTGCGCAACTGCCTCGCTTCGGGCGTCGATTTGCCCATGCATCTCACGGTCGGCGTCACCGGAGCGGAAGGTCTCGACGATGAGACACTCCGGCTCCTCAAACAGCCCATGGCAGACGGCAAGCCGCGCTCGGTGATTCAGACTCTCTGGGATCTGATCGGCGACTTGGAGGCGCGTGACTTAAAGGCCACCGGAGGCCGCAACACACGCTTTCGGCTTACCGAGATGAGCTTCAAGCGACTGGTTGCAGCGGGCGTCCCGGAGATGTTCGGCAGCGGAGCGTACACGGTCGGCCATGGCGTTCAGGCTTTTCAATTCGCCTATTACGTGAAGTGGGGGATGAAGCCGGTCCAGGCCCTTCGCATGGCCACGAGCGACGCTGCTGAGACGCTGAACTTCGATCTGGGCAAGCAAGTCGGCGTCGTCGAAAAAGGCCGGTTCGCCGACTTGGTTGCGGTTGCGGGTGACCCGCTCGCTGACATCACCGAAATGGAGCGCGTGACGTTCGTGATGAAGGGTGGCGTGGTGTTTCGAAACGATCTGAAATAGGGAGGTCTTCTGTGGCACATCGAATGACCCGCCGCAGCCTGCTGGCAGGCGCGGGCGGTGTACTTACGGCCCTGTCGGCACGCAGCGTGAGAGGCGCCGAGGCCGGCAGCAGTGTAACGGCGAAGCTCAGCGAATATATGGGCGCAGCCGGCACGCGCCCGCTTCCGCAGGAGGCCGCCGAAAAGACCAAACAGCACATCCTCGACACGTTTGCCGCCATGGTCTCGGGCTGCGATCTCCCGCCGGCGCAGGTCGCGCTGAAGTTTGCGCGCGCCCATGCCGGAGAAAAGGTCGCGACGGTGGTCGTCTGGGGCGAGTTGTGCGGACCCATTGAGGCCGCCATGGTGAATGGCATGCTGGCTCATTCGGATGAGACCGACGACTCGCATGCGCCGTCCCAATCGCATCCCGGATGTGCGGTGGTGCCCGCAGCCTTCGCCGCCGGGGAGCAGTTCGACATCGATGGCACGCGATTCGTGCGCGCGGTCGCTCTCGGCTACGACGTCGGCGGGCGCGTCGGTATGACGCTGGGCGCCCTTCCGTGGCAAATGGCCACGCACCACAGCACGCACAGCATCTGCGGGACATTCGGCGCGGCCGCCGCCGCCGGTTGCGCAGCCAGCCTCAACGCGCAGCAAATGCGCTGGGTGCTCGATTACGCGGCACAACAAGCCGCCGGTGTAGCTGCCTGGCAGCGAGACACCGATCACATCGAGAAGTCCCTGGTCTTCGCGGGTATGCCCGCGCGCGATGGCGTGAGCGCCGCTTTGATCATTCAATTGGGTGGGACGGGCGTGGAAGACATCTTCTCAGGCGCCGATAATTTCCTGCTGACCTTCTCTCCAAAGGCCGACCCGGCCGGGCTGATCGATCGGCTCGGCGAACGCTACGAAATCGCGCGCACCAATATCAAGAAGTGGACGGTGGGGTCGCCCGTGCAAGCGCCTCTCGATGCCATCGAGAACCTGCGCAAGAAACGGCCATTCGAGGCGGCTGACGTGCAGAAGGTGATCGTGCGTGTCGCTACCAGTGAAGCCAAGACCGTAAACAACCGCGAGATGCCCGACATTTCGCTGCAGCACCTCGTGGCCGTGATGTTGATCGACAAGACGGTTACTTTCCGCGCCGCCCACGACAAGCCGCGCATGCAAGATCCGGCCGTTTTGCGCGAGCGGGCCAAAGTCGAACTGGTGCCGGATGAAGAATTGGAAAAGCTGGTTCCGCTCCGCGAGGGCGTCGTGGAGCTGACGCTGAAAAGCGGCGAAAAGCTGACGGAGCGAGTCTCCGCCGTGCGCGGCACGGCTGAAAATCCAATGACCCGCGATGAGGTGGTGGCCAAGTGCCGCGACCTCATGTCGCCGGTACTGGGCGCGGCGCGCTGCTCGCAGTTGATCGAGCGCATCCTGAATCTCGAAAATCTGAAGAGCGTCCGCGAACTACGGCCGCTGCTGAAAAGAGCTTAGAAGACCACCGCTGCCTTAGCAGGTGCTGAAAAAGCCCGCCAACCCTCCGCTCCCTAACGGTCGCGGCTTCCATCTCGGTAACTGCCTGTGAACTCGATGCCGCGTTTCCGAGCCGCGCGCGTTAGCAAGCCGTTCTTGGGCTTTTTCAGCAGCGTGTTAGGTCGCGGGGCCGTGTCAGGCCAAAAGGCTGCGGCCTTTGCCTGTCACTGACCGCAAGTTGACCATCCGTGACCGGGTCCTGACCCGTCAGCGTGCTAGACTGCTGTCGATCATGTTGCACCGCGCCACGTTGCTCTTCACCATAGCGATTCTCCTCGCCACGCTGTTCTTCGCCATTCCAGCCGGCGCCCACAACGTTTCCAAGCGCGATGCCAGCTTTGTGCAATCGACCAAAGGCGCCGCCATCGCCCCTTTCGTCTATCTCGGCGCCAAGCACATGGTC
This sequence comes from Bryobacteraceae bacterium, assembly GCA_035516375.1. GTDB lineage: Bacteria > Acidobacteriota > Terriglobia > Bryobacterales > Bryobacteraceae > PSRJ01. The sequence continues at coordinate 22,629 of DATJAK010000008.1, forward strand.
ACCGGCTACGACCACCTGGCGTTTCTGGTCGGCGTGATTTTCTTTCTCTACAAGCTGAAGGACATTGTCCAATACGTCAGCCTGTTCACCATCGGCCACAGCATGACCCTGCTCGCCGGTGTCTTGGGCGGCATCCACGCGAATTCTTATATTGTCGATGCCATCATCGGCCTGTCGGTGGTCTATAAGGCCTTCGACAACATGGATGGCTTCCGGCGTCTTTTCGGTTTCCAGCCGAATACGAAGCTGGCCGTTCTGCTCTTCGGCCTGTTCCACGGATTCGGCCTCGCCACGAAGCTCCAGGAACTCGACCTTTCGCGCAACGGATTGGTCACCAACATTGTCAGTTTCAATGTCGGCGTGGAAATCGGCCAGGTCTTGGCGTTGAGCGCCATTCTCATCGCTTTGAGCTACTGGCGAACCAAGAACGGCTTCTTGCGTTATGCCTTCACCACCAACACCGCGTTAATGGCCGTGGGTTTCGTTCTGGTCGGGTACCAGGTCACCGGATATTTGATCGCAGGAAAATCATGATGGAAGGTCCCTCCAAAGGCAAACTCATCAAGGCTACCGGCATCGCTCTGGCCGCGGCGCTGCTCATTCTGTTCACGGCCGTGCTGCCCGCCGAATACGGCATCGATCCTCTGAAAACGGGAGCTGCGCTCGGCCTGACCGACTTGTCGAAGGCCGCGGAAAAACCCACCGCGGGCCGCGCCACGCCCGCGCAAACGGGAATCTACACCGCTCAACCCGGCATTTACAAAACCGATTCTGAAGATCTCAGCCTGATGCCGGGCGAAGGAGTCGAGATCAAGTATCACATGCAGAAAGGCGCGGGCATGGTCTACGCATGGAAAGCGGATGCCAACGTCACCTACGAATTCCACGGCGAGCCGGACCAGAAACCGAACAAGGATTACTTCGAGAGCTACGAGTTGGACGACAAAATCGGCAAAGACCACTCATTTGGCGCTTTCACGGCGCCCACCACGGGGATTCACGGCTGGTTCTGGGAGAACAAAGGCAAGAAAGAAGTGAGGATACATCTGACCACCGCCGGGTTCTTCGATTCCGCGAAGATGTACTCGGGCGATGACCCGCCGGTGGATCTGACGATCGAGGACGCGAAATAGACGTGGGGCAGACCATCGCAGTTTGTGGTCTGCCTGGCGGACGACAAAAAACGATCGTCCGCCCCACTTACTTACTTGGCTTTTTCTTCCGCCCGCGCCCCCGCCAGCACGCCCCTCAGCGCATAGTTGCCCTCCTGGCATGCGTACTCGTAGATCGGCCCTTCCGTTTTGGTCATGGGGATTTGCGCGCTCCAAGGCCTGGTGAAGACCGTCGGGTCGTCCACCGTAAATTCGTAGAGCATCGTCGTGGGATCCACGCGCGTGAACCGTTCGACGAGATGCATCTTCTGATCGGACCCGCGAAACGGCGCCTTGCCATTGAAATCCATAGTGTCCACCACAAGCGTATTGCCCTCCCAGTGCCCGCGCGCGTCCCCCATCCACTGCCGGATGCTGCTTCCCAGGTGCGGCCGCCCATCCAACGGAATGATGCGCACGTCGTGGATCATCTCGCTCAGGATCGTCACGTATCCCGGCGATTGCACGATCTGGTAGTTGTTGTTGTAGGCGCTCGGGAGCATGGGTGGGCCGGCGGTCGCCCAGGAAAGGCACCGCTCTGGTAAGGGGCGGTCCTCGGGGCCATCGAAGGCATGCAGCCGGGCATGCTCCCGATTGGATTCGATGCGCTTCTGGGCCTCCGGAGTCAAGGCCGGCACCAACCCGTCCGGCGGATCGGTGATGAGCGACGTTCGCCGTGTGCCGACAATCTTGGTTCCGCGGTCATACCAGAACTCGTTGTAGGCGCGTCCCAGGTCGGCGTCGGCTCCGCCATCCCTCCGGTCGCGATTGTTCTGCTTCAGTTGCAGCTTTTCGTATTCAGCGGCTTCCTTCTCCGTCAAAGTTGGCTTGCCCGCCAGATCGGCCGGCCGCTCGAGAGGCGTGATCGTAGCGCTGGTCCAGATTCCTTCGAGGTCGGGTTGCCCATCCGCGGTGCGCGGCGGCGTCCAGCTCTTCGCGCCGGATTTCGGCGTTTGGGCGGCGGCCAATGCTGCCGCAAGCAGCAGCGCCAGCCCCACATAAGCGGCAGAACGGAATCGATGGCTCATCACAAAACCTCCAGCAGACCGACGTTTTCGATCCTATTCTTCAAGCCCGCCTGATGTCAAACCGTTGACGGCACTAGTGACGGCACGCCCCGGCGCGAGTCCTGATAATCTTAGATTCATCTCGGTCCACAAAGCAACCGTCCGCGAAGAGTCTTACGAGCCGCGCTGGCCCGCTGCGGTTGCCATGCTTGCCATTGTCGGTTTGCGACTCTTCCTGCCTTCGGCGCTGACGTTAGGCCCCGATTGGGTCACCGCTCCGATGGTCGGGGCGCTGCTCATCCCCAGTGTCGTGATGCACTACCGGCATCAACACCGCGCCAACCAGATTTTGGGTTACATGCTGCTCGTCATCGTCACCGCCGATATGATTGCCTCTTTGGCGCTGCTGATTGCGCGGCTGCCGGTACACAAGGAGTCGCCGCGCGAACTACTGGTCGCTGCCGTCGGCCTGTGGAGCAGCAACGTGCTGGTGTTCGCGTCCTGGTATTGGCGCCTGGACGCCGGCGGCCCGAACGTCCGCGATCACATCGCCGTTCACGAGAATGGCGCATTCCTGTTCCCGCAGATGCAAATCCGCCAGAAGGGCTGGAAGCCCGGCTTCGTCGACTACCTGTTTCTGGCGTTCAACACCAGCACCGCATTTTCTCCCACGGATGTGCCGGTGCTCTCGCGCTGGGCCAAGGTGATGATGATGGTCCAATCATCCATCTCGCTGGGAACGGTGGTGATCCTGGCCGGGCGGGCAGTGAACATTCTATGACCGCCCGTGGGTCCGTTTCCGCGACCAAAGGCCTTCCGGGCTGCCCGGCGCGGCGCGCAGTCTTTCCCTGGCGCGCAGTATACTGTGGGACACAAGAATCCGAGGCGACTCATGAAGCCCATCCACCCAGCGCTATGTTTGATAGCCGCGCTGCTCACCACCGTCCCGCTCAGCCCTCAAAGCACCGCGCCTGCGAAGTCCGCCGTTCCCCGCGCGGCCGATGGAAAACCCGATCTCACGGGAGTCTGGCAGCCGGCCAGCACCATCCGCGGATCCTGGGAAGAAGCCAATTCTGGCACCGGACTCGGAGGAACGGGAAAGAACCCAAACGCGCCGGTAGCGGGCGCTTCCGCCGACCGCCATGGCGAGGGTGCGCCCTATCAACCCTGGGCTGCCCAAAAGGTGCTCGAGTCGTACAATAAACGCGCCATCGATGATCCCACCGCGCGCTGCCTTCCCGCCGGAATTCCGCGCCTCCATTCGTTCGGCTTGTTCCCCTTGCAGATGGTGCAGACGCCGCAGCAGATCATCATCCTATACGAATACATGAACGTCTTCCGCATTATTCCGCTGAACGCCAAACATCCGGATGACGCGGAGCCCACGTACATGGGCGATTCCGTTGGTCATTGGGATGGCAACACGCTCGTGGTGGACATCACCAACTTCAATGACAAGACGTGGCTGTTAGGAGCAGGGACCTTTCACAGCGATCAACTGCACATTGTCGAACGATACACGCGCGTGGACAAAGATCAGATCAACTACGACGTGGTGATGGAAGACCCCAAAGTGCTGACCAAGCCCTGGACTTACCACTCCACGATGATGCTGCGCGAGGGCACCCGCATCCACGAGTCCGTCTGCGCCGAGAACAACACGGACCTCGATCGCTACGAGCAACTGCTGAAAGAGGGCGTCAAGATCGAGCGCCAGTAGAACCCGCGAACCTCAGTCTGATTTGCTGCAACCCTTCTGGGTTTCTTCAAATCCGTCGAACAGCCGCCCGGCATTGGCGCCCGCCAGCGTTTCCATCCGGTGCGGTTGGCCGGCCTCGACCGTATAGCGGGCTACCGTTCCTTTCGAGCGCAGGAAGGCTGCTTCCTTCTTCATCTCGTCGTGCCACATGTACTCGTCGTTCTCGCCGACATACATGAAGACGCACATCTTCGAAATCGCCTGGAGTTTGGCCATGCTCGGTTCCCACATATATCCCGGGAAGGCGGTAACGGACAAAAAATACTGCGGGTTCGCGGCCGCGATGTGGAACGCGGCGATCCCGCCATTGGACGGTCCGGCGATGTGGAACTTGTTGCCCTGAATCTTGTAGTCCGCCAGGATCAACTTGAGAAACTCCGGGAAGATCCGCGCGCCTTCCTCGAAGAACAACTCGCCGTCGGGCGCAGCGGGTGCGACCACGATGTAGCCGCGTTTCTCCGCCTCGGCGCGGAAGTTGCGGTTGAGAACACTGTCCACCGTGTTCATAGTCTCCGGGCCGCCGCCCAAAGCCAGAATCGCCGGATACGCCTTCGCTCGATCGTATCCATTGGGGAGAACAACCTTATATTGGACAGTCGTGGAGCCCACCTTCTTGGTCTTCTCCTGCAACTCCGCTTGGGCGGATTGGGCAGCGAACACTGCCGCCATCACCGCCGTTACAGTCAGTATGCGCTTTGATCCTGGTCGTCTCATTCGGGAACCTCCGCGTTTCGCAAACGGCATCATCGATTGTATCCAAGACTTGCTTCTGGCCGGGCGTGGCCCCCTCGTCCTGGGCTGTCCCGGTCATTTCGAAAGCGTTTCGGACCGCGCTCCCTTTGGTCGCGGCTCGGTAATGTCAGGCAGCGTCTTTACCGAGCTGCGACTAAAAGGAGCGGTCTTTTGGCGCTTCGAAATCACCGGGACCACCTCCTCGTGCCGTAACCGAATCGTTACGGCAGCTTGCTAAAACCGGCCGCCCGCGGGCGTTATATCTGTGCGCATCGGAACTTCTCTGGCCGTTCCGGTGTCAAAATAGATCCTGATCGCCAATTCACTCAAGAGGGGGAACGTCCGATGAAGAAGTCAATTCTGTGGATGGCCACTCTAATTGCATCGCTGGCGGGCGGCTTGCACGCCCAAAACATAACAGGCGCCTGGCAGGGCACGTTGAAGGCCGGGCCGCTAGACCTGCGGATCGTAGTCAAGATCTCGTTGGAAGATGACAAGCTCAAGGCTGTCATGTACAGCATCGATCAAGCTGGCGGGCAGCCCATCCCCGGCAGTTCCATCTCGAAGGATGGCTCCATCATCAAAATGAAGGTTGACATGATCGGGGGCGGGTATGAAGGCCGTCTGAGCGCAGACGGCAACACGATTAACGGAACGTGGACTCAAGTAGGAATGCCAATGCCGCTGAACCTGGTGCGCGCAACGCCCGAGACCACGTGGACCATTCCGGAGCCGCCACCCCCGCCGAAGCTGATGGCCGCCGACGCCACTCCCTCGTTTGAAGTTGCCACCATCAAGCCGGCCAAACCCGAGGGGCGCTTCTCCCTGTTGGTGAACCGGAGCGGCATGCTGAACACCACCTCGACCTCGCTCAGCGATCTGATCAAGTTCGCCTACGACTTGCATCCCCGGCAAATCACCAGTGGCCCCGTATGGCTCGAATCGGAGAAGTACGACATTACGGGCAAGCCCGACACTCCTGGTATGCCCAACCCCAAACAGTTAAAGGCTATGGTCCAGAAGCTGCTGACTGAACGCTTCCAGCTGACGTTCCATCGCGACAAAAAAGAACTGTCTGTCTACGCAATCTCGATTGCCAAGAACGGGTCGAAGCTCAAAAAGAGCGAGAGTACGCTTGGCCTACCTGGCTTTGGCGGGGGACCTCGGGGCTTGATGGTCCGGAACGCCACGATCGCCGAATTTGCCAGTATGTTGCAAGCGAATATCGTGGAACAGCCCGTCGTCGATCAAACCGGGCTCGGCGACGCACGGTGGGACTTCCAACTGAGGTGGACGCCCGATCCGTCGCAGCGCCAGCTGGGGGCTCCCCCGGGCGCCCCGCCTCCACCACCTCCGGGTGATGACGACCCACCGCCCGATCTGTTCGCCGCGTTCCAGCAGCAACTGGGCTTGAAGCTGGAATCGACCAAAGCGCCTGTCGAAGTGCTCGTGATCGATCGCGTCGAAAAGCCGTCTTCAAACTAACGGCGGCCTCCGGAGGTGCCACTCGGTCGCTTGCTCGTAAGCATGCGCCAGCGCGAGCACCGTCGTTTCCGCGAAAGGCGCACCAACGATTTGCAGGCCGATTGGCAAACCGGCCGCGGTGAATCCGCACGGAATCGAGATCGCCGGCAGCCCGAACACGTCGAACGGCACGTGGTTGTTGCGGCCCGGACCTGGGCCGCGCCCTCCCGGCGGCGGGGTTTCGGCAATTAGAGCGGGCGGCGTCAGGGTGCTCGGCGTAATCAGCAGGTCCACGCTGCGAAATGCTTTGCGGATCTCGCGGCGCGCCAATTCCACCTGCCGCACCGCCTCCGCATAGTCTGCGGCCTTCTCTTCGGTGGATTGTTGAAGCTGCCGGCGGGTGGCCGGCTGGTATTTTTCCGGCGACTCGGCAAACCACTTGGCGTGATACGCGAGAGCCTCCGGACCCCACACCTGCGCCGGGTTGCCGATTGACGGCAACTCGACATCGGTCACACCAGCCGTCAATTTGCGAAGCACCTCGATGGCTGCCTCGACCGCCTTTCCAACTTCCGGATCGGCGCCTTCAAAGAACGCCGCGGGCCGGCCCAGACGCAATTTGGCAGTCGGCATTTTCAGTGCTCGCGTGTAATCGGGAACAGGCACATCCACCGTGGTGGGATCCTGCTCGTCATACCCCGCCACCACGTTGAGCAGAATCGCGGTATCTTCCACCGTTCGCGACAAGGGGCCGACATGGTCGAGCGTCCATGAAAGCGGAATCACTCCGCGCATGCTGACGCGCCCATACGTCGGTTTGAGTCCCACGATGCTGCAATTGGCGGCCGGGTTTCGGACCGATCCTGCGGTGTCCGTACCGAGGGTGCCGAAGCACAAATCAGCGGCGATTGCGGCCCCCGG
>DATJAK010000009.1:0-2984 GCA_035516375.1 Bryobacteraceae bacterium
GCCGACAGCCTCCAGGGCGCCATGCTGTGGCGCACCTTCCGGACCTTCTTTTTCCGGTCGAGATAAACCAGATCGATGGCGAACTTCATGAAGAAACTGTGCACGGATTCGCACGGGACAATCCAGAGGCCCTGGCCGGGCGCCAGGTGATCGTGCTTCAGCAATCCGACGCGGCGCTTTGCACTGGTGTCCGCGACTTCGGCGGCGTCGGCCAGGACGGTGTTGCGGGTCTGGTTGCGAACGGTGATTTGCAAGTTTTCCTTATAGCACGAAATCGCCTGCAGGCCTGATTTGCCGTGGGTCTCCGTGAGGGGCGTTTCGTTCCAAAGGGCAGGGAATTGCTCGCGGTATTGTAGGCAAGGCCGCCCTTCCACCCGCGTTTTGGCATCCGTGTCGAAAGATGTTGAAACCAGTCAGGACGGACCCGAGATGCACGTCCACATTGGCATCAAGCAGCCACATGGAAGGAGTCGGTGAACTCGGAGGCGACCTTCAGAACTTCGGGCAAGGCCTGATGCGGCAAGACATTATCGAAAGCCTGGTCAATATCGTCGAGAGACATGCCGCTAGCCAGGCATTCGAGGATAAGAGACACGGCTAGCCGAGTGCCGCGAGTGGCCAGCTTGCCGCCCGACGGTAGCGGATCGGCCACGATCCATTCATATTCCTTGTAAGCGGCTGGCTGCCAATCCGACAATAGGCCGCCCCTCTCGTGCTGTAGAACCACCGCCGGCAGCCCGCTCCGCGGAGAAGCGCTACGGAGCTGGGATCACGTAGCCGTGACGGGCGTTTGGCGGACGAATTCGCTCAACGATGCGTCCGACTTCCGGGCTTCCTCCAACCGGACTTGGGGCCCGCGTCACCCGAACCGAGCTTTGTACGAGTGGCACGTACGGCCGGAGTGGCGGCAACCGGGACACTGGCGGGCTGGCGAAACGGCTATCGACTTGTCTTGGATCACTTTCCTCCAAGCATGTCGAGGAAGAACGATTCCGCCAATTGAGTCCGGCAGACAGTGTTCCATCTCAAGTAGAGGTTGTGCGCCCGGGTAATGACGTCCTCAACCTCCGTATATGACCAGACTCGAGAATTATCGTAATCGGCACTGTTCCGGTCCTGCTGCAGCGCTACAAATTCCTTTGCAACAGCGGCGAGTGTATCGGCCGTCTTCTGGTCGTCCGGTAACGCGTTGCTTCCCAAACGATCCTTGAGTTTGGCCGGCAGCGCCAGAAACGCGCTTCTGAGCTTGCCGTGCTCAAACAACCGGGCAAACCGGTGCCTTTCCCTGCCCACGGCCCAGGACTCCGCTGCCGTCATGGTCAAGAGATGGAAGACTGCGTAATATGCGGCTGACACCGCACGGCGAAAATCGATTTGCTCGGTACCTTGGCGTTCCCCGTTAGCGGCGAGCCTCACCGCATGTGTGAAAAGATCGTCAACCAGATCCATTCAATTATGCGTAGACCTCGTCCTTCAGGAGCGCTTGCTCTGATTCGCTGCGGAAACTGAAGTAGGGAATCAGATCCCAATCGTTCTGAAAGTCGATGCGTTCGCTGAGCGCCGTCTTGAAACCCTCTGTGGTCTGCGACAACTTGTCCTTCTTGCTGGCCTCGTCTGTAAGCGTGACCCAGAAGAAGATCGCCGGATCTCCAGCCCAATCATTGCCGAAGGTGTGACGCCACTTTACAACGCCAGGGCTCGGCTGGGGCATAATGCCGTTCAGTTTCTTCTGCAACTCTGCCGCCTGCGCAACTCCTCGTGCTCGGGACATCGCAATTCCAGAATACCACTCGATTTGTCTCAGACAAGGCGCGCAGGCAGCGGCATGGAAAGCACAAAACGGCCTCGGCGGAGCTTTACAGGACATGGGCCCGAAACTGCCAAACGTCGGTTGGCCCAGCGCGAAGTGGCGTGTTCGACGGCTTCGGCTGCATGGCCGGCCACTCGTACAAGGCGGGCCTAATCCACCAGGCATCAGGCAAACGGTCCAGATACGGCGTTGTGGGAGATCACTCCTGTGATGTCCAGTCCACCTCAACTGGCCGTATAACGCCGCTTGCGGTGGTCGCACACGCAAAGATCCTGCGCAACACGGTGAGATTTGCGGACGCGGTTCCCCCACTGCCGGCGGTGCGCCGCGCGACGCCGCAGCGGTTTTCCGCAAAGCGGTTTAATCTGGAGAGAATGCTATTGCTGACCGGCCCGGCCGGGTCGGGTAAGACCTCCCGCATTCTGCAGCGGTTCCGCGACGCTGTTGCGCGGCGGGATTCCGGAGTGCGGCTCCTCACGCCGACGGCCACCATGGCGCAGCATTTGCAGAACCAGGTGGCGCGGGAAGGGCTGGTCTTCCGGCCCGGATTGATCCAAACGCTCTCGCGCTTCGTGGATGCTTTTGCCGGAGACCGGCCGCAGGTCTCCGAACCGTTGTTCTATCTCATCGTGGAGGAGGCCGCCGGCCGCGTGAACCGCCGCGAGTTCGCGCGCGTGGCCGGCCTGCCCGGGTTCTGCGCGGCCTTGGCGCGTGCGATCGAGGAGTTTTCGTCGGCGGGATGCGATGCGGAACGGTTGGCCAGCAGCATGTCCCGGAACGGCGTCGCGGCGCCGCTGGGCGAGGCGTTTCTGGCGGTCTATCGCGAAGTGGACCACGAACTCGCCCGCCGCGGACTGGCGACGCGTTCCCAGCGGTTGGCGCATGCCGCAGAACGAATCGCGCGCGAGGGCTACCCTGCGCTCCACACGATCTGGCTCGATGGATTCTACGCCCTGCCCGATCCGGAATTGGCGGTCATCGGCGCGATGTGCCGTCATGCAGACGTCACGCTCACGCTGCCTGCCGCGGCCATCACTGCACCCACGCGCGAACGGCTGCTGGCGATGGGCTTCGTGGAAGAAGCCTGCACGTGGCAGCCCGCGCCGCCGCGCATAGAACTGTGCGCCACGCCCTCCATCGAACGCGAGGCGGACGAGATCGCGCGCCGCATCCT
>DATJAK010000010.1:0-2259 GCA_035516375.1 Bryobacteraceae bacterium
GGAGTACGGCGCCAAGATCTATCGCGCCGACCCCAATGCTTTCGGCTGGGTAGTGCCCTACAGTGCGCTGGCGCTGGGTACGCTCGTGGTAGTCTGGTTCGTTCGGCGCTACCGCCGTATCGCGCCGGCTGCGGAAGCGCCCGCGCAAGAGGACGAAGCTCTCGGCCGCTATCGCGAACAGATCGAGCACGACCTGGCGCACCTGGACTGATGACCATCATTCTGGCTAGTCTGATCACTGTGGGTGTGATCGCTTTCATTCTCAGCGTGAGAGCCAAGGACCTGCCGCAGGCGGAGCCCGTCTCCCCTTTCCATCATCTGGATGAACGCAAAGCGGCGATCTACGAGAATCTGCGCGATCTGCAGTTTGAATACCGGGTGGGAAAATTGTCAGATGAGGATTATCAGCACACCAAGCTCGACTTGCAGCGCGAGCTGGCCGGAGTGATGGCGGAAATCGACCGCGTGAAAGCGGAGATTGCTGCCGGCAAAATTCCAGCGCCCGCGCCGGAGTTAGTGAAAGCGCCGGTCACAAAAGCAGCCGCAACATATGTCTGCCCTTCATGCAAAGCAGAGTTCGAGCGGCCGTTGAAGTTCTGCGGCGAATGCGGCAAGCCGATGAAGGCGGCACAGGCATGAAGAGATTTCTGGGCCTGGGATTTGGCATCGGCCTGCTCTTAACGCGCCTGTCTTTCGGCGCGGTCGATGGCAGAGTCGTCAATCAAACTACGGGGAAGCCGCAAGCGGGCGCAACCGTAACTCTCTACAAGCTAGGACAGGCGGGACCGGAAGCCATCGAGAGCGTGAAGTCGGGGGCGGACGGCAGGTTCCACATCACGCAAGACGCGCCAGGGCCTGGGCCGCGACTGGTGCAGGCCGCGTACCAGGAAGTTACTTACAACCACATGCTGCCTCCGGGCAGCCCGTCGAACGACATCACCGTCGATGTCTACAATTCGTCGAAACAGCCGGGCGATGCCAAGGTGGATCAGCACGTGGTGGTGTTCGAACCGGCGCGCGGCCAGTTGATGGTGGCTGAATGGTTCATGTTCCGCAACGCCGGCAAGATCACTTATAACGATGTGGAGGGCGGTACGTTGCGGTTCTACCTGCCTCCGTCCGCCAACGGCGCGATGAAGGTGAACGCGACCGCTCCGCAAGGCATGCCGGTCCCGCAGGCCGCCGAAAAAACGGCGACGCCGAATGTTTACAAGGTGGCCTTCCCCATCAAGCCCGGCGAGACGCGCATCGATATCGGCTACACCGTACCGTTCAATGCGCCCGGCACGTTTGAGGGAAAGATTTTATACAAAGGCGGGCCTACCCGTTTGGTAGCGCCCAACGGGGTCACGGTCAAGGGAGACGGCATCCAGCCGATTGGGCAAGAGCCGAAGACGCAGGCCGTCATCTACGACTTGAAGGTCAACGATTACAAGGCGGAAATTTCCGGCGCGGGCTCTCTGGAGGCCGAGGACACGGGTGGCGACTCCGGCGGCGCAACCTACGAGCAGATCCCGGCCAAAGTCTACAGCAAAATGACATGGATCCTGGCGCTGACGTTTGGGATTCTCACGTTGGGATTTATTCTGCTCTATCGCGCACGCGTGCCTGAAACCGCTGCGGCCGCCGCGCGTGAAACACGCAACGCTCCGCCAAAGGGAAAGAATGAGCGCCGTCGCCGTTGACTGCGCCGGCGTCTGGAAGTTCTACGGCGATTTTCCGGCGCTCCGTGATATTTCCTTTCACGTACCCGAAGGACAGTGCCTGGCGCTGATCGGCCGCAACGGTGCAGGCAAGACCACGCTGCTCCGCATCCTGGGTGGATTTTCCAGAGCCGGCCGCGGCGAGACGAAAATCTTAGGCAACTCGCCGCGGGAAGCGGACGCGCGGCGCCGCATCGGTTTCCTTGGGCACGGGATCGCGATTTACGACGAGCTCTCGGCGATCGAAAACCTACGGCTGTTCGGCAAGCTTTACGGACTCGCCAACCCGGACGATGCCGCACGACGCTGGCTGGAACGTACCGGCCTCGAGCGCGTACGCGACGGTCTGGTGCGCGAATTCTCGCGGGGCATGCGCCAGCGCTTGGCGGTCGCGCGCGCTCTCCTTCACGATCCGGCGGTGCTGCTGCTCGACGAACCCTTCACGGCGCTCGACGATCGCGCCATCGCCGTGCTCCAAAGCGTACTGCGCGAGGCTCTGGCCCAGGGACGCACCGTAGTCATGTCCACACACCAGTTGCGGGAGGCGCTGGAACTG
>DATJAK010000011.1:0-35915 GCA_035516375.1 Bryobacteraceae bacterium
GGGTGGCGGCGGTGGCGGCACGACGCCGGGCGGCGGCGGTGGCGGCACAACTCCGGGCGGCGGTGGTGGCGGCACGACGCCGGATGGCGGTGGTGGCGGCACAACGCCGGGCGGCGGCGGTGGCGGCACAACTCCGGGCGGCGGCGGTGGCGGCACAACTCCGGGCGGCGGTGGTGGCGGCACGACGCCGGGCGGCGGTGGTGGCGGCACAACTCCGGGTGGCGGCGGTGGCGGCACGACGCCGGGCGGCGGTGGTGGCGGTGGCGGCTTTATACCTGAAGGCGGCGGTGGCGGTGTTCCGCCGGAAGTTGTCCCCGAACCGAGCTTCCTGATTCCGTGCTTCGGCGGGTTCGCCGTGATCGCAGTCCAAGCGTATCGCCGCAAACGTTCTAAGCGCGGCTAGGCTCTCTACATCTCACACGAACTGCGCTGGCGCACCCTGCTTCCTCGCCGCGCAGTGCTCCCGCAATCATTTCCGCGAACGTTATATAATGAACCGCAAATCTCACGCGAAGGTGTGGAGGCGGTCCCATGAACTCTCAAAGCATGCGTAATCGGCACGCCGCCATGGATCGCAGATCATTCCTGGGCGGAAGCTCTCTAGCGGTGGGATTCCTTCTCGGCAGCACAGTTCCGAAACTCCGCGCAGCTGCGAAGACGGAAACCTCAGGATCGATCGCCACCACAACGTCCGGGAAAATCCGCGGCACGCTGCAGGAGAAGGTGCACGCGTTTAAAGGTATCCCGTACGGTGCGTCTACCGAAGGCGCCGGGCGCTTCCTGCCGCCCGCCAAACCGCGGCCCTGGACGGGCGTGCGCGACGCACTCGAATTGGGACCGGCCTCGCCGCAGATTCCGTCGAATCTGATTCCGGAGTCCATGGCGCAGCAGCCCAAGACCGATGGCAACGGCAGCGAGGACTGCCTGCACCTCAACGTCTGGACTCCGGCGCTCAGCGGCAAGCGGCCGGTGATGGTGTGGTTCCACGGCGGCGGATACTCAGCCGGCTCGGCCAACTGGAACATGTACAACGGCGGGAACCTGGCCGCCAAGCAGGACGTGGTGGTGGTGACGGTGAATCACCGCCTCAACGTGTTCGGATATCTGTACCTGGCCGAACTCGGGGGCGAGCGGTTTGCGCAGGCGAGCAATTTTGGGATGCTCGACTGTATTGCGGCGCTGGAATGGGTGCGCGACAACATTGCGGCGTTCGGCGGCGATGCCGGGAACGTCACGATTTTCGGTCAATCGGGCGGCGGCGGAAAGGTCAGCACGCTGATGGCAATGCCCGCGGCAAAGGGGTTGTTCCATCGCGCCATCGCCATGAGCGGATCGGCAGTGAAGGGCGAACCGCGCGGGCGCGCCACCAGGATCGCCGCGGACTACATGGCCAAGCTGGATTTGAAATCGAGCCAGGTGGAGGAACTCCAGAGGATGCCCCAAGCGCAACTGCTCGCGGCCATGCGCGAGCTGCGGTTGCAGTTGAATCCGGTGGTGGACGGCCGCACGCTGCCAAGCGGCCCATTCGATCCCACGGCGCCGGCGATCACGGCCAACGTGCCGCTGATGATTGGTTCGACCGAGACCGAAGTGACCTGGAATAACAGCATCAGCTTCGATCCGCTCGACGATGCGCAATTGCGCGAGCGCATCTCGAGCAGCCAGCATATCGATGGCGCGGCAGCCGACCGGCTGATCGCGGTTTACAGGAAGGGCCGGCCGAAGGCGAGCAATCTCGACCTGTTCTTCGTCATGTCCACCGATTTATCGAATTTCCGGACCGGGACCGATACGGAGGCGGAGCGAAAAGCTGCGATCGGCGGAGCACCAGTCTACAAATACTACTTCCAATGGTATTCGCCGGTGCGCGAGGGTAAGTTGCGCTCCTATCACACGCTCGACATCCCGTTCGTTTTCGAGAACGTGGATATCGCGGAGTCGATGGTCGGTTCGGGGCCGGAGCGTTATCCGCTGGCGGATCGGATGAGCGGAGCATGGGCGGCCTTCGCGCGCAGCGGCAATCCCAATCACAAGGGCATTCCGAATTGGCTGCCGTTCGACGAGGCGAAGCGCGCCACCATGATTTTCAACAACGAGTGCCGCGCGGTGAACGATCCGTATCGCGAGGAAAGGTTGGCGCGGAAAGAAGTGAAGGCGGTTTAGGGGGAAATGCGAAAAACACCGCTCCTTCCAGTCGCGGCTCGGTAACGACAGGCGGCGGTGCTTTGAGGTTCGATTGAGGTTGAAATGAAAATGACAGGTTGGCTACTGGCGGTGGCGCTGGCCGTTCCGGCGTTCGCGCAGATGGATTTCAGCGGGGACTGGGCCGTGGTGCAGGATGAGGACAATACCGGCAACCCCTACCTGGGCGAATGGATCGGGATTCCGATAAGCCCGGCATCGGCGCTGCGATCCGCGGCATGGAGCTCCTCGTACATGACACTGCCGGAATGGCAGTGCCGGCCCCACGGCGCCATGTATATCTCGCGCGGGCCCTCGCAGGTGCGGATCTGGAAAGAGATCGACCCGGTGACACGGCAGTTGACCGCGTACCACGCCGAGTGGTTGCGATCGATCGACAATCCCTATTACATGGACGGGCGTCCGCACCCGTCGGACCTCGCGGTACACACCTGGGGCGGCTTCTCCACGGCGGCGTTTGAAGGCGAGATGCTCAAGATTACTACGACGCACCTCAAAGAGGATTACTACCGGCGTAACGGAGTGCCATCGAGCGACCGCGCCACGCTGACGCAATATTGGATTCGCCGCGGAGACTATCTGACGTGGGTGACGATTGCGTACGACCCGGTTTATTTGACCGAACCGATGATCCGCAGCTCCGAGTACCGCCTGGCGCTGAACCAGCAGATACCACCATATCCGTGCGATGTGGTGGAGGAGGTGGTGCGCGCCAAAGGGGTGGTGCCGCACGAGCTGCCGGGCACCAATCAATACCTCGGGGAATTCGGCAAGAAATACAACCTCCCCATGGAAGTAACGCAGGGGGGCGCAGCCAGTATGTATCCGGAGGCAGCTCGGAAGCTGGAGGCGGCGCGCAATGCCAAGAACGCCACCACCGCGTCGGCGAAGTGAGACGGGAGCGGATGCGTGAAAACTAAATTCCTGATCGTTGCTGTGGCCGCGATGGGTGTGGTTGTGTTTGCCCAACAGAACGGGGCGCCGCAGGGTGCGCAGAATAATGCGCAGGTGCGGGTTGAGCCGGTCCGCGGACATATCTACCTGCTGGCAGGCGCGGGCGGCAATATCATCGCTTCGATCGGACCGGACGGCATTCTGCTAGTGGATTCGGGCCTGAAGCAGAACGCGGGCAAGGTGCTGGGGGCACTCGAGCAGCTCAATCGCGAGATCGCGAACCGCGGCGGACTGCCGGTAACTTCCCCCGTTCCGCCAAAACCGATCCGCTACATCATCAACACTCATCTGCACCCCGACCACACCGGCGGCAACGAAGAGATCTCAAAAGCGGGCAAGACCATCACCGGCGGCAACGTCACCGGCGAATTCGGCGACGCTGCCGAAGGCGCAACCATCATTGCGCAGCAGCGTGTGCTGGACCGCATGGGCGAAATCAAGCCGGAGCCGCCGTTTGCGGCGCTGCCTTCGGATACGTATCACGACGACAAGAAGCTGAGCCACTTCTTCAACGGCGAAGCGGTAATCCTGACCCATCAACCGGCGGCCCACACCGATGGCGACACCACAGTGTATTTTCGGAGCTCGGACGTGATCGCGACGGGCGATATTTTCACGACCACGAGTTATCCGTTTATCGACCTGCAGAACGGCGGCAGCATCCAGGGCGAGATCGATGCCTTGAACCGGATCATGGATCTGGCGGTTCCGGAGTTCCGCACCGAGGGCGGCACGTTGATCGTTCCCGGCCACGGGCGGATCTGCGACATAGCCGATGTCGCGTACTACCGCGACATGGTGACCATCGTCCGCGATCGCGTGGCGAACCTGATCAAGCAGGATAAATCACTCGATCAAGTGAAAGCCGCCAAACTGACCGCGGACTGGGATCCACGCTACGGTTCCGGAGATCGGTTCGTTGAGGCGGTTTACAAAAGTTTGAGCAACAAGAAATAACTTGGAGATGATCGCATGAAGCTAAAAGTCCTGGCGTTACTAGCGGCCGCGGTATCCGTCCTCGGCGTACGGGCGTTTGCCCATCACTCTTTCGCAGCCACCTACTTCGAAGACGAGAAGATCACCATCCACGGGAAGCTGGTGCAGTTCCTGTATCGCAACCCGCACTCATTCGTGCACGTGGAAGCTCCCGACGACAAGGGCGAAATGCAGACTTGGGCTGTCGAGTGGGGCGCCGGCGGACAGCTGGGGCGCCAGGGAGTGACTCGCGAAACGCTGAAGCCCGGCGATGACGTGATCGTGGTCGGGAATCCCGGGCGCAATCCAGCCGACCACCGGCTGCGCATGGTGAACATCACGCGTCCGTCGGATGGTTGGAAGTGGGGCGGCTCGTTCGAATAGCGGGTTTCGTGGGGCAGACGATCGGGTTTCGTCGTCTGCCGGCTCACTGGAAGGAAACATCGGCATGAAGCTTGGATTTCTGCGGCGGGTCGCGGTGCTGTGCCTTGCGGCCGCAGCCGCGGTGTACGCTCAGGGCGGCCGCGGCGGCGGGAATGGAGCGCCACCTGCCGCCAAAGCGGCTGCGCCCGTCGATTTGACCGGCTACTGGGTGTCGATGATTGTGGACGAGTGGCGATTCCGAGTGACTCCGCAGAAAGGCGACATTCTGTATCTGCCGATCAATGCGGCGGCGCGGCGGGCCGCGTTGGCGTGGGATCCGGCGAAGGACGAATCGGAAGGCAACCAGTGCAAAGCTTATGGCGCTGTGGGCGTGATGCAGCGCCCCGGCCGGCTGCATATCACCTGGGAGGATGACAACACGCTTCGCATCGACGCCGACGCCGGCGGGCAGACGCGGCTGTTACATTTTGGCGCGGCTGCTGCGCCGAAACCGGAACCGAGCTGGCAGGGCTACTCGGTGGCGCAGTGGCAGCTGCCCAACTTTGGGCGTGGGCGAGCGCCGGCGCCCGGAACGGTTCCGGGGAATTTGAAAGTGGTGACCACGAACATGCTCCCTGGGTACATTCGCAAGAACGGCGTGCCGTACAGTGGCAACGCGGTCCTCACGGAGTTTGTGAATCGGATCACGGGCGCGGAGAATGATTCGTACCTGGTGGTGACGGCGATGGTGGATGATCCGGCGTATCTGAACCAGCCGTTTATCCGGTCTTATCAGTTCAAGAAACAGGCGGATGCGACAGGGTGGAGCCCTACGCCCTGCTGGCCGCGGTAGATCTTCGGGTGTCTCCGCGGCGGCGACGCCGGGCAGAAGCCCGGCGGCAGGCCGGAAGGCCTGGCCCCACATCAGATGTGCGGAAGCATCCATCCGTCCAAACCGGCTGCGTTTGGCTCGCGCTACCATGAAGTCGCCGTCGAATGAAGCTCCGAGGAAGCGCGCAAGATCCACTCTGGTATAAAGACGCCGTCATCTACGAAACCCACGTCAAGGCGTTCTTTGACGCCAACAACGACGGCATCGGCGACTTCCAGGGGCTCACTCAAAAACTCGATTACCTGCAGGAACTCGGGGTCACTTGCCTTTGGCTGCTGCCATTTTTCGCTTCCCCGCTGAAGGACGACGGCTACGACATCTCCGATTACACCAGTGTGCATCCGAGCTATGGCACGCTGGACGATTTCAAGGCGTTTCTCAGCGCGGCGCACGAGCGCAACTTGCAGGTGATCGTCGAATTGGTGGTGAACCACACCTCCGACCAGCATCCGTGGTTTCAGCGGGCGAGGAAAGCCCCGCCGGGATCGGTGGAACGCGAATTCTACGTGTGGAGCGATACGGATCAGAAGTACCGCGACGCGCGCATCATTTTCACGGACACGGAAAAATCGAACTGGACATGGGACTCTGAAGCACAGGGTTATTACTGGCACCGCTTTTTCGCTCACCAGCCCGATCTGAATTTTGACAACCCCGCCGTTTTGGAGGAGTTGATCAAAGCCATGCAATTTTGGCTCGATATGGGTGTGGACGGCATGCGCCTGGACGCAATCCCTTACCTGGTGGAGCGCGACGGGACGAGTTGCGAAAACCTACCGGCGACGCACGCCGTTGTTCGCCAGATGCGCCGTGCACTGGATGAGCGATACGCCAATCGCATGTTTCTGGCGGAAGCCAACCAGTGGCCCGCCGACGTGCTTCCCTATTTTGGGAACGAGGATGAGTGCCACATGGCGTTCCACTTTCCTCTCATGCCGCGCATCTTCATGGGGCTGCGCCTGGAGGACCGGCATCCAATTGTCGAGATCATGGCACAGACCCCGCCGATTCCGCCGCGCTGCCAGTGGGGGCTATTTCTTCGCAATCACGACGAGTTGACGCTCGAGATGGTAACCGCCGATGAGCGCGACTACATGTATCTCGCCTACAGCGCGGACCCGCGGATGCGCATCAACGTCGGAATCAGGCGGCGACTGGCGCCGCTGATGGAGAATAATCGCCGGCGCGTCGAGTTAATGAACAGTCTTCTGTTTTCGTTTCCCGGCACACCGATCCTGTACTACGGCGACGAAATCGGGATGGGAGACAACATTTACCTGGGCGATCGCAACGGCGTGCGCACTCCGATGCAATGGACTCCTGACCGCAACGGCGGCTTTTCGCGCGTCAATCCCGCCAAGCTTTATAGTCCGCTAGTGATGGACCCGGTTTACGGATACGAAGCCATTAATGTGGAAGCGCAGCAGAGCGACTCTTCCTCGCTGCTGAATTGGATGCGCAATATGATCGCCTTGCGCAAACTGTTCCGCGTTTTCGGGCGGGGCTCTCTGGAATTTCTCGAGCCGGAGAATCGCAAGGTTCTGGCATACTTCCGCAAATATGAAGGCGATCAAATCCTTTGCGTTGCGAATCTCTCGCGCTTCGGGCAGCCGGTGGAGTTAGATCTCTCAGCCTTGGCAGGGATGACGCCGGTGGAGATGCTCGGCTTCACCGAGTTCCCGCCTATTGGCAAGGCGCCTTATCGGTTGACCCTCGGCCCGTACGGATTCTTCTGGTTCGAATTGCAGGGGACACCAGAGGCAGTGGAGTCCCGCCAACCAGCGCGCGGCGCCGAGGCTTGTCCGGTAGCGCTGAAAAAGAACGCCGAGGAATTGTTCGAACCCCGAGGGCGAAAGTGTCTGGAGACCACGGTCCTGGCCGAGTTCTTGCCGAAGCAACGCTGGTTCGGCGGCAAAGCCAGAACCATCGAGACCATCCGTGTCGCGGACTGGGGGTGGATTCAGAACGACCCTGCGGCTGCGCTAACGCTCATCGAAGTGCGTTATGCCGACGGCGGCGCCGACCTCTACGACCTGGCTTTGGGTGTCGCCACCGGCCGGCCAGCAGAAGATTTGCGAGAGGCACGGCCCGAAGCGGTGGTGTGCGCAATCAACATTGGCAGCGAAACGGGAGTAGTGTTTGATGCGTTAGCGCATGACGGCGTCTGCCAGACCTTACTGCAAGCGATCGAACAGAACCAGAACCTCAGCACCCAAGCGGGCACCGCTCAGGGAGTCACTACGGAAGCCTTTCACGAGCTCAGGGGCGATGTGGCCGCACTCAAAGTGTCCCGCAGCGGGGCCGAGCAGAGCAATACTTCGATTATTTTCGGCGGCCGATTAATCCTCAAACTTTTCCGCCGCTTGGAAGAAGGCCCCAACCCCGATTACGAGATCTCCCGCTTCCTGACGGATCACCACAGATTCAACAGTGTCCCGCAATTAGCCGGTGGCGTCGAATATGAGCCGCGCGGAGGCCAGCGCTCCACACTAGCGATGTTGCAGCAGATGGTTCCGAATCAAGGCGACGGGTGGAAGATGACCACCGACGAACTGGGCCGCTACCTGGAACAGAGCGCCACGTTTCATGACTCGCCCGAGGAGCTTGCCGGTAACCACTCTTCGATATTGGACCTCGCGGAGGCCGACCTTCCGGAAGCAGCGCGCGAACGGATCGGTATTTATCTCGACGCCGCGGCAGCGCTGGGGCAGCGTACAGCCCAACTGCACCTGGCGTTATCGACGCCCACCGACGACGCAACCTTCCGGCCGGAGCCCATGACTCACGCCGATCTGGAGGCTCTGGCGTTGAGCTTGCGCGAACATGCCAATCACGTCTTCACGTCTTTGAGGGCCGGCCTGCCGTCACTGCCGGACGAGTTCGTCGACTGGGCCGCAACGGCTCTCGGGCAGCGCGGAAGGATGCTCGATCGTTTTCGCGGCCTCGAAAAAATGAACACGCAAATGGTTCAGATCCGTATCCACGGCGACTACCATCTGGGCCAGGTGCTGTGGGTGCAGAACGACTTCGTCATCCTTGACTTTGAGGGCGAACCTGCCAGGCCAGTAGCGGAACGGCGGCGCAAGCAGCCCGCGCTAAAAGATGTGGCCGGGATGCTGCGCTCTTTCAGTTATGCTGCATACTCGAGTCTCCTCAACTACACGGCGCGCCGGCCCGAAGATTACGGGCGCCTGGAGCCCTGGGCCGCGTTCTGGGAGAAGTGGGTATCGGCGGCGTTTTTGCGAGCATACCTGCAGACTGCGGCGAACGCACCGTTTCTACCCAGCGATCGGGAGCACTTGAGAACGCTGTTGGAAGCCTTTGTGCTGGACAAGGCCCTTTACGAATTGAACTACGAGCTGAACAACCGGCCAACCTGGGTCCGCATCCCGTTAAGAGGTATTCTGAATCTTACGAGGTAACCGGCTATCCTTTGGCGCGCGCTTGCAATTTCAGCACTGGCCGCTACGTCTTGTGCTGCGCAACATCTGGAAATCGGTCTCGTCAATGAGGCCATCGTAAAGGCACGTCTGGAGAGTGGCCTGATCCAGCAGAACCAGCGTCAGCCGACGATCAAACAGCTTTTTGGCGACGCTGGATGCGCGGTCGAGGAGCAGCCGGTTGATAAGAAATCGGCAAATGTCATTTGTAAGTTACAAGGATCGACGAGTTCCTCGGTGATTGTCGGAGGTCACTACGATTTCGCGGAGGAAGGCAGAGGGATTGTAGACGATTGGAGTGGTGCGGCGATGCTGGCATCGCTATACGAGGCTCTAAAAACCAACGCTCGCCAGCACACATACATATTCGTCGCGTTTGCGAAAGAAGAGCAGGGATTGATCGGATCCTCACGCTATGTAAAGAGTTTGACGCGAGAGGATAAGGCAAGCGTGCGTGCTTTTATCAACCTCGAGTGCCTCGGCTTGTCCTCCACCAAGGTCTGGGCGAGTCGAGCTACCCCGGAGCTCGTTAACCATTTGAGCGCGCTCGCGAATGGTCTTGGAGTGCCTTTGGATGGCGTTAACGTCGAGCAGGTAGGCGATGACGATTCACACCCTTTTCTGTCCGCCCATCTCCCGGTGATTACGATTCACTCGGTAACGCAGGATACCTGGAGGATTCTGCACAGCAATCGCGACCAGTTAAACGCCATCCACTTCGACGATTACTACACAACATATAAGCTGCTGGCGTTCTATCTGGCCTATCTAGATGCGAAGTTG
Source organism: Bryobacteraceae bacterium (assembly GCA_035516375.1). Lineage (GTDB taxonomy): Bacteria > Acidobacteriota > Terriglobia > Bryobacterales > Bryobacteraceae > PSRJ01. Next base: position 9,610 of record DATJAK010000011.1, read on the forward strand.
GGCGCGGACGCAGATTCTGGACCTCACAAATGATGGAGTCGCCGCCGTCGAGGAGACAGACCGCAAAAAACGACGGTCTGTCCTACCACCAGTTGAGTTTGGCCGTTCATTTGCTCACTAGCCCAAGATGCTTCCACCGGATGGACGCGCCCGTGTTGTAGTGGAACGAGTTCGTCCGGAAATTGATTGCGGTGTGTTTGCAGTCAAGCGCATCATGGGCGAATCGATGGTGGTCGAAGCGGACGTCTTTACCGACGGTCATGACTCAGTTGCCGGCGAAGTTTTGTATCGTTGCGCACAACAGTCCGACTGGCAGCGAAGCCCGATGAAGCCGGTGGGCAATGACCGCTGGCGCGGAGAGTTCCGAGTTGTTGAGTGCGGGCGCTATGAGTATACGGTGGAGGGTTGGATTGACCACTTCGAAACTTGGCGTAGAGCCATGATCAAGCGCATCCAGTCCGGTCAGGCGGTCCAAACCGAATGCCTGATAGGCGCCGAATTGATCGAGGAGGCCGCGGCACGCGCGACGGGTGACGATGCCCTCAAGCTTCGTGAGTGGGCTCGTAGCCTTCCGAACGACCAACAACTCGCTCTTGACGAAGAGTTAAGGAACATTGTTCAGCGATACCCCGCCCGGCAGTTCGCCAACCGCTACGAAAAATTGCTGCCCCTGCTGGTGGACCGCAAGAAAGCGGGTTTCTCCAGCTGGTACGAATTGTTTCCCCGATCCTCATCTCCGGCGGCCAACACGCACGGCACCTTGCACGATTGCGAAGCCAGGCTGCCCTACGTCGCCTCGATGGGCTTTGACATTCTGTATCTGCCGCCCATTCATCCGATCGGGCACACGTCTCGCAAAGGAAAGAACAATGAAGTCGCCGCCGGGCCGGATGACGTCGGCAGCCCCTGGGCCATTGGATCCGAAGAGGGCGGCCACACCAGCATTCATCCCAAGCTAGGCACGCTGGATGATTTTGACCGGCTCTTGGCGAAAGCCAAAGAACATGGAATCGAGCTGGCACTCGACCTGGCGTTTCAATGTTCGCCGGATCATCCCTACGTTCGGGAGCATCCGGAGTGGTTTCGCCGGCGTCCAGACGGCACGATTCAGTATGCGGAAAATCCGCCGAAGAAGTATGAGGATATTTTCCCGCTCAATTTCGAGACCTCCGAGTGGCGCGACTTGTGGCAAGAACTCAAACGGGTTGTGCTCTTTTGGGTTGAGCGCGGCGTCCGCATCTTTCGCGTCGATAATCCGCACACGAAAGCGTTCCCGTTCTGGCAGTGGCTGATCGGTGAGGTCAAGAGCACACACCCGGATGTATTGTTCCTGGCAGAGGCCTTCACTCGTCCGAGAGTCATGGCCCGCCTCGCCAGGATCGGGTTTTCGCAGTCCTATACGTATTTCACGTGGCGCAATACCAAGAAGGAGCTTACCGAGTATTTCCAGGAAATCACGCAAACCGAGATGCGTGAGTACTTCCGGCCAAACTTGTGGCCGAATACACCTGATATTCTCCCTGAGTTTTTGCAGGCGGGAGGCCGGGCAGGCTTCGCGATTCGACTAATCCTCGCCGCAACAATCGGGTCCAATTACGGAATCTACGGCCCTGCGTTTGAGCTCTTTGAGAACACTCCACGAGAGCCAGGCAGCGAAGAGTATCTCAACTCAGAAAAGTACGAGCTCAAGCAGTGGGCCCTGAATAGTGCCAGCGCCGGGAACCTGCGAAGTCTCATCGCGCGCGTCAATCGGATTCGCTCCGAAAATCCAGCCCTCCAGAGCATGGTAAATCTGCGATTTCACGAGACTGATAATTCTGAAGTGATCTGTTACAGCAAGACCACCAGCGATCTGTCGGACATCATCATCGTGGTCTGCAATCTGAATCCGTTCCATACGCAGAGGGGTTGGATCAACCTGGATCTCGACTCGCTCGGGGTGGATGCTCGCCGCGCTTTTCAAGCACACGACTTACTCTCTGACGGTCGGTATCTCTGGAACGGGCCTCGAAACTATTTTGAACTAATCCCAGAGAGCCTCCCTGCGCATGTCATGAAAGTGCGCAAGTGGGTTCGGACGGAACGGGACTTCGACTACTACTTATAGGTGAAACATGGGAACAGCCACACAGTCATTTTGGCTAACAGATTATGACTTGTACCTGTTTGGCGAGGGGACTCACCTACGTGCGTACGAAAAGTTGGGCGCGCATGCCGGCGAGGTGGATGGCCGCCGTGGCGTACATTTTGCGGTATGGGCGCCGAATGCCGCCAAAGTCGCAGTCATCGGCGACTTCAACGGATGGAATCCGGATTCCCAACCGATGCAACTTCGACCCGAAGCTGGTCTGTGGGAGGTTTTCGTTCCAGATATTGGATCGGGAGCGCTCTATAAGTACCACATCGTTTCCCGTGTGAATGGATACCAGGTGGATAAGGCCGACCCTTACGGATTCGCTGCCGAGATACGTCCGCATACGGCATCGCGCGTGTGGGACCTCGCAACGTATACCTGGATGGATCAGGAATGGATGGCGAACCGGTCACAGAAGAACTCGTTAAGTTCGCCGATTTCCATCTACGAAGTACACCTCGGTTCGTGGAGGCGCATACCCGACGAAGGAAACCGCTCACTCACATACCGGGAGATGGCCGTTCAACTCGCGGATTACGTGCACGACGCCGGTTACACGCATGTGGAGTTTCTGCCGATCACCGAGCACCCATTCGATGGCTCCTGGGGTTACCAGACGATCGGCTACTTCGCGCCCACCAGCCGCTTCGGAACACCCACTGACTTCATGTTCCTGGTGGACTACCTTCATCAGCGTGGCATCGGAGTCATTCTGGACTGGGTCCCAGCGCACTTTCCGAAAGACGAAGCGGGCTTGGGATTCTTTGACGGGACTCACTTATATGAACATGCTGATCCGCGGCAGGGCGAACAGCCGGACTGGAATACGTTCGTGTTCAACTACGGCCGCCGTGAGGTCCAGAGCTTTCTGACGGGCAATGCGCTGTTCTGGTTCGAGAAGTACCACGTCGACGGTCTGCGCGTGGACGCCGTGGCCTCAATGCTGTATCTCGACTACGCCAGGCGCGACGGCCAATGGATCGCAAATCGTTACGGCGGCAAGGAGAACCTGGATGCCCTGGCGTTTCTCCGGCGAGTCAATGAACAGGTCTACGGTGCGCACCCGGACGTCATGATGATCGCCGAAGAATCCACGGCGTGGCCCATGGTGTCGCGACCGGTCTACCTTGGCGGGCTCGGCTTCGGGTTCAAGTGGAATATGGGTTGGATGCACGACACCTTGGACTACATGTCAAGGGATCCTGTCTTTCGTAGCTACGAACATAACAAGATCACGTTCAGCCTGGTTTACGCTTTCACGGAAAATTTCGTGTTGCCTTATTCTCACGATGAAGTTGTGTACGGCAAACGTTCCATGATCGGCAAAATGCCGGGCGACGATTGGCAGAAGTTCGCGAATCTCCGGCTGCTTTATGGCTTCATGTTCGGCCACCCTGGCAAGAAGCTGCTCTTCATGGGCGGAGAGTTTGGGCAGTGGTCGGAGTGGAATCACGATGCCAGCCTCGATTGGCACCTCTTGCAGCATCCGTTTCACTCCGGACTGTTGCGCTGGGTCCGCGATCTAAATACGTTTTATCGAGGCCACCCCTCGCTTTTTGAGTTGGATTTCGATTCCGCCGGTTTCGAGTGGGTGGATGGCAGCGATTCTCAGCGCAGCGTGATCTCCTTTCTCCGAAAAGGACAGGGCCAGGAAATCACTCTGTTCGTCTGTAACTTCACTCCGATACCGAGATACAACTACCGCGTCGGAGTGCCCGTGGATTGTCATTGGCAGGAGAAGCTAAATAGTGACGCGCCGCTATACGGAGGCAGCGGGCAGGGAAACATTGGAGGAGTGGCGGCTGCGCCTTTGCCGATCCACGGCCGCCCGTACTCGCTCAGCTTAACGCTCCCTCCGCTCGCCGTTGTGGTTTTTCAACCCGAGGTTTAGGTAGGCTGACGCGCAGGCTCCGACGGATCAGGGGCTCACAGATGGTGAAACCGACCAGCGATCTCTTCTTCGTCGGCACTTCTGCCCGCCTGGCGTTCGAGCGAACGGCTCACCATATCCTTTGATCCCAAGCCGACCGCCAGCGCCAAAGCCAAAACGATGCCGCCGAACAGGATGCCGAACGACAGTTCGACGATCCCTCCGCCGATCCCTAAGTGTTCCAGCGCCATGGCTCCGGCCAGCAGCATCACCAGCCACTTGACTCCAAGACTAAGCAGGCGCGCCGACTGCACCTGCATGTTGACTGCGCTAATCAAGACACTGCGCGCAAAGAAGCGCGCCAGAAAAAACCCGACAGTCACAATCAAGATAGCGGCGAGGACGTGGGGAAGGTAATTCAGGAGGCGCAACACCAACTCTTGAGTCACTGAGGCATCGAACGCGCTCATTCCGATCAGGATGCCGATCAGAATGATCAACCAGTAAGTCAGACCGGCCATGAACAAACTGGGGCTGTGGGCCGGCGACCATTCCGCCAGCTCGGTGAAGCCCCAATGCCTCACGCGCTGGTCGAAGTCGATGCCACGCAAAAAGCTGCGAATCATGCGACGCGCGATGAACGCCATCAGGATGGAAACAGCGAAGACTAAGATAAACGCTAACAGGCCCGGCAAGAAATCGGCCACACCCTTCGCAATCCGCGCGGATGCCTGACTGAAGATGCCACCTACCTGATTAGACATAGAACCTCCTGTGCTGGACGGCACGGCGCTAGGGACTGAAACGATCCGGCCACCTCCAGCGCGAAATCAAATATCGCTTCTGCATCTCAAATTGTCTCGAAAGCCGCTCCAGGCGCTGCTCCACTGCTTCGGCGTCTGAGTCTTGTAACTCCTTAATGATCGACGCGACCCACCCCCAATACAGCGGCGTCAGCGCTTTTAAGAGATGGTCGCGGCCAATCACGCGGAGGTGATAACCGAGGGCGAAGTCATATACGGTTCGTGCCCAAACATCATCGTGAAAACAGAAATCCGTATCTGAGAGCCGCAGCATTCTACGCAGATCGAGCAAGGTTGCGGGAGGAAGAATCAGATTCCAAACTCCGGCGAGGTCCTGACAACCTAAGCGAAACGAATCGATCATCCGTTTCACATTGATCTCCGTGTTCCCAGCGTCAACTTCAGGCGGAGGTCCGAACGAGGGCACATCCTCGGATCCGCGTACCCTCTGCCAGAAGGAGGCGGTTCGGTCCAATGGATCAAACACGATGGTGAGCACCTGTCGCAGCGTGTCACTCAGATCGGGCGAGACTTCACGCGGATGCACCACACGCGGTCCCAAGAAACTTTGACCAATCCGAAAGCCGTTACAGATTACGGGAATCGTGTTCCACGGATCGACAAAAGAAGGTTCATTGCCGTTCGAGTTGCTCTCCTGGCCGGCAAAGAAATCCACGAGCCTGGCGGAGAAGGACAGATCGGCGCCAGCTGGCTGGCGCAGCCGTTTGCCGTATAACGCGCGCAGAAAAGGAGAGACGATTCCGCTGTTGATCATGCCGTCGAATTTGTGTCGGCGGTAGCACGGCACAACCATGTCGACGCCATCATCAAGCACCGGGGAAACCAAGCGGTCAATCCAGTCTTCCGTAATGCTGTCGAGATCGGCATCAACCACTGCGCAGACGCGCGCTCCCAGTTGTTTGGCCAGCAAAAAGAGGGCGCCCGCCGCTTCCTGCCGCCCCGGGACTCCTACCAGAGGAGCGGAAAGGCGGCGCACCGGGTACACCGGATATCGAATCTGAACGAGCGGCACTTTCTCGCCAATCACTTCGTGGAGGTGTTCCGGCGTTCCATCTTTCGAGGCGCCATCAGCGTTCACAATGACTGCCCGTTGCGGCGCCAGGTGATTCGCCAGCGCCTTAAGGCTCGTTTCCACTACGCGGCCCACGGTTTCGCGGTTGTTGAACGTGGGGATACCGAGGACGACATCAGCCGCGCCAATCCGGCCCAACTGCTCCCGGGTTTCTTCGGAGAGAGCCTCCAATTCCGCCACTCCTTACGGGCCGTGGGCCCGCAGCCGCTTCATTCGCATGATCTCATGCCGAACGTGAGTCTGACCGCGGAAACGCCACTGGAAATGTCATTCGGATAACATATTGGCTTGATGACTCCCGAACCGGCATTCGAATCGCTGCGACAGGACGCCATTGAAGTGCTGCGGCACTGCAGCCACCCGATGGGCCTTGAGGGATCGGGGCGATCGAACGGCTACCACCAGATCTGGGCGCGCGACAGCATGATTACTCTGCTGGGCGCTTCAGGGGTGGATGATTCGACGATTCAAGCGGCGCTGCTGGCCAGTTTAACCACCCTGCAGGGCCACCAATCGGCCGCCGGAGCGATTCCGAATCACGTGGATGTCGCCACGGGCGAGCCTAACTTCCGAGCTTATGCCGACGGGGGCCTCTGGTATGTGATTGGGAGCACCATTCTGCAGCCGGATTTTCAGGCCATCGAGCGAGTTCTCGCGTGGTACCAATGCCAGGACGTCGATGCTACCGGATTGATCAGCATCCAGGAAGCATCGGACTGGGAAGATCTATTCTGTACGCGCGGCAAGGGACTGTACGTAAATTGCCTGTATGTGATTGCACTGCGCAAAGCCACTGAAATCGCGGATAGGGCGGGAGCGGCCCGGGAAGCCGCGGTCTATCGCCAACGCGCGGATGCCGCGCAATCGGCTGTCAATCGGATCCTGTGGTATCCGGGCGATGGGCAAATGCTACGCCATATCGAACACAGTTTCAGCACCCCAGGCGCGCACGACTCGCTCGCGAGGAAGCGCTGGATTCCGCAGAAGCGCATGCTGGTGGAGGACCGTTATTATCTTCCGTACGTCAGTTTCCGGGAAGCTGGCGAGTGGTTCGACAGCCTGGGCAATTTACTGGCAGTTCTTTCCGGCGTGGCCGATGCGGAGCAGAGCGCGTTGATTCTTGACTTCATCGATCGCTACGGACTGGCGCTCCATCCGATAAAAGCGATCTTTCCTCCGGTGGAACCAGGCACGCCGGATTGGCGCGATTACTACGGAACGTTGAATCGTCCCCATCAATATCACAATGGCGGCATCTGGCCGTTTATCGGCGGATTTTATGTCGCAGCGCTGGTGAAGGCTGGCCGCTACGATACCGCGCAGACGGCTCTGGTGCGGCTGGCGGAGTTGAACCGGAGCAGCAACTTTTGCGAGTGTTTCCATGGTGAAACTGCGGAACCGACGGGCTTCTTCGAGCAAGCCTGGTCGGCGGGCATGTACCTCTACGCTGCGCACTGTGTGGCGGCCAAGCGGGTATTGCTCCTCTGAAAGCGGCGCTCGGTTTGTTGTACACTCGGGCGATGATTGGGCGCTGGTTGATCCTCGCGTGCACGGTTGCGTCGACATTGGTACCGGCCCGGGCGCAGTGGGTGCACTATCCATCGACGGGCATCCCCAAGTTGCCGGACGGCTCGCCCAATCTCAACGCCCCGGCGCCGCGCAGCGCCGACGGTACGCCAGACTTATCCGGTATCTGGGTTGACGAGAACAACCGGCCTTGTCCTCCGAATAACTGCGACGACATGCTCACGTCCCAGGAGTTTTGGGATTTGGGCTGGTCACTCAAGAGCGGGGTGCCGTATCAGCCCTGGGCGGCAGCGTTGATCAAGCAGCGAGCGGCGGCCTTCGGCCAAGACGATCCGACGGCGCACTGCTTGCCGGGCGGAGTTACGAAAATGCACGCAGACCCGTTGTTTCGCAAGATTGTTCAAACGCCCGGACTGATGATCATTCTCAATGAGCGCAACGCCACCTATCGGCAGATTTTCACCGACGGACGGCCCTTACCACAAGACCCGCAGCCCTCGTTTAACGGTTATTCGACCGGCAAGTGGGAAGGAGATACGTTGGTGGTCAAGACTAGCGGCTTCCGCGACGGCACTTGGCTGGATCGCAAGGGCAGCCCTTTGACTGAAGCAGGGATCATCACGGAACGATTCCACCGAGTCAACGTCGGGAGATTGGAAATCGACATCACAATCGATGATCCGAAGGCCTACACGGGGCCGTGGACTGTCAAACTCACTCAAACACTTAAAGTCGATACCGAGCTACTCGATTACATCTGCCTCGAAAACGAAAAGGACGGCCCGCACTTCGTGAGGAAGTAGTAGGACAGACGGTCGGCTTGTGCCGTCTGTCAACTGCGGGAACGGCAGACCGCAAAAAACGACGGTCTGCCCTACAAGGCCTATCGCTCGGGCTGAAACGTGAAGTTCGCCAGGAAGAGTTCCTGCCCGTTTGGAATGTTGAAACCGAACTTGCCAGTGGGTGACGCAGTTTCCGGCGTGGTATCAAGAGTCTCCCAAGCGCCATCCTTCTGGAGTTTGTGAGTGACGCCATCGGGCTTGACTTCGATTCGAATCGTATAGGACGGCATTTTTGAGACCGGCTTCTTCTTGCCGAGCGCCGACGGCTTCTTTCCTCCGGCGGCACGGAACACCTGAAACCCGTCGTCCGTGAGTTCGTACTGAAGATAATTGCCCTCGGTCTCGTTCACGATCCACTGCGCGCGGCCTTTACCCTGCCAATGAATAGTGAACTCCACGGTACCCGTTCCCAGAGGCTTGGGGAAAACGATGATCCCACCGCCTTTTCTCATGTACCACCCTGGTGTCTCGGTCCAGGCATTGTTGCCCCAATCGGTCATGGTCAGCGATTTCGGGGCAGCCGGTTTCACGACAGACTCCGCCAGGTCGAGCGGCCCGACAAAGTCCCAAGCGATGTGAATTTCCTGAACTCGTTCCAGATAACCCTTAGCTCGTGCTTCGAAGGTGTAATCTCCCTCCGGGAGTTCCTGACGATTGCCAACGAAGGTGTGAGCCGTGGGATCGCCAGCGCGTGTGTAGGTAACCGTGCTCTCGGCGGGATTGCGCTTGATCTCGATGGGAATCGGCGCGGAGGCTAAGCGTAGATCGACCTCGCTGGTTTCGCCCGCGACAACGTCAATGGATTTCGAATTGGGCAGGAACTGTTTCCCTTTTTGTGCGCGGAAGGTATGGGAGCCTGGTTTCAGATCGCGAATGGTATAGCTATCGCCCGTGACTCCCGAGACTGCAGTGCCGTCCGCCAACAATTCGGAACCGGGGGTCAGGCGAAGATGAGCAATGCCGGTCTGCGGTTTCTTCTGGAAGTTAAACGCGATGGTCTTGTCTTGCCCCTTTTGAATGGCAGCCGACTGCTCGGAGGAGTCCACGTTGAAGCCGTCTTTCGTCGCTTTGACCACATAAGTCAGAGCACGTAAATTCGGCACGCGAAAGCTTCCTTTCTTAATCTGGCCGCGAGCGACTTCCTTTCCGCCCGAGAGAACAGACACCGCTGCGCCATCTTCATTGGCCTTGACCACCAGCGTCCCGGTGTTCGGATCGGAGTCAATGATCGCAGTCAAGGTTCGGGCTGCGCCGAAATCGGCAGACTTCTTTCGCAAATCCTGACCCTCGCCCAATTCCAGATCATGACTGCCGGCCCCGGCCTTGGGCAGGTCGAGTCCACCTTTGGTGAGTTGTCCCAGCGCTTGACCGTCGAGCTTGACCTTTACGGGAGAGCCAGTCGTATAGATCTTTCCCTGATCGCCGTAGTTACTGATCAGAAGAGCAGAGACGTCTTTGGCGGTGGGCGGTGAACTCAAGGCAACCAACCCGCCATCGGGGGCCACTTGGAATCCAAAGCTCAATTGACCGGTTTGTCCGCTCTTGATTTTCACGGTATACGTGCCCGGAGTCACATCCCGGGAAAAAGTGCCTCCTTCCACCTTGACTGGCTGCTCGTCGTTGACGGTTACGTCGCCATCGCCCGGAAGCAAGAACCTGAGTGACAGAATAGGCGTGAGCGTCAAAGTGATCGGGCTGCGAACGCCTGGCTGAAGATCTGCGGACGCTCGGGCGGACTGATAGCCGGGGAGCCGCGCCTCGACCTGCACCGTGCCGGCGTTCAACGTGAGTCCTAGCGGCGCCGAGGCCGTCCCACTCTCTTTGCCGTCCACCAGAATCAGCGCGCCTGCCGGTGAAGTGGTTACCTCTAATACTGCCTGTCGCACGGCCGTCGCGGCCACGGGCGGAGCGGCCGGTTGCTTGCGCGGAATGAGTTTCGCCACTCCGACGATCAAAACCAGAGCGACCACGGCCGCTCCGACGCCGGCCCAGATTTTCGGTCGCAGCAAGGCTGCGGGCAACGCAGGCTTACGTGGCTGCTGTGGAGGCGCCACCGGCGTGGGCACAGGTGGCGGTGCCGCCGCCGCGGGCGTGACGGCCGGCTGAACTTCCTCTTCCCAAGGCAACTTCGCGCTCGCCGGCTGGGCGCTTGTTTCCAGCCCGACGGGCTTGACTGGCTCAGGAGCCTTGACTGGTTCCGTCTTAACTGGTTCGGCTTTGACTGGTTCGGCCGCTCTGGAAATCACTGGCTCCGGCGCCTTCGGCGCGGCTGGCTCCAGCTTCGCCGCCAGTGAATCGCGCAATTCGACCAGCCGCGACTCGCTGGGGTACTTCTTGAGGCCGGCGTCCAAAGCGCGCACTGCTCCCGTAACGTCACCTTGCGACTCGAGCCAACGTGCCTGATAGAGGCACCCTTCCACCAGCCGCTCGTGCCGGCGCTGCTCGATCAGGTTCAGCATGGCCCTCGCCTGCGCGTTCGCCGGATCAATCTGAACGGCCTGTTGCAATAACTGCTCGGCATCGCCAGGTGTGGCATCTACGATCGCCGTCGCTCGTTCTAACAATGCACTCAGCAAGGCGGAACGCACCACCGGATTTCGATTGTCGCGCGCGTATTCCTGCTGCAACGTCTCCAGGCTGTCTTCCCGGCGCGCGTCAGCGGTATCCCGCTTTACCGTCGAGGTCTGTTGCCCCACGCTCGGCGCCCCGCCCAGTCCTCGCCACGCACGCGTCTCCAACAGATCGAGCTCCTTGTTACCTGGGAGCTCCTTGCGTGCCTCACCAATCACGTCGATGGCGCGCAGAAAGTCCTGGCCCGCCAGCAGGCCCTCCACCTGTTCCACCCACTGATTCCGGGGCGCCGGCTGCGCCGGCTCGCCGCGCTGGCGGGACAAGCGCTCGATCTCCGCGCTCAAGCCCGCATACTGCGGCTGAATCGTTCGCAGCATCTCCCATTGCGCGAGTGCATCTGCCACTTGCCCCTGTAGCTCGTGGATCCTCGCTTTGGCGACGATCGACTCGACCAGTTGCCTTTTTTCCTGGGTGCGTTGGAGCAGTCTCTCCAGCTGCGGTTCGCCCGGATTGGTCTTGAGGGCAGCCTCCAATAAGGCGACTCGCCGCCCGAGATCGGTTTCCGATTCAACATTTCGCACAGTCTCCGCCACTGCTGGCGAAACAGCCTGCCGTTGCTCATTTTCCTGCGACATTCGCACGTACTCGCTTTCCTGCTGGTCTCGATCCGCCTGCAACTGGATGGCGCGGGCGCGCTCCTTATCGATCCTGGCCTTCAAAACCAAGGCGTCACCCTGCGACGGGTCGATCTGTAGAATCTCGTTGACCTTCTGGAGCGCCAGTTGGGGTTCGCCTTCTTCCATGCGACTCCGCGCGCGCTCCAGCAATTGCGCAATACTCTGTCTTTTGAGAGCTCCGTCGATGGTTCGCCGCAGCTCGCTGATCGACGGGTCCAGATGCCCTTCCGCCTCCAGCTCGCCGATGATCTCCGAAGCAAATTGAAAATCGCCGCGCTCGAACGTCTGGGCGGCGCGCTCCACGCGGGGGCGAATTCGAGCGGGGTTGAAGATATCGATGGGCTCGTTGCGCAGCGCCCTTTGCAGCGTGTCGCCGAATTCCTTGCCGTTGGCAAAGCGGTGCCTGGCCTGTTTGGCCATCCCTTTATGGATCGCCTGGCTGATTACCCGGTTCACGGCCGGATTCAGATCCGATACCGGAGGAGGCGTAAAATGCAAAATCGCATCTGCCACCGAGTTGTCGCCGGCGCGCTCGAACGGGCGCCGCCGGGTGAGCGTTTCGTAACAGACAACCGCAAGCGAAAAAATATCCGACGCCGGAGACAGCGGCTTCATCGCGAGCTGCTCGGGCGACATGTACAGCAACGTGCCCCGGCGCCCCAGGGTCCGTTCGGTTTCGGTACGGTGGGCCACTCCGAAATCGATAATCTTCACCGAGTCGTCATCCATCACGAAGAGGTTGCTCGGCTTGATGTCGCGATGGATGAGGCCCCGCTCATGCGCGGCGTGCAAGCCCCGGCAAGCCTGGCAGATCATGTCCACCGAACGCTCGACAGTCAGGCGCGGGCTGGACGAACGAATCAGCTTGTCGAGCGTCACACCCTGCAAGAGCGGCATTACCAGGTACGGCCGCAAGACATGATCTTCTTCGTAGTGCCCGACGTCGTAGATTTCGATGATGTTGGGGTGGGACAGCGACGCCAGATCTTCACACTCTTTTTGGAAGAGGCGGACGGCATTTTCGTCCGTCATGTCCAAAAGGGTTTTGATAGCGACGGGCCGCTTCATGATGGTGTCGTAGCCGATGTAGACCACACCCATCCCGCCTTGCGCCAGAACCTCTCTGACCTCGTAACGGCCCTTCAGATTGGCGGCGATTGCCATGCGTTCTTCAATGATATGGCCCCAGCGCCCCAGCCGGGGGAACACCCATTATTAACTAGTGGGAGCGAGAATCCGTATCCGGCCGGTAACCTACCGTTCCTCGGCCTTCCGAATCGCCAATTCCACGTCGCCTTTGAAACCGAAACGGCCCACCGCATCCGATGGATGGGGGCGCTTATATTCGTCCAGCTCTTTGCCCTGGCCATTCCGGATGGTGATGCGTTCCGGCTGGATATCGATTTGAAGCGTGTAACTGTCGCCCGTCCCGGTAGCAACCTTCACGTGCGGGAGTGATTTGCCCTCTACGGTTACTCTGCGTTCCAGGCTGCCGAATTCAAACGCGTACTCCACACGATTGCTCTCGTCCTTCTGATCGACAACCCACTCCACACGCTTGGTGTGCTTGATGAACCCGATTTTCGACGTTTTGCGGAACAGTTCAATGGTGAAGGCCCCCTGATTGTTCCGCATCCAGCTCATGCCCTCGCCCTCATGCGTCCACCGGTCGCCATCCTGCACCCACTGCGCCGGGTTCTGGAAGTAATCTTTCGTCAGCACGGTCTTGGGTTGGGCCGGCGCGGCCTTCTTCACTTCTTCGGGGACCAGCGCCCACTCAACCGGCAACGCCTTACCGGGCTCTACGGAAACCGTGTCTGTGCGCGTTTTGAAACCTGCGCTGGAGGCTGAGATCATGTAGCGCCCCGCCTTCAAGTGCACCGGTTTCCCATCCTCCGCGTTGTGCAACTGTGCTTCATCAGCCCGCTTGTAGCTCACAGTCGTGCCCGGCGGAGACACACGGAAATCGAGGCTGCCGAAGGGTGTCAACTGCACATCGGAACCGGTGAGGTGGACGGCCTGGCCCACGGTGAAACTGCGTGAGAGTTCTTTATCCTCGAAGTCCGCCTTCTTCAAACTGACGGTGTGCCCGCCTGGCGTGACATCGTCGCGCTGAAAGGCGCCGTCCGCGCCGATGGAACCGAGCTGGCGTCCATCGATCCACACCTCGGCATCGCGTGGGGCGCCTTCGATAGCCAGCGACGCGGTGTGAACGGCGGGCTTTAGCGTAAAGGCCGCCAACTGGCGAACTTCGCCCCTCTTCAGGTCAACCTTCTGCTCCGGGGATGGTTCGTAGCCGTCGTGCGCGACGCTGATGGTGTGCGTGCCCGGCTCGATGCCGATGTAATTCTTTCCCGCTCGAAGCGGCCGGCGCTTGCGGCCGTCAATATACAAGTCGGCATTCGCTACATTAGTTTCGATTTCGAGAGTTCCGGCGTTGGGGTTGCTGGTGAGCCAGACTGCCAGCGACGGTGCGTTCCCCACTTCGATCGGAACCGGCCGCGGGGATTTTCCGTCATCCAGCACGAATTCGGTATTACCGCTCAGGTTGGTGAGCTCCAAGCCTTCCGGAGGAATCGGTTTCGCCGGCTGGTCCTTCAGGCCACCTTTCAGCGAGCCATCGGTGGTATAGACGCGGGCGCTCGCACCCAGATTTGCGACCAGAACTGCATCGATATCCTTAGACTTCAGCGGTGAAGAGAGCGAGAGCACGCCGCCGGGGTCGGCGCGAAACGAAAACTCCAGAACCGGCTTTCCGGCCTGGGCGACGGTCACGGTGTGATCGGCGGACAACGCAATGGCATCGTTCGCGAACCCTCCGTCCTGAAGGTCGACCGCTGGTTGGCCATCGATGGCGACCTTGCCGGCCTTCAAGTCGGATGAGAATCGGAGCCGCGCAGGCTCCGGCTGTAATTGAAGCGTGACGATAAATGGCCTGGGAACGCCTGCCGCGAGGCTGAACGATTTCACGTCGGTTTTATAGCCGGTGGCGAAGGCCTCCACCTTGTGTTCGCCCGAGCCCAAGCGCAAGGGAAACGACGGGGGATTCCCATCCACTCGGAACTTTGCAGTTGCCGGGTCCGTCTCCACGTCCACCAGAAAGTTTGCCGGAACAGGAGCCACCGGTGTTGTTTTTTGGCTTTTATGGGATGCACTCACCAAAAAAGCGGCCGCAACCAGCACCGGGACGGCAGCCAATCCCATCCACTGCATTTTCGAGAATCGGCCGGTCGGTTCGGCCAGGCCTTGCAAACGATCCTTGATCACGAGCCACAGCTCATCGAGTGCGTCGCTTGGTGGTTGGGAATGAGCCGGCGGCTGCACTTTGGAAACCGGTGCGGGTGGTTCCGTATGCGCGGGCTGGAGATCCCAGTCAGGCGGCTCGTCCGTCAAGAGGGAAGTGTGAGCCGGTGCGAGGGATTGGGTCGGCGCTGGCGGCACAGTTGCGGGAGCCTCTTCGGCTGCCGCGGGAACCTCTACTACAGGCCGATTCATGGCCACCGTAAGGTCGGGTGGTTCGAGAGACTCCGTTGACGCGATAACTTCGGTGGTGCCCAGGTGACGTTCACCTCGCGGAAGCTCATCGGCAGGCGCAGTCGGCAAGTCCATAGGCCGCGCTCCCAAGTTCCGGAGTGTCGTTCGAAGCTGGACCAGCCGCACTTCGGTCGGGTAGTTCGCGAGGCCCTCCTCGACCGTTTCGAGTGCGGCATTCAACTCGCCGGCAGCCTGCCTCGCTCGCGCTTGTGCGACGCACGTATTTACCATCTCCTGACGCTTGTAGTCGAGCACCAATCCCTGAAGGCTCTTGGCTAACGGATGACCGCCGTCGATGGTCAGGGCCTGTTCGACGAGCGGCTCGGCCGAGCGCCAGTCCTGACCCAGCACGAAGCGGGCATGCTCGACCAGGGCATTTAGCAAAGACGCTCGAATGACCGGATTGCGGCTGTCCAGAGAAGCTGCCTTGCGCAGCGCTTCGAGCCCCTCGCCGAACTCGCGGTCGAAACACAACTTCTGCCCGCGGGTGAGCCACTCTTCCGCTTCCTCGCTCCGCTTGAGAGCGCTTGCGACCATCTGTTCGAGACCTTCCAGCTCGCCATCGCCCGGAAACTCGGACAAAGCCGTGCGCACCAAATCTCGCGCACGTGCGTAGTCGCCTTGCGCGATGTGCCGGTCGATCTGCTCCACCCAACGCCCTTTGCTTTCGTCCCGCACCTGGTCGTCGCGGCGGCGCTTCAGCCTTTCGGTTTCGAAATCGATACCGGGATATTGGGCGTAGATGTTGCGCAGGATATCGAGCTGGCTGAGCGCTTCGTTGAGCTGTCCCCGCTCCTCGTACTGCTGCGCCTTGGCCACAATCGAGTTCACCAAGTCGCGGCGCTCCCGCACCAGCCGTAGCGATTGCTGCAAGTGAGGATCGTTGGGGTAGCGGTCGACAGCCTCTTTGAGGATGTTCACCCGCCGGTCGAGGTCGGGCTCGGCATCCACACGGCGTGAAACTTCTGCGATGAAGCCGCTCTGCTCCTGCCGCCGTTGTTCCTCCACTTCCAGTTTGAGCGCCTGGAACATGGGATCTTCCGGGTTCCTGTTGAGAAAGTCGTTGCAGATCTCGAGGGCCCGGGCCAGATTGCGGTCGGCCAGGCAGCGTCTGCCTTCGGCGTACGCGCTGCGGGCTGCTTCCCTTTCGGAACGCACCTGGTTGTAGAGGCTTTGGTATTGCGCGTCGCGGTCGGGAATCGCAGCGTCCGGAGACTGCTGCGCCATTTCGAGAATTCGTTCCAGCCGGGTCAGCGCCGAGCTGACCTCACCGCGGTTGTAGCAATTAATGGCCGCCTGGTAGAGCTCCTCTTTTTCCCTGCGCAGCCGGGTGGCTTCCTGCTCTCTACGTCCGACGTCCACCAGCATTTCCCGCGCCCGGCTGTCGTTCGGATGCAGTTTCAGGATCTCCTCCAGCCCTTGCCGCGCCTGGGAAAAGGCACGGTTCTGCAAGTGCTGCTCCACCAGCCGGAACCAGTTCTCGGCCTGCTGCTGGCTGCGCTGCTTCTCGATACTTTTTCTCAAGATGACGGCGTCGGCGTTATCCGGATCGATATCGAGAACTTCCTGAATCTTCTGCTGCGCCAGCGGGAACTCGCCTTCTTCGAGCCGCGTGCGGGCGCTGTCCAGAAGTTGGCGAATCGATTTCTGCCGGACCGCATTGTCCAATTGAATCCGCAGGACGCTCATGTCCGGATCGATGTTGCCCTCCGCCTCCAGCTCGCCCAGAATCTCGGACGCGAACTGGTGGTCGCCTTCGGCATGCGCCTTTTTGGCGCGTTCGATTCGCGGCTGAATTTTCGAGCGATCGAAGCGCTCGATCGTCTCTCCGTTCAGAGCCTTTTGCAACGAGTCTCCGAACTCGCGGGCGGTGGAGAAACGATGGTAGGGGTCCTTCGCCATCGCTTTGTGTATGACCCGGCTGACCAGTTGGCTCACCAAGGGATTCAGGTCGCAGATCGGCGCTGGGATTTGTCGCCGGATGGCGTTGGCTGTCTCTACCTCGGAGCGTCGTTCGAACGGCTTTCGCCCGGTCAGCGCTTCGTAGCAGACCACACCCAGGCTGAAGATGTCGGATGCAGGCGAGGCCGGTTTCAAATCGATCTGCTCCGGAGCCATGTACTGAAGAGTACCCTTGAGCCCGGCAATCGAATCGGCGCCAGCCAGGTGCACGATACCGAAATCGATAATCTTCACGGCGTCGTCATCCATGACGAAGATGTTGCTGGGCTTCAGATCGCGGTGAATCAGGCCGCGCTCGTGGGCCGCTTGCAGGCCGCGGCAAGTCTGGCCGATGATGCCGACGGTCCGTTCCAGCGTGAGCCGCGCGCTGGAATTCTGCATGAGCTGATCGAGCGTCGCTCCCGGCAGAAACGGCATCACGAAGAACGGACGGGATTGGCCGTCCTGTTCGAATTCGCCGGTGTCCAAAACGTCAACAATATTGGGATGGCTCAGTTGAGCGAGGACACTCCACTCCTTAGTGAAGAGGAGTAGGGCCGACGAACTGGGCGATCCGCGCAGGGTCTTGAGGGCAACGTGGCGTTTGGTGACAATGTCATACGCCTTGAAGACCACCCCCATCCCGCCCTGCCCAATGGGCTTTCCGGTTAGTTGGTAGCGGGCATGAATCGTCGTAGCCGGGCTCGCCATTATCGGTCATTAGCATAGCAAGACTGCCCTAAAATGCAAGACCGCGGAGCACCTGCCGGTACTGCGGATATGCGGTGGTAAAGACGGGCTAAAGTGGTGCTGGGAACGCCGGGAGAGCCGGGGCAGCAAAGGTATTGGAAACGCGTCTCGCGCTTTGCCGATGCCCAAGAAAGTCGCCCGCCAGAATAGTATCGTCGGTTATTAAAAAGCCATTCGGCAAATGACAGAGTCGGATGGGCGGCGCACGAAACAACGCTTGCGCAATATACGGGGGTGGCGCGACCGTTTCGGGCAAATCCGGACCAGTTCTGAGCTCGCCGCGGACTGCTATTTCCTTCCCCCGGTATTTTTGAAGTTGCTGCAAAAGTTCGCAGACAGTGAGAACCTTGGTTTCGTTTCGCTGCGCGAGCAGTAGCAGCGAAAGGAGCAATAGACTGGCTAACAACCGCATATTTTCCAGCCGCCCTCGGCGGACGTGTTAGGCTTCTGGATTTGTGATCGCCAAACCCTCTTCTGCGCCGACCGTGCAGACGACGTTATCGGCCGCTACCAAAGCGTCCAGAGAAACGCGGCTGTGTACATCCAAGGCCACAGCCAATTGCACAGCATCGAGGGTAAGACGATGCGTCGTGCCATAATCCCGGAGAAGCCGTTCGGCCTCGGCATAATGATGATCTGCAATCGCTACTACGAGCAGCACGCCGACTGCCACATCATTTCAAAAAATGGCTTCTCAGAGCGTCAGCATCGCTAGAGCTCAGAATTCCCAATCTGATCCTGCCGGCAAACACCGAATGCATCTCGACGGCAGTCAACCGGGAGATGATGATTCGGCGCTCGGGTTCGTGGAAGATCGCTTCAACTCGATCGGAACCCTTTTCCGATTGGTATAGTTTGGCAAGGGCGCTCGAATCGAAAAAGTAACTGCCCACTCAGAAGCGGTCCTTCCGCCCGGCTTTCAGATCATCCGCTAAAGAGCCTGGAGACCGGGAGAGAATCTTCCGAACCTCGTCAAGGCTTGGGATACCTGCTAATCCCTGAACTTCCCTCCGAACGCTCTCGATGAAACCGTAATCCATCATGGAAGCCAGCGGGTCTTTCGCATCTGACACCGTCACGCTGACCTTCTGGTGCTCCTTCAAAGGTAGAGGTTCCAAAGGCCGAAGCACGCCGTTTTCATATACCGCTTCGATTTGACGAATCATTTCCAATATCATTCTACGCCGCCGCTGGAGCCGGCATCGAAGCTGGGCTGTGAAACATGCCCTTTACGGCGCCGGCGGCACCGCTGGAATTGACTGAAACACGCTCCGGAACCAAGCCGCTAGCGGCGTAGGCTGGCCTTGGAGATTGTAGAGTCCGAATTGGTTCTGGGCATCGGTATCATACAGGTTCCACTGAATGATGTAGGCAACACCCCAGCCGAGCGCAGCGGAAATCACATCACTGGTGCGTGTCACATCCTGCTCGGGCCAAGCGGTGCGCCTGAAGCCGGTTTCCCCGATAATGATCTGGTTGGCGCCGGTCACGTTTCGGATGGTGTCGAGATCGACGCGCAGCGTGCCCGCGGGGTCCGCTGTATTGATGCTCTCCCAAGCGGAGTAGGAAACGTAATCGAACTCGGCCCAAGGCAGGACATCGTATAACACACTCTCGAAGCCGTTATCATTGAGTGCCCGCACAATATTGAATTCCGGCGCATGATAAACACGCGCCCCTCGAATGCCCTCGGCACGTGCGCGAGCACGCCCGTCGCGAATTCCCTGCGCACGCGCATCGAGCCAGAGTCGCAGACCCTCGAACGCTTGTGCCGGTGAAGCGACTCCATACTGCGACCGGTATTGAGCCAGGCACAAACTGCGGAATTGATCCACCAGTGCGAAGTTGTACGCATTGCCGCAGTAGATGGCGTTGTCACTCTCCCAATCCGAGATGATGAACCGCTTACGCGTGCGGCGATATTTGCGGTAGAGGTAGAGCGTCAGATCGGCGTACTCCTTCCGCAGGGCCGCGGTGTTCAGCGGTGTAAAGAATTCGGGGTCGAGGAAGCGCGTGTGCTGGCAGTCGCCGTAGCTCGTGCCGTCAAATGCAGTGATCATGACGGCGTCGATGGCTGGATCCGCAAGCGCACGGACCACATCCGGATCTTGCGCGCCGCCCGTCAGGGTAAAACCGGGCAGGCAATCCGTTCCCATGTTGTAATCGCGATAAAAGCGAGCCGAGAGGCTGATCCGTACCACTTGACCGCCCAAGGCCGAGACTGCCGCTACGCCCTGGCTAACGGACTGCGCATACTGGCCGCCCCAGTGATAGATCCCGATTTGGCCATTGCCCGAGCCGGCCGCGAGCCCGGTCGAGAGCACGAAGCCGAGCGGAACGAGGAGCGCCAGATAGATCGTCTTTCGCATGTCGGCCAGCGTCCAAATATGCGGACTTCCCGCGAGGAATTGGGTGTAATTAACAACTTGGAAAAGCCCGGACCGGATTACTATATCCCGGCAGGCCGCGAGCGCAGCCACGGTAGTTTCCCAGGTTGTTGCGCAAAACGTACTGCAACGGCAGTACTTTTCGAACCAAACTCATAGGTCCTGTTATGATGGGTGCTTGGTCATGCGAGTGGCGATGGAAGCCGCTTCGCTGGGCCTGTCGAGCGGCGGATTAGCACGATACACCAGCGAATTGAGCCTGGCTCTGGCGCGGTGCTTTCCGCAAGATGAATTTCTTCTGCTCTCCGATCAGCCGTTTTCGATGCCGCCGGAAGCCCCGCCGAATCTGAAACATGGCGGAGGCCCGCGCACGGCTGCCGAGCGCCGCTGGTGGCTTTGGGGGTTCGGCCGGGAAGCCCGCCGGTGGCAAGCCGACCTGGTTCATGGACCGGATTTCGCCGTGCCCTATTTGCCGCAGCTCGCCAGCGTTATGACCCTGCACGATCTTTCCCCCTGGATGGAATCGGGCTGGCATCACGCGGCGCAACGGGTGAGACGGCGGTGCCGTGTGCTGCTGAATCTAGGAATTCCGACGATGGTCGTAACTCACACCGAGGCCGTCCGGAAGCAGGCGATCGAGCGATTCCGTATTTCTCCGGAGCGCATCGTGGCGGTGCCTTCCGCCGCCGCTTCGTGGATACGCCCGGTCGAAACTTCGCCGCCGCGTCCCTACTTTCTTTACGTCGGGACGCTGGAGCCCCGCAAGAATCTACCCATGCTGGTGGACGCCTGGCGGGAGGTGCGGCGGGATTATGAAATCGACCTCGTCCTGGCGGGCCGGCGCCGCTCCGACGGACCGCAATTTGCCCAAGAGGCGGGGCTGCGGCTGGCGGGCGAAGTGCCCGATCGGCAGCTGGCCGAACTCTATTCCGGAGCGCTGGCCTTTGTCTATCCCTCGCTCTACGAGGGCTTCGGCTTGCCCATCGTGGAAGCGATGCAGTGCGGCGCGTGTGTGATCACTTCGTCGGCGTGCCGGGAAGCCGGCGGCGGCGCCGCGTTGTATGCCGATTCACCGGCGCAACTGGTCGGCGCCATGCGACAGGTGGCCTCCGATCCACAGTTGGTGACCGGCCGCCGCGTTCAGTCGCTGGCACGCGCGCGCGAGTTCTCGTGGGATCGATCCGCCCGCTTGACGTACGAGGTTTATGAGGAGGCTCGGAGGCGCTTTGGCCGGTAGCGTACGGCTGCGCGCCCTCATGCTGGCGCCCGAACCTCCCTATCCTTTATTAGGTGGCGGCGCCTTGCGGACCGCATCCGTCCTGCACTATCTGGCCCGGTCCTATGACGTGGACTTGATTCTTTTCCGCCAGCGAGGTGAGCCCGATCCAGCCGCGCTCGTTCCGCGCGGGTTGGCGGAGCATGTCTCGATCATTGATCTGCCTGCTCACCGCCGGAGCAGGACCAGCCGCGGGATCCGCAATGCGGTCCGGCTGGCGCGCCGCGTGCCGCCTTTAATCGATCGGCTCGCCGGATTTGAACACGAGGTGGTTCGAGCAGTCGAGAACCGGAATTATGCCGTGGCAGTGATCGAGCACTTCTGGTGCGCCCCCTACTGGGAGCAGATCGCGCCCGCCGCGCGCCGCACGGTCTTGGACCTGCATAATGTCGAATCGGTCCTGCATGAGCGTTGCGCCCAGGTGGAAGCAGGCGCAGTCGGATTCGCACATGGAATTTTTGCCCAGGCAGCCGCCAAACTGGAACGGAAATGGTTCCCTTATTTTTCGGAGATTCTGATTCCCTCTGAGTCAGATCGAGAGCAAGTCTTGAGGCTGGCGCCCGGGGCGACCACCACCGTCTACCCCAACGCGATTCCCTTGCAGCCGGTGCGTAGCGTTATTAAAGAAGATGTGGTCGTTTTTTCCGGGAACCTTGGGTATCATCCGAACATCTCGGCAGTGCGTTTCTTTCGCCAGGAAGTGTGGCCCCGGCTTCGAGAACGATGGCCGGAACTGGTCTGGCGGCTGGTGGGCATGAATCCTGATGCCGTTGCGCAATGGACGGGGGGCGATCCACGCATCCAGCTTTCGGGCCCGGTCGATGACGCGGTCGCGGAATTGGCGCGGGCCAAGGTTGCGGTGGTGCCGGTCCTGTCCGGAAGCGGCACGCGTTTGAAAATTCTGGAAGCTTGGGCAGCCGCACTGCCTGTGGTCTCCACCCGACTGGGGGCGGAGGGACTGCCCGCCGAGGACGGCCGGCAGATTCTCCTCGCCGATGACTCAGTGAAATTTGCCGACGCGGTTACGCGTCTATTGGGAAATGAAACTCTCCGTGCAGATTTGGGCCAAGCTGGCCGATGTTTGTTAGAAGCGCAGTTTACATGGGAAAAAGCTTGGGAAAATTTGCACATCTAACCAACTACAGTATTGTGTCATCTCCCTATACTGGTACCATGTTGCCGGTGCCATCCATGCGCTTCGCTATTGATGCTCATGCTGTCGGCCGTCACTTAACCGGCAACGAAGTTTATATTCGCAATCTACTGAAGGGTTTCGCGCACGAACGGGACTCCGAATTCATTGCCTATGTCTCGGAGGACGATGCTTTTTCGATGGTGCCAGCACCCGTTCGCACCCGCCGCATCTCTCGAAACCCGTTTGTTCGATTGGGCTTAGACCTCTCCGCGCGCGTCCTGGCGGATCGCCCCGATCTGCTGCACGTGCAATATACGGCGCCGCTCGGTTGCCCGGTTCCCGTGGTGGTAACGGTCCACGACGTCAGTTTTCTCGATCATCCCGAATATTTTCCCCGGAAGCGCGCCTGGCAGTTGCAGTTAACGGTTAGCCGGACGGTGAAACGAGCAGCGCGCGTCCTGACCGTCAGCGAGTTTTCGCGGTGTTCGATTTTGAAGGCTTACCCGGAATTAGATCCGGATAAAGTTGTGGTAATTCCCAACGCGGCCTCGGGATTTCGCACTATTTCCCGTGAATTAGCCAAAGATAAAGTGCAGCAGCGCTTCGCAATTTCCGCTCCTTTTCTTTTGTCCGTGGGGGATTTGCAGCCGCGCAAGAACCACATCGGATTGATTCGCGCCTTCGCTCGTTTGATTCAGCAATACCCGCAGTTTCCGCACAGCCTGGTTCTGGCCGGGCAGGAGACTTGGTTTTCGAAAAGCGTACGTGAGGCCGCCCGCGCATCGGGCGTCGCCGATCGCATTCTGTTCTGCGGTTTCGTCTCGGATGACGACCTGTTGAACCTCTATAACGCCTGCGAGCTATCGGTGTTTCCGTCGTTCTACGAAGGATTCGGCCTGCCCGTTTTGGAAGCGATGGCTTGCGGACGGGCGGTGGCTTGCTCGGGCGCATCGGCTCTGCCAGAGGTTGCCAACGGCGCCGCCATTCTGTTCGATCCCTACTCGGTGGACGAGATCGCGCGCGCCATGGCCGATCTCTTGTTAGACTCAGAGCTGAAGGCGCACATGGAGCGACTTGGGTCCCATCGAGCGGCACACTTTAGCTGGCAGAAGACGGCCAAGAAAACACTGGACGTGTTTTACGAAGTGGCCGAACTTCGACACCAGGTGGTACATCCGGCTCCAACCGCGACAGCGGCACATTGAGGACGGCCTCTCAGCGGGCGCCGCTGATCTTGCTTTCCGTGGCAGCCCTGGCGTTCGCCGCCGACTCGCCTACCGGCTTCCCATTTAGCGATGAAACCCTGCGTTACCAGGTGAACTGGCCGAGCGGCCTGAGTCTGGGTGAAGTTAACCTGACGGCGCATCGTTCCGGAGACGACTGGGATCTCGGTATGTCCCTCGATGTTGCCATCCCAGGCGCTCCCTATCTCGACCGGTATCACTCCATCAACACCGCCGAGCAATGTTCGTCGGAATTTGAGCGCGCGAGCCGCCACGGGACCAGAATCACCAACGAAAAAACCACATTCGACTACGAGCAAGGCCGCGCCTCCCGCGTGACCAAGGATGGCGGCAAATCGGAAGTAACCATCCGCTCCTGTGCGCGCGATGCCCTGGCGTTTCTCTATTTCGCGCGCCGCGAGCTGGGCCAGGGCCGCGTTCCGCCACAACAGGAGGTCTTTTTCGGCGCGTCCTATTCGGTGCGTCTGGAGTACACCGGCGAGCAGACGGTCACCGTGGCGGGGAAGCCCGCAGTTTCCGACCGCGTAGTGGTGTCGTTTCGGGGCCCGGCGTCCAACGCCAGCTTCGAAATCTTTTTCGCGCGCGACGCGGCCCGCACGCCCCTCCTGGTGCGCATTCCCTCGAACCTCGGTACCATAACCACGGAGTTGGTCCGGTAGTCTTCTGTAGTTTCACCGCCGAGGAAAAAACCTTTTCTTGGGTTCCTCTGCGTCTCTGCGACTCGGCGGTGTGAAAGGTCTCTAGCGCCCGCCGAGGAACCTGCCCCGCCGTTGCCGCCCGCCTTCGAAGGTGTCATTCTGAGGTAAAACCTCGCTAGACTTAGTTCGAGCATGCGTGTTGCCTTCTTTTCTCCGCTGCCGCCGGCGCGCAGCGGCATCGCCGATTATTCTGAAGCGCTTATCGAATCGCTGAAACCCCTGGTCGACCTGGAAATTTTCTCGAGCGCGAACCAAGCCTTCGATCCGACGCGCTTCGATGTCGCCCTATACCAGGTGGGCAATAACGGCTGCCACGATTTCGTTTATGAAACTGCGCTCCAGCACCCAGGCGTGGTAGTGATGCATGAATCGAACCTGCACCACCTGATTGCCGATCTCACCATTAAGCGCGGCGATTGGGACGCTTACGTCTCCGAGTGCGAATGGAACGGCGGGGCAGCGGCGCGCGCGTTCGCCGACCGCGTGCGGAAACTGGAAGTCGGTCCGGACTACGAAGGCCTGCCCCTGACGCGCCGCATCTTGGAATCCGCACGTGGCGTGGTGGTGCATAGCCGTTTCTTGCGCGATGAAATCAGCGCCGCCGGCTTTCACGGTCCGATCGCGGTGGTGCCGCACGGCGCGTGGATTCCGGAAGGAGACCGCAATGGATATCGCCACAAACTCGGGTTGGATGAAACCAACCCCCTGGTGGGAATCTTTGGATTTCTGAAGCCTTATAAGAGAATCGCTGAATCGCTGCGCGCTTTCCGCCGCCTGGTTCGGCTGGCGCCGCAAGCCCGCATGATCCTGGTGGGCGAGCAGCATCCCGAATTTCCGATCGAGCCCATGATCCGCAGCATGGGTCTCTCGGCTGAGGTTCGTGTGCTCGGCTTTACGCCGATCGAAGAATTCGTCGGGTATCTGAGCGCCTGCGACATCGTCCTGAATTTGCGGTATCCGACTGTCGGCGAAAGCTCTGGGACGCTGCTGCGGTCGCTCGGTCTGGGTAAAGCCGTGATGGTTTCGGACATTGGATCGTTCTCGGAGTTTCCGGAAGATATCTGCCTAAAAGTGCCCGTGGGCGCGGGTGAGGAGGATCTCATCCTCGAGTACCTCAACCTTCTGGTGTCTCGCCCAGAGGTTGCCAGGGAGTTGGGAGCGCGAGCCCGGGATTACGTATCGCGGGAATGTAACTGGCCGAACGTGGCGCGCCGATACGTGCGATTCCTCGAAGCTGTGGTGACGAACGCTCCGTATCATGAAGAGCCTCCCGCTGAGCCGGAGGCGCCGCCGGCGCCGCTGCCAGCCGGAACTTCCGGATATGTCGCTGGTTGGGCAGCCAACGGCGACTCGCGCCGGTACCTGGAAACGCACCAGTCCCGCCTCCTCAAGACGCTGGAAATCACGCCGCGCGGCGGCCCGTGCGATCGCATTTTGGAAATGGGGGCTTATTTGCAGATCACTCCGTCGCTCCGCACCAGGCTGGGTTACAGCGAAGTTCGAGGCTGCTATTACGGACAACTGGGGTGCGCCGAGCGCCGTACCGTCACCTCAGAAGAAGGGGAACGCTTCGATTGCGTGGTCGATCTGTTCGATGCCGAGAAGGACCGCTTCCCGTACCCCGACGATCACTACGCAACGGTTCTTTGCGGCGAATTGATCGAGCACCTATTCGAAGACCCCATGCACATGATGGGAGAGATCAACCGGATTCTCAAGCCCGGCGGCCATCTAGTGCTCACCACGCCCAATGCCGCGGGACTGCGAGCGATCGCTGCGATTCTGGGCGGCTACCACCCTGGCTTCTTCCCGGCCTACATCCGC
>DATJAK010000012.1:0-38318 GCA_035516375.1 Bryobacteraceae bacterium
TCGCCGAAGGTATATGCCTTGCGAACGCCAGACCACCGTTCCGGCGGCTGCGGCTCTTTCCACCGCAGCGGCCCCACCGGGGGCGCGGCAAATGGGATTCCCAAATATACGTGAATGCCAGCCGGTAATGGGACTCCCGAAACCAATCCACCGCTGGTCATCACCGGATCGGAGACAGCGGCCAGCGCCATCGTTGCGGAGAAAGCCACGAGCGCCGATGCGAGCTTCATCGGCGCGGCGCCTCGACCTTCGCAGCGCCGTTACCCGCGCGTTCGGCCCGAGAGACGCTGATCCAATCGGGAACTACCTGGTTGTCCTCCTGACACGAGTATTCGAGCAGCTTGTAATCGGGATCGCGCTTCAACGGGAAGCGCGCGGTCCAGGAATGCGTCAGCACCACTGGATCTTCCGTCTTGATCTCGTAAATCAAGAACTGATCGTTGATCCGGGTGAACCGCTCGGTGACCTTCATCTGTTCGCTCGTGGGGAAGCGGTTGCCGGGAGGGGACGCGATCACGGCGGTGTTGGTTTGCGAGGCCCCGTCCCGGAAGTTGGTGGTCTCGACAACAAGCGTATTTCCTTCCCAGTGGCCGCGCGAGACGCCCATCCACTGCTTGACTTCCGGCGGCACAGGCGTGTTGTCATTCAAGGGCACAATGCGCGCATCGTGGATCATCTCCAACAGAATGACGACTTGCCCCGGCGACTGGATAATCTGCACTCCATTGTCATAGCGGAATGGAAACATGGAAACGGGCATGCCGCGGGTGATGCAGCGGTCCCACAAGTCGAAATCGTGGTAGGAATCGAAAACCAACTTCTCGCCCGGCAGTCCCCAACTGCTCTTCATCGCGGCAGAGAGCCGCTTGCCCTCCGGGGTCATTTCGGGAAGCCGGCCATCGGGCGGGTCGAAGATCAGCGAGGTTTGGCGCTGCGGCGTGGTCGGATCAACTACACCGGCGAGAAACGCGCGTCCGACTTCGCCCTGCTCGACGGCGGCGGTGAAATCTTTCGTATAGCGATCGGGCGTTTTGGCGGCGTTGGCCTGAATCGTCTTAAATTCCTCCTCGGTCAAAAACTCCTTGTGCGGATCGCAGGGGGGAGCAGCCGCGCCACCGCGGCCAAACGCGTTGCACCGCTGAAGCGGCGTGCTCCCGACGTAGTTCAGCGGCCAGATTCCCTGCAAGTCGGGATCGCCCCAGGGCGTTTTCGGATGCACCCACCCGGCCGGCGTGCCGATGAAGAAGTTTTTCTCGCTGGGCGGAATCGCAGAGCGGGTTTGTCCGCCGGCAAGCGAGGCAAACACCGCGAGGCAAACAACACAGATTGATTTCGATTGGGTGGGGTACATCGAATGACTCCTCTATGGAACAACTAGCCGCACAAATTCCTTGCGCACGCTTACTTCTTGGCGTCCTCGGGAGGGCCCTCATTGCCGGAGGAACCGAGGAAAATCTTCTTTCCATCGGGCAACATGATATCCCGGCCATTTGCGCGGAACGATCCATCTTTAGCCTGAAAGCCTTCGAAAATGATTTCGGTACCGACTGGAAGCGAGTTCTTGGTGAAGCCGTGGCGAACCAGCGCATTGGGGGAGCCGCCTTCGACCATCCACTCGGTGCTGGTCCCATCCGGGTTATTCACAGCAACGTGGATCCAGGAATGCGGATTGACCATGTCGACCTTGGTAACCGTGCCCCGTAGCTTCACAGGCTTATTCGAATCGAATTCAGCCGTGAAAGCATGATGAGCCGCGAGGGGCAACGCCGCCAACAAAACGCCGACGGCGGCCACCATCCAACCAAGTTTCTTTCCCATAGGTCTCCTTAAAATGCCCGGTATTCCTATCATCGCAAAGCGCGCAGCGGGTGCGTTGCCCAGCGGCTGTTTCCCTTACTGGCCAGGTTTCTTATCCACGTCGCCATACACGAGGTCCTCGACGAACTCGACGCACTTGAAATCCAACAAACGCGCGTTTCGTTCCCGGTGACGATAGAGGGGGAGGCTGATTTTCCACGCTCGGGTGAAGACCGCCGGGTCTTCGATGGTGGCCTCGTAATTCAGCGTGTTGGCGTCGAGCATCGAGTAGCGCTCGACGACGTGCAGGGTATCGGAAGCGAAATTTCCGGCGCGATCAAACCAGGCCCTTCCATTGAACCCGGTGACATCCACCACCAAGGTGTCGCCTTCCCATTGGCCGTTCGATTGGCCCATCCAGGTGTCCACCTCGGCTTCGCGATGCTTGGACATTAGAATGACGCGCGTCGCGGAATCGTATGAGTAGGCCATGAGAATGTCGCCCTGCGATTGGATGATTTGAAACGGATAGGGCATGTAGTTCGCGCGAGGAACGCCGGGCAGGTAGCATTTGACCTCGGGATCGAGCTTCATCCGGTTGGCGAGATGCTCCTTCTTTTTCGCCAGCGCCTCAGGCTTATAGGGAATTCGACCGCCTTCGACCACTCCAAGTCCGGCTGGAATCGCCAAGAGTGCGCCCGGCTGAACCACCGGACCCGCTTGCGCCGGATGGGCCTCCAGGTCCCAATAGGCCGTTGTCATGGCCTGCCAGAGACCGTTGAGATTCGGTTTTCCATCCTTCATCCGCAGGATCGCCGGAACGCCGCGTTGCGCGGCAGGTGTTTGCGCTACAGCGGGGAAGGCCGTCATCAGGAAAGGAATGAACGCTACAAGATATTTGCTTCTGATACGCACCACATGAATCTATCAAATTCCTGTGGGCAGGCAATGGGGCCGCGGAGAGGCTATCTCGGCCAACAAGGTGTCGGGTCCCAGCCGGCGGCGTCGGCTTGTTTCTTAAAGGTGTACGTTCTTACGAAGGGTTGGGTGAGGTACGTGGGATCTTCGAGCATCGCGGTTACGGCAAGGTACGCCTGGCCATCGGCGCCCGTGAGCCGGTTGAAGTACTCGGTGAGAACGGCGCTTCCGCTATAGGGCACGCCGTTCTTGCGCAGATAACCCGGCCGCATGTTGGTGGTCACCACTCTCAAAGTGCCACTTCGGGAGCGCTCATCCGGGCCACCGCCGCGGGTGTAGCCGATGCCGCCGAGATCGAGCAGAGCACGACCGGAAACCTGCCACTGCGCGGCGGAATATCCCTGCCAGCCCGGCTCGCCCGGCGGCGTGGGTTGCGGGCCGAAATGCAGCAGCCGGGTTTGCATGCCGGCGTCGGCATCGATGCGCAAGGTGTTGTCGTCGCTCCAGGTGACGTGCAATCGGCCGGGCCGCTGCATGACGCCTACGGCTCCATAGGCGCGGCACTGGTTGCCTTCGGCCTCATCTTTTGCGGGATCCCAGGCCAGAGCGGCGCGGCGCGCGGCGGCGTTGATCGGCAGATACACTATGTCTCCCTTTTGCGGCGTCACGCGGAAGCGCCATTCATCCACGATGAGCGAGGCCCAGTAGCCGCTCAGATCGATGGGTGCAGCAACGCGCGGTGCGACGGGTGCCGGAGCCTGACCGCCGCGAGTTTGCCCAGGAGCAAGCGAAACCGCAGCCGCCAGGGACATGCACGCAGCCAGCCTTGCACCGCATCTCACGGTTTGAGTTCCACCATCACGGCATGTTGATTACCGCTGACGAGTGTTTCCGTGTGAGATCGGTCGCGGCGGTTGAACCGGACCATGCCGAATTTGTAATCGTTCACAACGCCTTTGCCATCCGGCGTGGTCGATTTGAGCGGCCCATCCTCAAAATACGTCACCACGACATCCTTATCGTGGAAATGCATGGGCGTGGGAACTCCCGGCTTCCAGGCGTAAGCCCAAACGATCACCTTGTCGTTCTCGAGCACCTTCTTCACACGCGGACGTGGAAAGGCGTTGGGATAGCCGGAGGTGTTGGGGAGACCCGGAACCGGGTGATCCTTCAGATCGATCACGACGAAGCGCGTTCCCTCTTCTCCGGTCACCGCTCCTGGCGGGGAGTACACCGCGTCGCCGGCTTTGTGCATCGCGCCCGCAGTCAGCCACACAGTAACGGAAGCGTTCGGCTGCGGCCCGCTGGGGTTGGCTTGGCCCTTCTCCCACGTCACATCAGAAATGCTGACGCGTTCGTTGTCGATGATTGGCTGGGCGGCATGGAGACCTGCTACGGTGAGTAACCAAGCGCACGCGAGCGCCAGAGCGGAGACGACTCTCATATTGCGGTCGAGGCTAACATACCGGGGCATTACGGTCAAGAAGCGGTAAGGTATAAGGGTTGGCACCGCTTCGTACTTAGGGTCCGGAGGTGGCGAGATGAAACGATCCCTTCCAGTGGCAACTGCTCTGGCCGTAATCCTCTCTGGAGCGGTTCTTTCGCAGGCCGGTGAGCCGGTTCACAAGGGCCGCTTCGAGCGCATTCAGGTTCACGGGAAATCGCTCGAAGGGAATCTCGAAGGCGATTCGCCGGATCGCGACGTTTCGGTGTACCTCCCACCCAGTTATGCGACCGAACGCAACCGCCGCTACCCGGTGGTCTATCTCCTGCACGGCTATACCAACACCGACGAGGGCTGGTACGGGCCGGGCGTGAAATCGGGTTTTCAGAGCGCGAACACCACGCTGCCGGCAGTCGCCGATAACGCCATCGCGAATGGCGCCGCGGAGATGATCCTGGTGATGCCGAATGCGTTCACCGTGTACCAGGGCAGCATGTACTCCAACTCGGTAACCACGGGCGATTGGGAAGCATACATCACGCACGACCTGGTGGAGTATATTGACGCCCACTACCGCACCATTCCGCAACGTGCGAGCCGCGGGTTAGCGGGCCACTCGATGGGCGGCTACGGCACCATACGGCTCGCCATGAAATATCCGGATGTATTTTCGAGCATCTACATTTTGAGCGCGTGCTGCCTGAACGCCAACCTGAACCCGCAAGGAACCGGGATGGCGAAGGCCGAAGCGATCCACAGCCGTGACGATCTGGCGAAAGCCGATCGCGGCGCGATGACTATGCTCGCCGAAGCAGCCGCGTGGTCGCCGAATCCGCAGAATCCACCGTTCTTCTTCGACCTTCCTTCGCAGGATGGCAAGGTTCAGCCGGAAGTTGTGGCCCGCTGGGTGGCCAATGCACCTTTGGCGATGCTCGATCAATACGTGCCGAATCTGAAGCGGCTTCTGGCCATCGCGATCGATGTGGGCGATCAGGACGGGCTGGCCGCCAGCAATCAGGAACTAAGCCGAGTGTTGACGCAATTCGGCATCGAGCATTCCTTCGAGACTTACGCTGGCGACCACACCAACCGCATTGCGGCGCGGGTGGAAACGAAGGTGCTTCCGTTTTTCTCGAAACATCTGTCGTCCGTGCCTAACCGGCATGGCGCCACTCGGTACCGACCTCTTGCGAACCAGCGCTGAAATCCTCGAATACGAGCCGCTGCGCGACGTGCTCGGCCGGTACTTGTCGAGCCCCATGGGCCGGCGCGAGTTGGAGAAGATCGAGCCGCACACCGATCGCGAGCGCCTCACCGAGGATCTGGAAGAAGCGGGCGAGGCGATCGGCTACCTGCGCATTGCCGCGCGTCCGCAGCCGGCTGCGCGTGGAGCGGCCATCCGCATCGACTTCAGCGGGCTACCCGATCTCGCGCTTCCGGTGAACAAGTTGCGGATTGAGGGCGCGAGCCTCGATCCGAAAGAGATCTTCGACATTTTCGTGCTGCTGGATCGCGCGGCTGACGCCAAATCGGTGCTCACCGCCGCGGCGGAGCGCTTCCCCAAGTTAGGCCGGCGCGCTCAGACCATCGGCGATTTCCGCGCGCTGCTGAAAGATCTGGAAGGCAAGATTCTGCCCGATGGCACCGTTTCCGATCATGCCAGCGTGGCGCTGGCCCGCGTTCGCCGGGATATCGAACGGCAGAAGAAAGCGATTCAGGAATCGCTCGAGCGCTTCTTGCGCGCGCACCGGGAAGAGGGCGTGCTGCAGGAGGAATTCGTCACCATCCGCAATGAACGCTTCGTCGTGCCAGTAATCGCCGGCCAGAAACGGAAGCTCGATGGCGTGATTCATGGAACCAGCTCGAGCGGGCACACGCTTTTTATCGAGCCTCTGGAAACGATCGATCTAAACAACGAGCTGGTGCGACTGGCGGAAGAGGAGGCACGCGAAGTTCACCGCATCCTGCGTGAGATGACCGACCGTCTGCGCGGTTACGGCGATTCCATTACGCAAACCCTCGCCACCATGGCAGAGCTGGAGTTGATATTCGCCAAGGCGCGGTTCGCCGTGGAGTTCGATTGCGTCATCCCGCGTTTTGGCGAGCGCCTGATTTTGAAAGAAGCGCGCCATCCGCTGCTCGAGGACGTGTTGCGGCGGCGTCACAAAGCGGCGGTGCCGATTAGCCTGGAAATGACTCGCGAGCAGCGCACGCTCTTGATCAGCGGACCGAACACGGGCGGTAAAACGGTCACGCTCAAGACCGTCGGCTTGCTCACCCTGATGGCGCAATCGGCGGTACCGGTGCCGGCGGCCGAGGCGGAGTTTCCGCTGTTTGAGCAGGTGCTGGCCGATATTGGAGACTACCAGTCGATTCAGGAAAACCTTTCCACTTTTTCCGCCCACGTTTCCAACATTCGGGAGATGGCCCTGGATGTGACGCCGGACTCGCTGGTACTGCTCGACGAATTGGGCGCGGCAACCGACCCGGAAGAGGGTGGCGCTCTGGGTGTGGCGATCGTCGAGCACTTCCGCACGGCGGGAGCCTACACCCTGGTCTCGACCCACCTGATGGCGCTGAAGATCTATGGCGCCGGGACCGCCGGCGTAGTAAACGGATCGATGGGGTTCGATGAGCAGACGTTCGAACCGACCTTCCACCTTCGCATCGGGCTACCCGGAAAATCCGCGGGTTTGGAAATCGCCACGCGGCTCGGCATGCCGGAGGACATCATGCGCCGGGCGCGCCACTCGCTGAGCGATCGGGAACGCGACGTTACCCAGTTTCTGGATGAACTGCATCGCCGGATCGAGGAGACGCAGGGTCTCGAGCGCAGCTTGCGCGAGCAGACGGCGGCATTGGAAAAGCGCGAGCGAGAATTGGCGCGGGAATGGGAGCAGCGCGAAACAGCCAAGCTGAAGGAACTGGAGCGCCGCACCGATCAGGCGCTGGCGCGTTTCGAGGAGCAGGCGCAGGAAACCATCGGCAAGATTGCGCAGAGCGCCGAGCAGCGCAAGGCTGCGCAGGAAGCGCAACGGCGCATTTCGAAAACTAAACGGGAGCTGCGCGAGGAGTTCCAGGCCACTGTGCTTTCCACCCAGGAGGATTCGCGCCAGGGCGACATCCGGCCGTTGCGCATCGAGGAGGGCTCGCGCGTCCGCTTGCGGGATGTGCGGGAGCCCGCGCGTGTGCGGCGCAAACTGAGCGGCGACCGCCTGGAAGTGGAGAGCGGTTTCATGAAGATGCAGGTTTCGGTAGACGATGTCATCGAGGTGCTTGCCGACAACGCCCCTGCTGCGAGCAAGCTGCCCAAGGGCGTGAGCTACCGGCCGGCGGCCGAGTTGTCGCCTGTCTACCAGGAGCTCAACGTGATCGGACAGCACGCCGAAGAAGCGCGCGATGCGGTGGATGAATTTCTGGACCGCGCGGTGATGGCGACGGCCAGCCGCGTCCGTATCGTCCACGGTTTCGGCATGGGCGTTCTGCGGAAGACCATTCAAGAACTGCTCAGCCGCCATCCCCACGTGGCGCGCTTCTATCCAGCCCCACAGCAGGAGGGCGGAGCGGGGGCTACGATTGTCGAGATCAAGGATTGACGATGCGGCTGAAGATCGTGCAGGCCGGAGAAGCCGTCCTGCGCACACGCGCGCGGGAACTCTCACGCGAGGAAATCCGGAGCGCCGAGATTCGTCAGCTCATCGAGTGGATGCGTGAGACGATGCGAGATGCCCCCGGCGTCGGTTTGGCCGCGCCGCAGGTGGGGCTCGCATTGCAATTGGCCGTCATCGAAGATCGCGAAGACTTGCAGAAGACCATCGCCCCCGAGAGGCTGGCGGAGCGTGGCCGGCGGCCCGTTCCCTTCCACGTGATCATCAACCCAACCCTCACCCTGGAGGGCGAGAGCGTCGAGTTTTTCGAGGGCTGCCTGAGCGTCACCGGTTTTGTGGCGCTAGTTCCACGCGCACTGCGGGCTCGCGTGGATTGCCTCAACGAGAACGGCGAATCGGTTCGCATTCAAGCCGAAGGTTGGTATGCGCGGATCCTGCAACACGAGATCGATCATTTGCACGGCACACTCTATTTGGATCGGATGAAGAGCCGCTCGTTCATGACCGTCGACCATCTGACCCGGCACTGGAACGACCTGCCGATGTCGGAAGTTAAGCTTCGGCTGGGGGTTTGATCGCGGCCTCAGGCCCAGCTTCCACTTCAGCGACCGGTTGCCGTCGCGAACGGAACGGGAGTACCAGCAAGTACCCCAGGTCGGCGCCACGTTCCTGTGGGAACTCCTTCAGCCCGGTGAGGAGCCCGGCTTGGCCCGCCGCGGGCGAACTGAGATATGTCCGGAACAGGCGGTCCCACATCGGAAATATTTCGCCGAAATTCCGGTTCTGCTCCGTTATCTCCTCGGAATGGTGAATCCGGTGCAAATCGGATGTGTAAAACACGATTCGGATCAGTTTTTCCAGGCGCCTCGGAAGAGTCGCGTTTGCATGATTAAACAGACCTTGAAAGGTGCTGATCATCTGCCACGCCAGAACACCCGCAACTGGCAAAGACAACAGCGCAATCGCGCACATTTCCCCCCCAGTCGTAAACAACGACTCGACCGGATGGAAGCGGCCCGCGGTTGTCACATCGAAATCCGGGTCGGAGTGATGTACTTGATGCAAACGCCACAAGATCGGCACGGCGTGACAAGCCCAGTGGGTGGCGAATCTGGTGAGATCCAGCGCTAAGATCGCCAGAACGCACCGGACAACCAGTGGCAGCGACAGAAAGTTGAGCAGCCCATGCCGGCTTTGCGCAAACGCAGCGGCAACCAACGTTGGGCTACTCCAGCGCAGAACTGCGTACAAGAACACGGGCTCGGAGAACAGCAAGATCAGATGGGAGGTCCACCGTTTTCCTTCCGGAAGCACCAGGGCGCGTCTGGGTCGAAAGGACTCCCAGATCGCAATGGCGAGGAACGTTGAGGCGAGAATCACCCAATTAAGACCGTGGATGGTCTGCATTCTTCCCATTTCAACCTATGGAATCGCGCCACGGCCAAGTTGTCAAGGCACAGCTGGCCGATTACAGGCGCGCCGCGTCGGCAAAAAAAGGCTGGCGGCCCGCTGGCGCCAATTTGCTTGATGCAACAAAGATGCCCATGTTAGAATTCTTGAATCAAATCAGAAAATCGCTGGCCGGCGGGCGCATTGAGCTTCGCTCCAGTCTCAGAGGTGACTTTCATGAGGAAGTTGATTGGCCTTGTACTCGTGATGATGGCGGTCGCTGGAGCTGCTTGGGCCGGTGAGTCGCCCGAGATTGATCCCACGGCCGCGGTGGGCGCGCTAGCGCTCCTAGGCGGAGGCGCATTGGTGATTCGAGGCCGGCGCCGCACAGGGTAGGATAGGAATTTCGTTGGCTTGACCTCGGCTTCTACTGCCGTCGCGCCACCTCGCGCTGCTGGCCTCTTCCGCTCGGCCCCACTGATTCGTTTGCTGCTCATCGCGGGGATCATCCTGCTGGAAAGGGCCTACCTCGGCACAAAGTTTTCCACAGACCTGCGGCCTCAGTACCTGCTCCTACCCTTTGTTCTTCTCGTTCCCTTAATTCGTCACGCACAACTGCGCTCCGATCTCGAACGACTTTGGATGCGCTTCCACGGTGCGCGGTTCTATCCAGCGTACTTTGCGGCGCACCTTCTGGCAGTTCTCATTTGCACGGTCATCTCGTGGCCTGGGTTTGAGACCGGCACACTGAGCGATAGCCGCGTAATCTTGGCTTACGGGGCATATGTGGCCGGAGTTTGTTTCCTGCTGTCCGCCTTTTTTCCAGTCAGTGTGCTGATAGACGAAGTACGGAACGCTGGAGCCACCTGGCTGCACGCATTGATCGGGGCGATCGCTACCTGGTGGCTCGTCGGTCTTTCCTGGTCGGCTTGGATCGAGTCATCCAACCCGCTCACGCCGGTCACGTTCCAGGCGGTCAAGATAGTTCTCGGCCTGTTCTTCCCACAAGTCTATTCCGACCCCCTGCACCTGCGCCTGGGTAGCGGCCGCTTCAACGTGACGGTCAACTACCAGTGTTCCGGGGTCGAAGGACTGGCATTGATTCTGGTCTTTTGTGGCGCCTGGCTCTGGTATTTCCGCTCCGAGATTCGGTATCCCCGCGCATTCGTCCTGCTGCCGGCGGCTTTGCTTTCGATGTGGATGCTCAACGTTGGCCGGATCGCGGGGTTGATCCTGCTTGGTAATGCGTTCGGCCGGGAAGTCGCTCTGGGCGGCTTTCATTCACGAGCAGGCTGGCTCGCCTTCAACAGCCTGGCTTTGGTGTTCTGCGCGGTGGCGGTGCGCAGTCCCTGGTTCCGCAAGGATGCCGTAAGCCTCCGCCGCGATGCTGCCTGGCGCAATCTCACGGCCGTGTATCTTCTGCCGTTTCTGGCAATCCTGGCAGCATCATTTGTCTCGCGCGCCTTTTCCGGCACCTTCGAATGGCTGTACCCTCTCCGCTTTTTCGCCGCGGCAGCCGTGTTGTGGTATTTCCGTGCTGACTACCGGAACATTGGCTGGAAATTTTCCTGGCTCTCTCCCGTTTTGGGCGTGCTGGTGTTTGTAGCGTGGGTTGCCTGGGTGGGAGCTCGCGGACAGCTTCAGAATCCTGTGCTCGCCGCGGGTGTAGCTTCGCTTGCTCCCGCCGCTCGGCTGGCATGGCTCGCGCTTCGCATCGCGGGTGCGGTGACAGCGGTTCCGATCGCTGAAGAGTTGGCGTTCCGCGGCTACGCGGCTCGACGATTGATGAGTGGCGACTTCGACCTGGTGGATCTGCGCAAGCTATCCGCGCTCGGAGTCATCGGCTCCTCGGTATTGTTCGGCATCCTGCACGGCAACCTTTGGTTAGTGGGCATACTCGCGGGCTTGGTCTACGCGATCGCCGTCCGGAAAGACGGCCGGCTCGCGGATGGGATCGCAGCCCATGCCACCACCAACGCGCTGCTGGCGGCCTGGGTTCTGTGGCGCGGTGATTGGGGCCTCTGGTGAACCTTAGTTAACGCGACTCGCGCTGTGCACCAAGCCCCAGTAAGACCAAGTACAATTGCGAGTTGAACCCGGAAAATCCATTGCGCGTTGCCATTGTCGGCTGCGGTCTGATCGGCCTCAAGCGGGCTACGGCATTGCGGGGATCCACGGTCACGGTGAGCTGCGATCTATCCAGCGAACGCGCCGGCAAGCTGGCATCAGGCTATCCGGGGTGTGGGGTGACAACTGACTGGCGCGAGGCAGTGAATCGGTCCGACATAGATGCCGTGATCGTTGCCACCACTCACGATGCGCTGGCGCCGATCACCACGGCCGCTGTGGCGGCGGGTAAGCACGTGCTGGTGGAAAAGCCCGCGGCTCGCTGCGCCGGTGAGCTTGATCATATTGCCGAGACGGCGCGCCGCACGGGCGCACTCGTGCGCGTGGGTTTCAATCATCGCTTCCACCGCGCCTTCCGCAAAGCACGCGAAATCTTCGAATCCGGCAGCTTGGGCGAACTCATGTTCGTTCGCGGCCGATACGGTCATGGCGGCCGCCCTGGCTACGACCGGGAATGGCGCGCCCGTCCGGAACTCTCGGGCGGCGGAGAACTGATCGATCAGGGCGTCCACCTGATCGACCTGGCACGCTGGTTTCTCGGTGATTTCCCGAACGTCGCCGGCCGCTCCCGCACTTATTTCTGGGACACGCCGGTGGAAGACAACGGATTCCTCCTGCTCGAAACCGCGCGCGGCCAGGTAGCTTTTTTGCACGCCAGTTGGACCGAGTGGAAGAACTTGTTTTCGTTTGAAATTGCAGGCCGCGTTGGGAAGCTCGAAATTTCCGGGCTGGGCGGCAGCTACGGCGTGGAGCGGCTCACCTGGTATCGCATGTCGGCCGAGATGGGGCCCCCCGAAACGTTGGCGTGGGAATATCCCATGGCCGATGATTCGTGGGAGGCCGAGTGCGCCGCATGGGTGGAGGACATCCGGCTCGGCCGCCAACCGCACCCCGGCATCGCCGATGCACAGGCTGCCCTTCGCATCGTCGAACAGGTGTACCGGCAGGATCGCGCATGATTATTACGCGCACGCCGCTTCGCATTTCTCTGGGAGGTGGAGGCACCGATCTGCCGTCCTACTACCGCGAGCATTCCGGCTTCGTGATCGCCGCGGCCATTGATAAATACGTCTACATCACGCTGCACGACACCTTCGAGCAGCAGTTCATCATCAAATATTCGAAGACCGAACTGGTGAAGTCCGTGGATGAGATCAAACATCCCATCATTCGCGAAGCACTGAAGCTGGTTCCGGTGTCTGCGCCGCATCTGGAAGTGGTCAGCATGTCGGACATCCCGGCCGGCACGGGCCTGGGCTCCTCGGGCAGCTTCACCGTGGGTCTGCTCCGGGCGCTACATGCGCACAACAAGAACACTGTTCCGCGCGAACAACTGGCGGAAGATGCCTGTCATATCGAGATGGACCTGCTACAGGAGCCCATCGGTAAGCAGGACCAGTACATCGCCAGTTTCGGCGGCATCACGTCGTTCTTGTTCAATCCGGATGGGCGCGTAACCGTGCAGCCGGTGGCCATCAGCTCGGAGACGCTATACAACCTGGAAGACAACCTGCTGCTGTTTTTTACCGGTTTCACCCGGTCCGCATCGGCAATTCTGGCCGAGCAGGACAGCCGCTCCAAGGAGCGCGATTCGGAAATGATCGATCACCTGCACCGCATCAAGCGATTCGGTTACGAGAGCAAGGCCGCATTCGAAGCGGGCGATCTGCGGCGCTTCGCAGCTATCATGCATGAACACTGGCAGTTGAAGAAGCAGCGCTCGCAATCCATGACCAATTCACGCATCGACGAATACTACGAACTGGCGCGGGGGAACGGTGCGCTCGGAGGAAAGCTCATCGGCGCGGGCGGCGGCGGCTTCCTGATGTTTTATACCGAAGATAAGACGCGCTTGCGGCACGCCATGCGCGAGGCTGGACTGCGCGAGGTCCGCATGCGCTTCGATTTCGAAGGAGCGGCGCTGGTGGCGCGTTCCTGACCTATGCTGCCCGTTGCTATCCTGGCTGGCGGATTGGCCACGCGCTTGCGCCCGGTCACCGACACCATTCCCAAGGCGCTGGTAGAGATCAATGGCGAACCGTTCCTCGCGCATCAGCTCCGTCTGCTAGGCCGTAGCGGCTTCGAGCGTGTCGTGCTCTGCACCGGTTATCGCGGCGAACAGATTCGCGATTTCGCGGGTGACGGGCAGGCTTTCGGGTTGCGGCTGGAGTATTCCGCCGATGGTCCGCAGTTGCTCGGCACGGCTGGCGCCATTCGCCGCGCGCTGCCGGTGCTGGGCGAAAGCTTCTTCGTTCTCTACGGCGATTCTTACCTGCCCTGCGATTATTCCGCCGTGGAGCGCTCCTTTCTGGGCGGGCACAAGCTGGGCTTGATGACCGTCCACGCCAATGAGGGGCGCTGGGATCACAGCAACGTGGAATTCGCCGGCGGGCGCATCCTGGCTTACGATAAGAAAAACCGCACGCCTTCCATGCGATATATCGACTACGGTCTGGGGGCTTTTCGCCGCAAGGCGTTCGACACAGTGCCGGGCGATCGCTCCAGCGACCTGGCCGCCGTTTATCAAGACCTGTTGCGCCAGGGAGAACTGGCAGCCTATGAAGTGCCCACGCGGTTTTATGAGATCGGCTCTCCGGAAGGCATTCGGGAGCTGGCAGAGTTGTTGTCGCAATGACCTTTACGGAACAATTTCTCGAAGAAGCCGGCGAAATTCTGCGGCGGGTTGATGTCGAGTCGGTGGAAGCCGTGGTGAAGCTGCTGGCCGATTGCCGCGCGGCGGGCGGGCGGTTGTTCATCTTGGGCGTCGGCGGCAGCGCGGCCAACGCCTCCCACGCCGTGAACGATTTCCGCAAGATTTGCGGCTTCGAGGCCTATGCCCCCACCGACAACGTTTCCGAGTTGACGGCACGCACCAACGATGAGGGATGGGCCGGTGTGTTTGAAGGTTGGCTGCGCGTAAGCCGTCTCCGCGCCGCCGATGCCTTGCTCATCTTTTCCGTGGGCGGGGGCGATCTGGAAAAGAAAGTCAGTCCCAATCTGGTGGCGGCCATTGAGTACGCGAAATTGGTAGGCGCCAAGGTGGCCGGAATCGTGGGCCGCGACGGCGGTCACACACGCAAGACAGCGGACGCGTGCATTCTGGTCCCTACGGTCAACGCCCAGCACGTCACGCCCCATGCCGAAGCGTTCCAGGCCGTGCTCTGGCATCTGCTGGTGACGCATCCGGCACTCAAGATGGCCGAAACCAAGTGGGAATCGGTACGATAAAGGCGGTTTTCCTCGACCGCGATGGCGTGCTCAACGAAGCCATCGTGCGCGACGGCCGCCCACACTCGCCGCAAACGACAGACCAGTTAAAACTGGTTCCAGACGCACTTGGCGCGCTGAGCGCGCTGAAAGCCGCCGGGTTCCTCTTGATCGTGGTGACCAACCAGCCCGAGGTTGCGCGCGGCACGCAATCGCGTCAGGCGGTGGAGGAAATCAACTCCGCGATGGCTCGCCAATTGCCACTCGATGCCTTCTACACCTGTTGGCATGACGACCCGGACGCCTGCCCCTGCCGCAAACCCAAGCCCGGGCTCCTCACTGAAGCGGCCGCGACTTGGGGAATCGACCTCGGCTGGAGTTATCTGGTGGGCGACCGCTGGCGCGACATCGACGCAGGCGCCGCCGCCGGCTGCAAAACTGTATTAATTGATTACCATTACCGGGAACGGGCGCCCGATCATGAGCCGGATCACCGCTCGCCCAACCTCTCGGATGCCGCTGAGTGGATTGTTCGAACCGCGTGTTAGCCTCTCTGCCGTAGTACTTCCACGTTCCATTACCGGACTTTCGGACTAGCCGTCCGTTGACCTACGGTAATTTGTTTTACAATGTGCCTTCCGCCATAATAGGTGTCAATGCGTTACCTTGCAGTATTCCTCGCGGCTCTAATGGCTGCTCCTGGAGCCTTTTCCCAGCAGGCGCTCAACCTCGTCGTGGTTGAGGGCGAAGGGGCCATCAATAACGTTCGTCAGCGTACGGCGCGCGATCCGATTGTCCGGGTGGAAGATGAGAATCACAAACCGATCGCGGGTGCGGCGGTAGTGTTTCTTCTGCCTACGCAGGGTGCGAGCGGAACCTTTGCCGGCGGAGTACAGACTCTGACGGTCATGACCAACAATCAGGGGTTGGCGGTGGGCCGCGGGCTGAAACCCAATAACATCCAGGGACAATATCAGATCAGAGTCAACGCCTCCTTTCGCGGGCAAACTACCAGCATTTCCATTTCTCAGTCGAACGCGGTGGCCGCGGCGGGAGCGGCTGCGGCGGCTGGGATCTCCGGCAAGTTGCTCGCGGTTATCCTGATCGCCGGAGGAGCGGCAGCAGCCGGCGCCGTAGCGGCTACTCGCGCCGGTGGAGGCAGCAGCAGCACGCCCCCAGTAGCTCCTACGACCATCACCGCGGGGAGCGGCTCGGTTGGAGCACCGTCACACTAAACTTATATGAAGCTTCCGATTTTGCGCATACTGGCTTTCGCGTCTCTGGCTGCGGTTGTGGTTCAGGCGCAGCAGGGCCGCGTGGAAGGCCCGATTTCGGGCTATGTTTTCGATAGTACCGCCCAAGGGCTGCGTCCCATCATGGGCGTGCCGGGCGCATCGCTTTTCGGCGCTCCCCTCAATTTTGGATTGGCCGTCTCATCGGCCTACGCGGCGCCTCGGCAGGATGCCGCGTTTGTGGTCGCAGCCGATGGCTCGCTGCACGTATTCAGCTTAGATCGCGGCGCCGCCACTGAACAGAGCGTCCCTTACCTTGCCAATTCGCCGGAGCGCGTAGTCTTCAGTCCGGCCGGAACCGCGGCGGCGATCTACGGCGCGGGCAGCATCGAAGTGGTGACGGGGCTTCCGGGCAGCGCCACCGTATCGGGCGGTCTGGATTTGCCGGCCGGCGTGGCGCCCGACTCACTGGCTATCAGTGACGATGGTTCCGTGATTCTGGTCTCCGCCAACAAAGCCATCGAGTTGTATGGCTCCTTCGCCGACATGGGCAAGCTGATGAGCACGGCCGGCGGCGCGATGGTGGCGTTTTCCTCCGGCGGGCACGACGCGGCCATCAACGATCCTAATGGCGCCGGTATCGTTTTGTACCGTGATCTGACCGGCGCCGGTGTTTCACAAGTCATTGCGGCCCCGGACAGCACCATCACAGCCGCATCGGCGCTGGCATTTTCGACTGACGGCAAGAGCCTGCTGCTGGCAAGTTCCAGCGGTAAATCGGTGACTACCATCGATCTGGCCGCCGGCGCGCGCAATGCCATCGCGTGCTCCTGCTCTCCGAACACGCTTGCGCGCATGGGAAACCTGTTCCGCCTGAACGACCTGGGCGCTGACCCCGTATGGTTGCTCGACACCCGCGCGAACGAGCCTCGTATCGTGTTCGTCCCCGCGGTCGTGCGCTGAAACCCGCGGCGGCTGCCGCTGCTAAAATCGAAGGTTGCCGGATTTCCTCGTATCGGTGGTAATCCCCACCCTGGCTGGGGATTCAAGTCTGCGCGAGTGTGTGGAATCCCTCGAGCGGCAGACATGCCACGATTTTGAAGTGATCATCGCCGACAATAGCGGCCGCGGATTGGTGCGGCGCAACGGGGTTGCTCCGCGCGCGCGGGTTCTCGAAAACTCACGCAACCTGGGATTTGGCGCGGCCATCAACGAAGCGATTCACGCATCCCGCTCCACGTTCGTAGCCACGCTCAACGACGATGCCATTGCCCATCCCCGCTGGCTCGAAGCGTTGTTGGCGGCGATCGAACACCGGCCTGACGTTGGCATGTGCGCTTCGCAAGTGCGCTTATTTGGCGAACATCGGTTGGATTCCGTAGGCATGCTCGTCTCGGGCGACGGCAGCAGCAGGCAACGCGGCCACTTGAAACCACCGGAGGATTTCCCTGTCACTGAAGAAACGCTATTCCCTAGCGGCTCCGCGGCGCTGTTCCGTCGCTCGATGCTGGAGGCATTAGGCGGGTTTGACGGCAGTTTCTTCCTGTATTGCGAAGATACTGACCTGGGACTGCGCGCTCGATGGGCCGGATGGAAATGCCTGTACGTGCCAGAGGCC
Source organism: Bryobacteraceae bacterium (assembly GCA_035516375.1). GTDB lineage: Bacteria > Acidobacteriota > Terriglobia > Bryobacterales > Bryobacteraceae > PSRJ01. The sequence continues at coordinate 17,341 of DATJAK010000012.1, forward strand.
GTGGTGGAACATCACTACTCGCACACGGCCGGACGTGCTTCACCCCTCAAAGCCTATTACGTGGAACGCAACCGGCTTTTCGTGATGGCCAAGAATTTTCCCGCTTCCATGCTGCTGGCTTCGCCCTGGGTGACACTCCAACGCTATCTTTGGCATGTCTGGTACATCGTGCGCGGCCAGGGCAGCGCCGCCCGTTTCCGGGCCGAAGGCAATTCCGGAATCAAGATGCTCTGGTACGTGATCCGCGCTCACTTCGCGCTGGCCGCCAACGCCGGCCGGTTGTGGCGTGAGCGTCGCCAGATCCGAACGCAGGCGCGCATTACACCGGCCATCTTTCGCCACCTCATGCGGAGCCACTCGATCAGCCCGAGAAGGGTGGCTGCGCTGTGACGGCCCCGGCCACCACCGATGCGCTGCTCGTCATCGTTCCCGCCTTCAACGAAGCGGGCGCGATCGCCGAGGTGGTGGGATCGGTCCACAAACACGTTCCAGGCGTCCCGGTGCTGGTGATCGACGATGGCTCCGTGGATGAGACTGCGGCAAAAGCGCGCTGCGCCGGCGCCGAGGTGCTGCCCTTACCCCATCATCTGGGCCTGGGCGGGTGTGTGCAGGCCGGCTACAAACTGGCCTTCGAGCTGGGCTTCGAGTATGTGATCCGCGTGGATGGCGACGGACAGCACGATGCGCGCGACATCCTCCGCGTCCTGGACAAACTGAAAACCAGCGGTTGCGAAATGGTGATCGGTTCGCGTTTCCTGAACTCGAGCGGCATTCAAACCGGCGTGGCGAGGTGGTTGGGAATCTGCCTGTTCCGGCTGGTGCTGCGCCCGATTCTCGGTAAACCGGTACGCGATCCAACCTCCGGTTTCGTGGGCGTGAACCGCCGGGCGCTCCAGGTGTTCAGCCGCAGCTTTCCGCTGGAATATCCTGAGATTGAGACTCTGGTGGTCTTGCAGCGCCGCAAGTTTCGCTTCGAGGAAGTCCCGTGCCAGATGCGCCCGCGCCTGGCGGGGCGCTCCTCCATTACAGCGTTCAAGTCGCTGTATTACATTACGCACGTGCTGCTCGGCGTTTTTGTGAATATCCTAAAGTACGAAGGCCGGGTGCGCCGGGCGACGGAAAGCGCGGCCAAGCAGGGGGATTGATGGATCGCCTCTTGAATGTCACGACCGGACTGAGTGTTCTGCTTCTGATCCTGGTGCTCGGCTCCTTGCGCCGGGCACACATCCGCGTGGAGTATTCCGTGAGCTGGCTGCTGGCCGGGCTGGCCTTGCTGGTGCTGTCCCGCAACCAATCATTCCTCCAGACCATAGCGCGGACGATGGGAGTGGTGGACGCTCCTGTCGCCCTTCTGATGATCGCGGGCGCGGTTTTTCTGCTGATGTTCTTCCGCTTCTCCGTGATCATTTCCCATCTGCGCGACGACAATATCGCGCTCGCGCAGCGGGTGGCCATCCTGGAATACCGGATTCAGAGCCTGCAGAGCGGCGATGGCAACTAAGAAACACCACTCCCGCAAGGTCCAGGGAGGGACCCAGGTGGCGGTAGCGCCAGCTCCCCACCGCGCAGGCTGGGGCTGGTACGCGGCGATCGGGGCCGCGGCCGCAGTGGTCGCCTTCATCGTATACGGGCCTTCGCTCCATGGCCCGTTTCTGTTCGACGACAGCTTTCTTCCGTTCGCTTTGACCGGAAATGATCCGCTTCGAAACTGGATCAGCGGTTTCCGGCCCCTACTGATGTTGACCTACTGGTTCAACGTTCGCCTTTCCGGCGATGACACGTTTTCTTACCACGTACTGAACGTCCTCCTCCATTGCGCAGCCAGTGGAGTGATGTTTCTGGTGGTGCGGCGCTTGCTCGAGTGGTCCGGGCTGGAGAAAGCGCGCCTGAACCTGATGGCAGGGTTTGCGGCGGCCATTTTCTTGCTGCACCCGGTTCAAACGGAATCCGTCGCCTATCTGGCGGGCCGCTCCGAAGCGCTCAGCGTCTTGCTGTTTCTGAGTGCTTACGCCATTTTTCTGTACCGGCGCAATGCGGCCGCAAGCTGGGGCAACGTGGCCGCCGTTCTTGCCGTCTTTGCGGCAGCGCTGCTGGCCAAGGAGCACACAGTGGTGCTGCCGGCTCTCTTGCTGCTGACCGACTTCTGGTGGAACCCGGGATTCTCGTTCGAAGGCATCCGGCGCAACTGGCGGCTGTATCTGCCCATGGCCGTGGGAGCCGTTGGCGGCGTAGTGTTTTTTCTGCCGGTGCTCCGGACCGCATCTACCGCCGGCTTTCGGCTCAAGGATCTTACCTGGTATCAATATTTCTTCACGGAATGCCGGGCGCTATTTGTCTATCTCTGGCTTTACGTGTTTCCCTCGCACCAGAGCGCCGATTGGGGGTTTCCGATGTCGCGGAACATTCTGGATCGTGGCGCTCTCATCGCCCTGATCGCATTGGTGGCGCTGGCTGGAGTTGCGTGGTTCTACCGCCGGCGGTACAAGCTGGCGGCCTTCGGCTGGTTCGTTTTTCTGCTGTTGATGGCGCCCACGTCGTCGTTCCTTCCCATCCGCGACGCCATCGCCGAACGCCGGTTGTATTTGTCGATGCTCGGTCTGCTCCTGATTACGGTGGATTTCGCGGCGCGGCTCAAACTCGATTTCCGAAAACTGGCCACGGCATGCGCCGTGATCGTTCTGATCTTCGCGGGGTTGACCTACGCGCGCGCCGAGCTGTGGTCGAGCGAGTTGGCGCTTTGGGAAGATACCGTTCAAAAATCTCCTGACAATGCGCGCGCACATTTCCAGCTTGCCAGCGCCTATTACAACGTTCAACGCTGCTCCGATGCCGCAGCCGAATATCAAAAGACCGCGCAACTTGAAAAACCGAACTACAACTTGTTGGTCAATTGGGCACTGGCCGATGACTGCCTGAATCGAACCGACGAAGCTTTGGCGCGCCTGCAGCAGGCAGCTGCGCTCGAACCGAAAGCCCACGTGTATTCACAAATCGGGATGATCTATGGCAAGCGCGCCCAGTGGCCCGAGGCGATGGAGGCACTGGCAAAAGCCGAGCAGCTTGACCCGAACTTTGCCGTGACGTACGTGTACAAGGGGCTGGTGCACACGGCCACGAATCAGCCCGAGGCTGCGGTTCAAGATTTCCGGCGCGCCCTGGCGCTCGATCCGAAGCTGCAGCAGGCCCGCGATGGCCTTGCTCAGGCGGAAGCGCGTCTGCGAGCTCTCGAGGCTGCGAAAGGCGCTCGCTACTGACATGACGCCGCTGCGCATCGGCATCAATGCGCTGTACCTGATACCGGGCGGAGTGGGCGGCACGGAAATCTACCTGCGGGGCTTGCTCGCGGCCTTGGCGGAGATCGATGCCGGCAATCAATACTTCGTTTTCACGAATCGCGAGACCGGTCCCGATCTCGTGCCGAAGGCGTCGAACTTCACCATTGTGCCGCAGGCCGTGCGCGCTGTTTCGCGGCCTGCCCGAATCCTCTGGGAGCAGACCATTCTGCCCCTACACGCAGTGCGGCTCAAGCTGGACGTTCTGCTGAACCCCGGCTTCACCGCTCCGCTCCTGTGCGCCTGCCCTCAGGTAACCGTCTTCCACGATCTGCAGCACAAGCGCCACCCCGAATACTTCCGTTGGTTCGATCTGCCATTCTGGAATTTCTTCCTGTTCTGGTCGGCGCGCATTTCTACCCTGGTGCTGGCGGACTCCGAAGCCACCGCCGCGGATTTGCGGACGTTCTACCGGCTGCCGGATACGCAGCTCCGCGTGGTGCCGCTGGGTGTAGACACAGCATTCTCCGAGATCGCCAAACGCCGCCGGCCCGAGCCATTTCTCTTAAGTGTCGCGACGCTGCACCCGCACAAGAATTTGGATGGCTTACTGCGCGCCTTTGCGATCTTCCGCAGCAGCCATCCCGATTTTCGACTGATCGTGTGCGGCATGCACGGTTTCTTCACCGGCCCTTTGCATGACCTGCGCGACGAGTTGGGCTTGCGCGACGCCGTCGATTTTCCCGGCTGGATCCCGCGCCAGGATGTGCATGAGTTGTACGCGCGCGCCTGGGCCTTCGTGTACCCGACTCTGTTCGAAGGTTTCGGCCTGCCGGTTCTCGAAGCCTTGTCGGCCGGCGTGCCGACGGCGTGTTCGGCGATCGAGCCCGTGGCCGGCATCGCGGGCGATGCGGCGCTGCAGTTCGATCCACGCAACAGTGACGCGATGGCCGCAGCCATGGTGCGCATCGCGGATGATCCGGAATTGCGGGATCGGTTGGCAGCAGCAGGGCCTATCCGCGCCGCGCAATTTTCGTGGCAGGCTACGGCGGAAAAAACATTGGGGGCACTGCAGTCGGCTAGCGCCACGGCCTAGCTGGAGCCGTCGGCTACGTTGGCACTCCTACTCCGCCTTCACCACCGTGACCTCGCCAAACTTTCTGACGGCGTCACCGATCTTAGAAGCGTCGCCTACCACGATGATCGCGTCCTGGTCCGGCGCGATGTATTTCTTTGATACATCCTGGATCTGGCCCGGCTCTACCGAACGCACACGCGTGGTGTAAGTCTCCAGGTAATCCTTCGGCAACCCCAGCGTCTGGATCAGGTTCAACTGGGTCGCCAATCCATCTTGCGTCTCGAGGCGAATCAGATAAATGCCGGAGAGGAAATTCTTGGTGTTGGTCAGTTCCGCGGCGGGGACCGGCGCGCTTGCCATGTTCTCCAGCTCCGCCAGAACCGCCCGCAGCGCCGGCTCGATCACCTCATTGCGCACCTGAGTGACGGCCGCGAGGTCTGAAGCCTCGCGCTTGGTGTTGTATTCCGTATGGGCGTCGTAGGCGAAACCTTCTTTCTCGCGAATATTCCGGAAGATGCGCGAATTGGCGCCCGTGCCCAACACGCTGTTACCCACCGCAAGCGGAAAGTATTCGGGGCTGAGGCGCGTAGGCGCGGACCTTCCCACGTGAATGTCGGCCTGCACCGACCCTGGCCGATCCACCAGTACGATCTGACGATGCGGCGCGGGTATGGCCATTTGGGGCGGCGCCGGAAGTTGGCGTTGCTGCCAGGAACCGAAGAGCTGCGTCACTGTCTTCAACAACTCGGCGCGCGCTGGCAGTCTGCCGATCACCAGGAGCGTGGCGTTGTTGGGGACGAGAAACGTCTCACGGAAACTGCCCAGGACTTTCGCATCTAGCTTACCGATCGCCTGCTCAGTGGGCGCGATGTGCGAGTAGGGAGACGAACCGTAAACCGCTTGCGACATCTTTTCACGAGCCAGGAAGCTCGGTTCGGAACGCTCGGCGCGCAGATTCTGGATGCGGTTCTGCTTGTAGAGGTCAACCTCATCCTGCGGAAACGTCGCATTCATGGTAACGTCCGCGAGCAGCGTCAAGAGCCGGGACAGGCTTTCGGAAACGGCGTTGCCCGAAATCGTCAACGAATCGGGGCCGGCGTCCGCGCTCAATGAGCCGCCCATCGCATCGGTCTCTTCGGAGATTTGCCGCGACGTGCGTGTCTTCGTGCCTTCGTTGAGTAGCGACGCCACCGCGTCTGCTAACCCCGGCCGGTCCGGCGGATCGAACTTATTGCCCGCCTGGAAGTTCAGACGGACAGTGACGAGTGGAAAGCGGGCGTCATCCACCAGCACGATTCCCAAGCCGTTCGGCAGCTTGGTTTCCGAAACCGGCGGCAATTTATAAGACGGGATCGGCGGCGTTTGCGGCGGTTTAGTGCGGTCCACCGTTTGCGCCGCGAGGCCCAACGCAGTTATGGCCAAGATCCACAGTGTTTTCGTCGCCATCACTGCCCCTCCTTCGATGATTTCCCCGAACCACCAGCCGGGGCGGGATCGATTTGGAGCACCGCGCGGCGGTCTGCGCTCAAATACTTCTTGGCCGCAGCCTGAATCTGCGCGGGTGTCACCGCCAACATCGCATCCAGCTCCGTGTTGATCAGTTCCGGTTTGCCGTCGGCTAAGGCGTATTGCGCCAGGGCGCGGGCGCGGTTCAGCGAACTCTGCAGTTCTTTGATCCGGTTCGCACGCATCTGCGTCTTGACTCGTTCCAGGTCCTTCGCGTCCAACGGCTCGCTCTGCAACTTCGCAATCTCATCCTGGACCTGCGAAACCATCTGGTCCGCCGTGAACGCGGGATTGTAGAGCAGGAAGATGGCGTAGGGCTCGGGGTCGCGATAGTCCACCGGGCTGGCGAAGGGCCAACCCAGGTTCGCTTCATATTGAATCACGGATTTCTTTCCCTTCACCAGGTCCAGACGGAAGCGCGAACTGTCGCCTCCGGTCAGAACCGCATCCACCATATTGAGCGCATAGTAGTCCGGCGAGCGCCGCTTCGGCCCCGGATATCCGATCACCAGCCCCGGCACGCGGGCGAGCGGATCTTTGTAAACCTGCTTGCGCGACTGGAAATCGGCAGGCTCGGAGAGATCGGGCCGCTTGGGCTGCGGCTGCGAGGGGATATCGCCGAAATAGGTCTCGACGAGTTTCTTGGCTTCGGGAATTTGCAGGTCGCCGACCAGCACCAGCGCCGCGTTGTTGGGCGCGTAATACGTTTTGAAGAACTTGGCGACGTCTTCGATGCTCGAAGAATTGAGGTCTTCGAACGAGCCGATCAACGAGTGGGAACTCTGCCAGTTGCGGAACATCAGCGTCGGCCAGACATCCACAATTGCAGTCGAGTAAGGCTGGTTGTCGAAACTGAGGCGCCTTTCCTGCTTCACCGCCTCCTTCTGATTTTTGAGGTTTTCGTCGGTGATGGCCAGGCTGCGCATGCGGTCCGATTCGAGCCACAGTGCCGTGGCGAGTTTGTTTGACGGCAGCAGATCGAAGTAGTCCGTGAAATCGGGGTGCGTCGAACCATTCAGCGTGCCGCCGTTCGATTCCACCGTCGCGAAATGCATTCCTTTGGGAACGTTCTTCGAGCCCTCAAACATCATGTGCTCGAACAGGTGCGCGAAACCGGTGCGGCCCATCTCTTCGGAGCGGGCGCCCACGTCGTAGATCATGTACACCGTAACCACCGGAACGGCGTTGTCTTTCGAGAGGATGACGCGCAAGCCGTTGGCCAGCTTGGACGACTCCACGGGAATCGTGAAATCCGCCCCTCGTGCGAAGAAAATGGCGCATACGAACAACAGGGAGATCGTGAGTTTCTTCATGCGAAATAACTTCCTATAGAACGCTTTGTAATCCCAGGTGCCAGCCAAGCTGATCGGTATCGAACCATGAGATATCGGTGCCGAACCAACGTGTCTTCGAAGCAGTTTGATAATGCGCGGAGGGTTTCGCACCCAACACGAAAGCGCATGGGCCTTCCCCGAAACGATCGAGTTGGCCATTGAGCCACGAATCCGCGTTGAGCGGAGCGGCCAGCACCACGGGAGTGCCGCCAATCAAGGCGAGATGCGCGCCGAAGCTCTCATCCACTTGCCGTATCGGTTCGGTGAGCTGATAGGCTGCGCGGTACCGTTTGGTCGCTTCATTTAGGTTGCGCACCGCAATCACCACGCGGAGCACGCGGCTGATATTTTTCACCAGCGGTTTTCCACTGGGAAAGGCTCGATCGGGGCGCGGCGTGAAATCGTGAATCAGGAACGGGAAGAAGGTGCCGTTCGGTTCTGCGCCAATCTGGGCCGTTTCCCATTCCAACTTTTTCCCATCCGGCCTCGCGCGCCCGGCCCGATCGGGCGCCGAAACCTTGACGCCGCCTGCTTCGAGCCGTTTCAATTCCGTACCCATATCTTTCGCGCGCGCCGCCCAGGCGCAGGGCCCTCCGTTTTCTTTCAATTTCTTGGACCAGGTGTGCGCATCCACCGCCGCGGGATCGGCGTTGGGTTGAATGGCAATCAACTCGAGATACGAGCCATCGGGAAAACTGGTCTGGGCCATCTCCGTAGCGTGATTCTTGTGCGGCCCTCCATATTCCGATGGAATGCCGGCAGCGGCCAGCTTGGCCTGCATTGCTCTGACATCCCGCCCGGCGACGGAGACGTGATCGATGGTTAAATCGGCGGCTTCCGCAAGCATAGAAATCAGCGCAAACGCAAGCAGGCGGTACACAAGCCGATTGTACCCGTTCCTCAAGTAGTGGCGCAGACCGTCGCTTTTCAGCGGTCTGCGAACGGCAGACAGTTCCGGGCGACGGCATTGTTACGATCGAGCGTCCGACAGACGGCGCAAAACGACCGTCTGTCCTACGCTCTGTGGTCCAGACGGATAGCAGACCACAGACGATGGTCCGCCCCCAACAGCGCATAATTGACTATGCGCGATTTTCAAAGCTTGACCGAGCGCGAGATTCTGGCTCTGGCGATTTCGCTGGAGGAAGAGGACGAGCGCGTCTATGCCGATTTCGCGGAAGGGTTGAAGCAGGATTTTCCCTCGTCCGCCGCCGTGTTCGCGGGCATGAAGGAGGAGGAATCCGGACATCGCCGCCGGCTCATCGAACTGTATCGCCAAAAATTCGGCGATCACATTCCGCTGGTGCGCAGGCAGGACGTGCGCGGCTTCGTTTCCCGTAAGCCGGTCTGGCTGGTGCGCCCCCTGGGTCTCGATACCGTTCGCGGCCAGGCCGCAGCCATGGAAGTGGAAACCCGCCGATTCTACGAGCGCGCCGCGGCGCGTACGCAGGATGCGCACATCCGCCAACTCTTGGACGACCTGGCGCAAGAAGAACGCACCCATGAGGATCGCGCCGAGGAGCTGGGCGAAGAGAAGCTAACGAAGACCGCGCGGCAGCAGGAGGACGAGGCCAATCGGCGGTTGTTCGTGCTGCAAATCGTACAGCCGGGGTTGGCAGGGTTGATGGACGGCTCGGTGTCAACGCTGGCGCCCGTATTCGCGGCAGCGCTCGCCACACACAAACCGTGGGATGCGTTCCTGGTCGGTCTGGCTGCTTCGGTAGGCGCGGGCATCAGCATGGGATTCGCCGAAGCTTTGTCGGATGACGGTACGCTCACGGGCCGCGGCCATCCGTGGATCCGTGGCCTGGTGTGTGGCTTGATGACGGCTCTTGGCGGCATCGGTCACACCCTGCCGTTTCTGATTCCATCCTTCACCGCAGCGATGACGGCTGCGATGATCGTTGTCGTCGTGGAACTCGGTGTCATTACGTGGGTGCGGACCAAATACATGGACACCCGGCCACTGACGGCAGCGTTGCAAGTGGGGCTTGGAGGCGCGCTGGTGTTTGTCACGGGAGTGCTGATCGGCAGCTCGTGAGAGGGCTATTAGCCGATCTAGCTCGCGCTGAATTATTAACAAAGCTGAGGATGCTAGACTTCGGCAATGACTCTCGCCGATCTCAAAACCCTTCTAGATTTCCACTACTGGGCTCGCGACCGGGTTCTCCACGCCGCTGGCAGGCTTACGCCCGAGCAGTTCACGCGCGATATGGGAGCCAGTTTCAAATCCGTGCGCGATACCCTCTCCCATCTCTATTCGGCTGACTGGGGATGGTATCAGTTGTGGCAGGGCATTTCTCCAACCGCGCCGCCACTCGAAGAGTTTCCGGACGTCGTCACCCTTCGAAACGCGTGGACCGCGCACGAATCGCAGATGCGCGCGTTCCTGAACTCGCTAGTCGAAGTGGACGTGAACGAGTATCGAATGCTCAAGGGTTCGACGGCGTCGTTTTCGATTGGGCGGATGGTGCAGCATGTGGTGAACCACGGCAGCTATCATCGGGGTCAACTGACGATGATGTTCCGTCAGCTCGGCGTCGAGCCAGGCAGCAGCATGGACCTTATCAGGTATTACCGCGAGCAATCGGTCAAAGCGGAGGCTCCCCACGCTCAGCTGCAGACATCGGTCAGCCGGGAATAGCGCACGGCGCTGCGTCGCCGAATGCGGCTTGAGAGACGATATTCCTGTAATCGAAAGCTCCGATGCTATCCTGAAGAGAACTCCCTTCTTCTGGACACACGCTTTGAAAATCGGTTTTATCAGTCTGGGCTGTCCCAAAAACCTGGTCGATAGCGAGGTCATGATGGGCCAGCTTGTGGCCAAGGGCCACGAGCTCACGCCGCATCCGGATCAAGCCGAAGTCCTGGTGGTCAACACCTGCAGCTTCATCGATCCGGCGAAACAGGAGTCAGTCGACACCATCCTCGAGATGGCCGAATACAAAAAGATCGGCCGCGCACGCAAGCTGATCGTGGCGGGGTGCCTGGTGGAGCGATACCGCGGCGATATTCGCAAGGACTTGCCGGAAGTGGACGCGCTGATCGGCACCAACGAGCTGGAGAAGATTGTCGCGTTGTGCGAGGGGGAGGATGTCGCGCAGAACCCCCTCGAGCCCTACCTCTATCACGATCTGACGCCGCGCGTGCTCTCTACGCCCCGCCATTTTGCATACATCAAAATCGCCGAGGGCTGCGACCATCCCTGCTCGTTTTGCGTGATCCCGCAATACCGCGGGCAATTTCGCAGCCGCCGCTTCGAATCGGTGATCTCGGAAGCCACGCGGTTGTTCCAGCAGGGCGTGCGCGAGATCAATCTGATTGGCCAGGACACCACGTGCTACGGCGAAGACCTGGGGCTCACGCATGGGCTGGCGGACCTTTTGGCGCGGCTCGCCCAAGTCGAAACCCCGCAGGAAAAGTGGATCCGGTTCCTGTACGCGTATCCGAATAAGGTCACCCAGCGGCTGCTCGATACCATCGCGGCGCACCCGTCGCTCGTCAAATACATCGACATGCCCTTGCAGCACGCGAGCGCGCGCATTCTGAAACGTATGAAGCGCGGCGGGTCCGGCGATATTTTCCTGAAGTTGCTGGAACGCATTCGACGCACGATTCCAGGCGTCGCCATCCGCACCAGCATCATCGCGGGCTTCCCCGGCGAGACCGCGGAAGACTTCGCCGAGCTTTGCCAATTTGTGGAGGCTGCGCGATTCGACAACCTGGGTGTCTTCGCGTACTCCGATGAAGATACCAGCGCCAGCTATGCGCTCGATGGCAAGGTGGACGGCCGCACGATTCAGAATCGTAGACGCCGCCTGATGGCCATTCAGCGCAAGATTGCGCGCACCCGCAACCGCTCGATGGTGGGCTCGGAGTTTGCCGTCCTGGTGGAAGGCCGCTCGCAGGAGACGAACCTGCTCTGGGAATCGCGCCTTTCCACACAGGCGCCCGAAATCGACGGCGTTACACTGATCAACGATTTCGAGGACGGCGAGCCGCGCGCGGGCGAAATCCGCAGGCTGCGCGTCACGGAGTCGCACGATTACGATCTGGTGGGAACACTGCTCCCGGCCACCGAACCGGCGCCGCGGTTTGCAGCCGAACCACTCGTCAACATCTCTCCGGTTCCGGCATGATCCGCTGCCCTATTTGCAAAAAGGAAGTCGCGCCCGGAAGCCCGGAGTTTCCGTTTTGCAGTGAGCGATGCCGGATTGTCGATCTCGGTAACTGGGCGTCGGAGAAGTATGTGATCTCCACGCCGGCCCAGCCGCAAAGCAAGCCAGACGATTCGGATGAAGAGTAGCATCGCCCGTCTGCTCGCCACGTGGTTCGGCTGCGGGTACTCTCCGGCCGCTCCCGGCACAGCCGGGTCGCTGGCTGCGCTGGCGATTGCGATCGCACTTCACGAGTATGCCGGTTTCGCCTGGTGGCATTTCCTGGTGCTGGCGGCGATCGGGACGGCGCCGGCGATTTGGTCCGCAACGATTACCGCGCGAACACTCGAAGTGAAGGATCCGGGAGTTGTGGTGGTAGATGAAGTCCTAGGCCAATGGATCGCGCTGGCCGGTGCGCATCCATTCAACTGGAAAAGTTACGCAGCGGCCTTTGCGCTGTTCCGTCTGTTCGACATCTGGAAACCGCCGCCCGTGCGGCAACTGGAAGCCCTGCCGGAAGGGACTGGCATTGTCGCCGACGACCTGATGGCCGGATGCTACGCGGCACTTGTGTTATTTCTGGCGGGATGGTTGAGGTTGTATTGAACGGTATCGCGAAAGCTGCCAGCCGCCGTTGATTTGCTAGACTCATGCTTGAACATGACCGGCACGTTGGACACTGCACTCGAAGCGTTGCGTTCGCACGAGGAAGAATTGCGCCGCTTTGGAGTGTCCCACGCCGCCGTGTTCGGCTCGGTCTCGCGGGGAGAGGCCAGGATAGATAGCGACATCGATGTCCTGGTGGAACTCGACCACGACCGCCCGATGGGAGTTTTTGAGTACGCCAGACTCAAGCTCTATATCAACGAAATCCTCGGCGGCGCCGCAGACGTGGTAAACCGCAGCACGCTCAAGCCGCTAATTCGCGACAGCGTCTTGCACGATGCTATCCATGCCTTCTAAGAATCCCGTACAGCGTTTATCTGACATCCTGGAAAACATCGATGCTATTCAGGCGTTCACGGCGTCGATGGAATTCGACGCGTTTAAGTCTGACCGCAAGACCGTTTATGCCGTCGTACGAGCACTGGAGATCATCTCAGAAGCATCGCGTAGGCTGCCTGACGAGATTAAGCATCGGTACCCCGCTATCGATTGGACGGCAGTGGCATCGGCCGGCAACATTTACAGGCATGAGTACGAAGGCGTCGACGAAAGACTGATCTGGCACACGATTCGCTACGGTTTGGACGCATTGCGGGACCTGGCCACAACGGAGTTGAATCGGTGGCCCGGCACCTCGCCGACGACCTGATGGCCGGATGCTACGCGGCACTTGTGTTATTTCTGGCGGGATGTTTCAATTTGTATTGAATGCCTCTTCGGAAATCTGCAGAACCCAGGCCCCAAATTTCCCAAGTCACGCCGCCCGCAGCCATCGCCGGTGGTGAGTTGCAGATTCGCGGGAAGGGATTTGTGAAGGCCGAAAGGCCGCGCGTGATTATCGGCGATATCGTTGCGCCACTGGTCATCGGATCCGATTCGTTCATCATCGCCAAAGTGCCCGAAGGCGCGACGGCCGGCGAGTTGGTGATCGAAAATGGGGAGCAGTCGAGCGATTCCTGGGCTTGCGATGTGGGCGTGATGATTGCCGACAGCTTGCATCCCGTTGGCAGTCCCGCCATCGATCCGTTCGGCAATATCTATACCACCTTCAGCGGAACGCGCGGCCAGAAGGTTCCGGTAGCTGTCTACAAGGTGGATCTGAACTTCATGATGAAGCCGTTCATCAACGACCTGATGAACGCGCACGGGCTGGCTTTTGACGCCGAGGGCATGCTGTACATCTCCAGCCGCTACGATGGCATTGTTTACCAGGCCACGCCGAACGGCAACGTCTCCACGTACGTGGAAGGGATGGGCGTAGCGACGGGCGTGGCTTTCGATAGCCACCACAACTTGTACGTCGGCGACCGCAGCGGCACCATTTTTAAGATCAGCCCCAACCGGCAAATCTTCGTGTTCGCCACGCTCGAGCCCTCTCTCGCCGCGTACCACCTGGCGTTTGGCCCGGACGACTATCTGTACGTTACTGGACCTACCACTTCGAGCTTTGACGCCGTATACCGCGTTTCGCAGGATGGCGAAAGCGAAGTCTTCTACCGCGGCCTGGGCCGTCCGCAAGGTTTGGCGTTCGACGATCAGGGCCGGCTTTATGTGGCCGGATCGCTCTCGGGCCGCAAGGGCGTCGTCCGCATCTACCCTGATCGGCGCGCCGATTTGTTTGTCTCCGGGCCGGGAATCGTCGGCCTGGCTTTCAGCCCGTCGCGTGCGATGTTGATCACCACCACCAACGCGCTCTATCGCATCGACGTCGGCATCAAGGGGCGCCCGCTCAACGGATGAACGCCGAAATCGTCGCGGTCGGCTCGGAAATGCTGACGCCAGAGCGCGTCGATACCAATTCTCTTTACCTCACGGCGGAACTGAATAACCTGGGCGTCGAAGTGGTCGGCAAGTTCGTGGTAGGCGATCACCTGGAGCGCCTGGCCAGCGCTGTGCGGCTGGCGATGTCGCGATCGGAACTAGTGATCCTCTCGGGCGGTCTTGGCCCGACTGAGGACGATCTGACACGCGAGGCCGTGGCGCAGGCTCTCGACCGCAAGCTCACCTACAACACGGAAATCGCCACTGCTCTAGAGGAGCGTTTCGCCCGGCTGAAACGCAAGATGGCTGATGTGAACAAGCGCCAGGCCTTCGTCATTGAAGGTGCCACGATCCTGCCCAACGACCGCGGCACCGCGCCTGGGCAATGGTTGGAGGAATCGGGCGCCGTAGTGATGCTGCTCCCCGGACCACCGCACGAGCTCAAGGCCATGTTTGAGCGGCAATGCCTGCCGCGCCTTGCCCGGATCGTCCCGAAGCAGGTGATCCGGACCATCGAACTGCGCGTGGCCGGGATGGGTGAATCGGATCTCGATCAGCTCATCGCGCCGGTCTACAAAAAGTACGAGAACCCGGCCACCACGATTCTTGCGGCCGCCGGCGATATTCAGATCCACCTGCGCGCGCGATGCGCTACCGAGCTGCAAGCCGATGCACTGCTGGCCGAAGTCGCCGGACCGATCGAGCTGCTGCTCGGCGACCGCATCTATTCGCGCAAGGGCCAGTCGATGGAGGCCGTGGTGGGCGATCTGCTGCGCCAGAATCGGGCGACCGTGGCCGTAGCGGAAAGCTGCACGGGAGGATTGTTGGGTGAGCGCTTCACTTCCGTTCCGGGCAGTTCAGACTATTTTGTCGGTGGCTTCATCACGTATAGCAACGAGCTGAAGATTGAACTGTTGGGCGTGGCGCCGGAAATCCTTGCGGAGCACGGCGCGGTTAGTAAAGAGGCGGCCGAAGCCATGGCGATTGGCGCTCGCCGACGAGCCAATTCCACGTATGCGCTTTCGATTACGGGTGTGGCCGGGCCGGAAGGCGGCAGTGAGGCGAAGCCGGTCGGAACGACATTCATCGGCTTGGCGAATCTCGAAAGCGTGCAAGTGACGCTGCGCCAGTTCATCGGCGACCGCAACCGCATCCGCATGTTTGCCTCGCAAATTGCGTTGGACCTTTTACGGCGCAAGCTATCGGGCCGCGGATGACGCCGCTGTGTGGCGCAGACCCCGTTTGGGGTCGGGTCTGTCGACGTCGACTTTCAGCGGTCTGCGAGGGCACACGACGCAAAGCGATCGCAAAGGCACCGCTCCCTATGGTCGCGGCTCGGTATGCGTTCCGTTTCCGCGACCGTAGGGAGCGGTGGTCACGTCCAGCACCGACGTCCAGTCTGTGTGGGCGGCGCTTTACCAAATGGCAAGCGCCGCGTACCCCGGATCGCACCACGGAATCAGCCCCGGGGAATCCTCCGACTACCACACCAGAACCCGGCCGGCGAGGGTTTCATCGGCCGCCAGCCGTAACACCGCATCGGCGACTTCATCGAGTTGCAACAAGCGTTGCGGTGCTCCGCGGGCTCGCCGTTCCTCGGGCGTCAGCGGATCCCAAAACGAGCGGACTTCGGCCGACGCGATCCAGCCCGGCGCCAGGCAGTTGACGCGGATGTTCTCTTTTTCCGCCAGCCAGCCGAGCGTCGTGGTCAAGCGAACGACACCGGCCTTCGCCACATCATACGCAGGCGACCCACCTTTGCGGCCATGCCACAGCGCCGAGATGGAACTCATATTCACGATGGCGCCGCCTCCACCGCGCCGCATGGCGTCAATGGCCGCCTGCGTCCCATAGATGACGCCAAACAGATCCGTCTGGATGGCATCCGCCCAATGATCGAGCGGTTCATCGAAATGCACGGGCGCGGAAGCGTTGTTTATCAAGACGTGCAAGCCGCCGAAGGTCTCCTCGGCGAAACCGATCAACCGGCGCACCTGCTCTTCGCGGCGCACATCGCAGCCCCAGAACGCTGCACGCCCGCCCCCTTGCTCGATCCGCTGTACCGTTTCGCGGCAGCCAGGTTCGTTGAGGTCGGAGACCACCACCGACGCACCCTCACGAGCCATTCGGCACGCGATCGCGCGCCCCGATCCATCGCGGCCCGCGCCCGTCACCACAGCTACTTTGCCTGCGAGTTCCACACTGCCTCCTACGCGGACAATCGCACAACCGTCTCCAGATGATAAGTCTGCGGGAACAAATCGATCAGCGTGATTCTCTGGATATGGTAACCGGCGGCCACGAGACCGGCCAGGTCGCGCGCCAACGTGGTCGGGTCGCAGGAGACAAGCGTGATGGCTGGCGGCTTCAACTCACCCAGGCGGCGCACCACGCTCTTCCCCAACCCGGCGCGAGGCGGATCGAGCAGCACCAGATCCGGCGCGCTAACGAGATTTTCGAGATACGCTTCCGTAGTGTTCTGTTCCGCGCGGAGGTTGCCACGGCCGGCACGCGTGGCATTGAACTCAAGGTCGCGTACCGCACTTGACCCGGCTTCCACCGCGACTACCTCGCGAAACTGCGGCGTCAGCGCCAGTGCGAACAGCCCGACGCCAGCGTAGAGATCGAGCGCGGATTCGCCCTCGGAGCCCTCCACCGCCGCCGCTACCAAGCGGTCCACCAGGAAACGGTTCGTCTGGAAGAACGCGTTACTGCTCACGCGAAAGCGGCCCTCGTAGTCGAGCGCTCCGGTCACCAGCCCCGGAATTTTTTCGGCGCACCAATCGAAGAAGCGGCGTGCCACGGGTTGCGCGGTATCCACCACGTTCAATTGCACCTGCTGCTCATCGGTGAAGATCTCAATCGATCGCAGGAAACCCGGCCACCGCCGATCGCGCACCATATCGCCGAGCGTGGCGATGATCTCATTCAGTTTGGGGGAGCTGATCGGGCAGCGCTCGATGGCGCAAAGCTTGTGAGAATGCGCCTCGCGATAACCGATCCGGCGATCTTCCATGTGAAGTTGCGTGCGGTTCCGATACCCCCAAGGCTCCGCCGCGATGACGTCGATGTCCTCCGGCGGGTCGAGTCTTCCGAGCCGGCGCAGCGCCTCTTCCAGGATCGCCCGCTTGGCAGCCAGTTGGACTTCGTACGGAGCATGCTGATAGTGGCATCCACCGCAGCGCCCAAAATACGAGCAGGGCGGCGCCACCCGGTCACCCGAAGGTTCGAGCACCTGGAGAGCCCGTGCCTTCACCAGCCCCGGCTTCTCCTGCTCCACTTGCGCGCGGATGCGCTCGCCCGGAAGCACATACGGGGCCAACACCACGCGCCCGTCCACGCGGCCCAGCCCATCACCGCCATAGACCAGCTTCTCGACGGTCACTTCGAAATTGTCTACGATAGGGTTTACTCCGCTTCCCTATCATGAAAACACGAGTCCTTTCCGGAATGCAGCCGTCCGGAAATCTTCATATCGGAAATTATTTGGGCGCCCTCAAGAACTGGGTCCGCATTCAAAACGATTACGAATGCATTTTCTGCATCGTCGACCTTCACGCCATCACGGTGTTTCAGGACCCTGCCGAGCTGCGAGCCAAGGTTCGCGAAGTGGCGGCACTGTATCTGGCCGCGGGAATTGATCCCAAAACCAGTTCGGTCATGGTGCAGTCGGAGGTCTCCGGTCACGCGGAACTCGCCTGGATGCTTACGTGTGTCACGCCGGTCGGCTGGCTGGAGCGGATGACGCAGTATAAAGCCAAAGCAGCCAAACAGGAATCCGTCGGTGACGGCCTGCTGCAGTACCCGGTTCTGATGGCCGCGGATATTCTGCTGTACCAGGCCGGCATCGTACCTGTGGGTGAAGACCAGGCACAGCACCTCGAGCTAACTCGCGACATCGCCGAACGCTTCAATTCTCTCTATGGCGATACCTTCGTGGTTCCGGATACCAGCTTGCCTGCCGTAGGGGCTCGCGTAATGGGACTGGATGACCCGACTCAAAAGATGAGTAAGTCGGTAAGTGGCGCGAATCATGCGGTAGCATTGCTCGACCCGCCCGACAAAATCCGCAAAACCATTATGCGCGCTACCACCGATTCGCAGCCCTCGGTCGACCTGGAAACGGCTGGCCCCGGAGTCCTCAATCTGCTCTCGATCTTTCAGGCCTTCGCAGGTTGGAGCGATGACCAGATCAAGCAACATTTCAATGGCATGCGTTACGGCGATCTCAAGAAGCAGGTGGCAGAGATGGTGGTATCGAACCTCGATCCATTCCAGGAACGTTACCGTCAGATAACATCCGACCGTACCTATTTGGATAACATTCTCAAAGAGGGCGCCGAGCGAGTTCTTCCCATCGCGAATCAAACCGTCCGTTTGGTGAAGGAGCGCATGGGACTGTACACGCAGTAGTCGCCGGTGGGACAGACCATCGTCGTTTGTGGTCTGTCATTTCCGCTGCGTGAACCTGCCAGACGACAAACAACGATCATCTGCCCACATAGTACCGTGCCAACTGATGCTTCTATGCCCTAACTAGAACTTAGGTGCTATCGTGAACAAGGGGCCGATCTTCGGATCGGAATCAAATCTATGCTGTGGAAATCAGGTTTACTCCTTGCTACCTGCTTTGTTCTCGTAGCCTCCGGTCAGGAACAAGCCAAGCGCCAGCTTACCGCGCGCGAGCTATTCTACTCAGCCGTCCAGACGCCTGCCAAAACAGATGCGGCGCCGCCGCCCGTGCAGGCGAAATCCGCGCCCGCTCCAAAAGCCACACCGACTCAGGTGGCGAGTGCAGAAAAGAAAGCGGCTCCCGCTGTGAAGTCGCAGCCCTCTCAGCCCTCTCAGCCCTCGCCGTCTCAGCCGTCGCAACCCGTGCAATCGGCGACGCTCCGGGATGGCACGCGTATCGTTCCGGCGGCCGCAACCGTCGGCAGTGCCGCTTCGTCCGGTATGCCCCTCGGCTTGAAATACAGTGTTCTGAAGAAATCTGGCGACAACATGGTCGAAGTTGCCGCGACCTCGATCTTTCACGCCGGCGATCGCATCCAGATCAACGTGCAAACCAATCAAGCAGGCTATCTCTACATCGTCACGAGAGGATCGAGCGGCATTTGGAAGCCGATGTTCCCTTCGGCCGAAGTGGAAGACGGTAACAACCACGTGGAGGGCTTCAAGACCTACGTCATGCCGCCGAAATCACGCCTGCTGTTTGATGAGCAAGCCGGCGACGAGAAGCTGTTTCTCATTTTCTCCCGCGTGCCGGAACCCGACCTCGAAAAAATGATCTACTCCTTGCAAGGCGGTGCGGCGATTCCTGCTTCCAAGAAAGACCAACCGGTCCAGAAAGCGCCGCTGCTGATGGCGAGCGCCAAGATCGACGACATGACGGTCGGCAGGCTGCGCAACACCTACAGCCGCGACCTGGTCATCGAGACAGTTGACGAGAATACCCCGGGAGCGCGCAAGGAAGAAGCCATCTATGTAGTGAATCCCACCGGCAGCGCCGATTCGCGCGTTGTGGCAGACATCAAGCTGGTGCACCAATGATATCGAGAATGGCAGTTTTCTCCACGTTCGCGGTGGCAGCCTTTGCGCAAACCCGCTTTGCCGCCGAAGCCGACAAGACCGAAAAACTGACCGTGCAGCGCATGGAAATCATGCTCGATCGCTTCGAAGGCGGGTCGTGGCATTCCATCGATCCCGCGCTGGTGCTCGAACAGGCCGACCGCGTGCGCTTTCGTTTCCGCAGCAGTTTCGACGGCTACCTGTATGTCATGAACCAGAGCACGTCGGGCAAGTACGAACAACTGTTCCCGCGCGAAGAGACCGGGCAGGATAACCGGATCGTTGCCGGCAAAGAATATCAGATTCCGGCAACCGCCAGCGTCTTCCGCATTGCCGGTCCGGCCGGCCACGAAGTGGTGTACTGGCTGATTACCCCGGCTCGGCTGACCGACGGTCCACCGCGCTACTCAACGCCGCCCAGTGGAAAGACCGTCGCGCCGCCCACGCTGATTCCCCGCTGCGACGACGCCATTCTGCGTTCCCGCGGCGATTGCATCGATCACTCCGCCGGCCCCAAGCTGGTGCCGCGCGATGTGGAGCTGCCGCAGAACCTCGCCGGTGCTGCGGATCAGAGCCAGAACAATTTACTGTTCCTCCGCCAGAAGGATACTTCCGTGATCTCGTCCCCGGGAGCTCTTACCGGGCCGGTGATCTACGAATTCCGCCTGGCACACCGGTGATTCCAATGCACTTACGAAAAATTGGCTTCGTTCTTGCATTTTCCGCGCTCGCCGCGGCGCAAACCACGCAACCCAAGCAGCAGCGCGATCTGAAGGTCGAGAGAATCGAAAATGAGCCCGCCGCGACCGTACAGGCCGGGCCCAAGCCCGTCACCATTCCACGCAGTTATGCCGTGATCGTGGGCATTTCCCATTACCAGAATTTGCCGGACAATCGTCAGCTTCAGTTTCCGGAGCGCGACGCGCAATCCATCTACACCATCCTGATCAGCCCCGAAGGCGGTAACTTCAAGGCAGAAAACGTCCACATGCTGACTGGCGCCAATGCCACCCTCGCGGGCCTGCGCCGCGAGATCGACGGTTGGCTTCCGACCGTGGCTAAGGATGATGACCGGGTATTGATCTATTTCGCCGGCCATGGCTTTGTCTTCCAGGGCAAAGGTTATCTGGCCCCGTACGACATCAACCTCAACAACATCAGCGCAACCGGCTATCCCATGGATGAGCTGGGCTCCGTGATCGGCGGCAAGATTCGCGCAAAGTATAAGATCCTGCTGACCGACTCCTGCCACAGCGGCGCGATTTCGCCCGAAGATACGGAAAACCTGAATCACACTCTGGGCGATCTGAATAAGTCGCTGTTTTCACTTACTGCCAGCCGCGACCGAGAGCAATCATTTGAGAGTCCCGATTTCGAAGGCGGCCACGGCGTGTTCACTTACTACGTGGTGAAGGGTCTCGAAGGGGCCGCGGACACGTCTCACGATGGTATCGTCACCGCTGACGAGCTGGCCGAGTATGTCCATACCAACGTACGCGAGGCCACCGACAGCAAGCAGAATCCCACTTCCGAACGGGGCAGCTTCGATCCCAATATGCTGCTCGCTTGGGTGCCTTCGACGGCTTCTCCGGCTGCGCCGCCCGCCCCGAAATTCGGCGCTTTGGTGATCGAAGCC
>DATJAK010000013.1:0-7406 GCA_035516375.1 Bryobacteraceae bacterium
AACACGCTGGTGGTGGCGCAGGTAGCAGGGTCCCTGGTGCTATTAGTCTTCGCGTCCCAGATCTACCGCGGGTTCACAATCGTCCTGGGCAAACCCCCCGGTTTCCGCGTGGATCATCTGCTGGCCGCCCGGTTCAACCCGTCGCTCGCCCGTTACGCGCCGGCCCAGACGGCGGACTTCTATAAACGGTTGCTGGATCGCTCGCGCACGCTTCCGGGAGTAACCTCCGCGGCTTTAGCGCAGGATGTGCCCATGGGGCTGCACGGCGGTGGTCTGAGTCGCGTGTCGCCGGAAGGATTCCGTTTGCCTGCGGGGGCCGATGCGGTGGATGTTATGTCCACCTCAATCAGTGACGATTATTTCCGAACGCTGGGGATTCCGATTGTGGAAGGGCGTGAGTTTCAAGTCACGGATCGGGCCGATTCTCCGCGCGTAGCGATTGTGAATGAGCTGTTCGCGAAACATTACTATCCGAACGGGAGCGCGCTCGGCAAGCGATTTCGTTTGAACGGATCGAACGGCGCGGCGGTCGAGATCGTGGGAGTGGCGAAACAAAGCCACTACACATTCGTCATCGAATCGCCCATGGATTACCTGTATTTGCCGATGACCCAGAGTCCCGAGAACGAAATGGCAATCCTTTTGGGCACGGCTGGTCCGCCGGCCGACCTGGCGCCTTCGCTGCGCGGCCTGGTCCGTTCGCTGGATGCCACCCAGCCCGTGTTCGGCGTGCACACCATGGATGAATTCTTCGAGCAGAGAGTGCGGATGGCCATGAACATTGTGGTGGTTCAGATTGCCGGGATGGGATCGCTGGGTCTGGCATTAGCGCTGATCGGGCTCTACGGGTTGGTCACGTATTCGGTGGGCTTGCGGCAACGCGAGATCGGCATCCGGATGGCGGTGGGAGCCGATTCCGCGAGTGTGCTCCGCCTGATCTTAAAGCACGGAATGCTGTTGGCTTCGACGGGTGTGGTGCTCGGCCTATTGCTGAGTGTGCTGGCGGAAAGGCCGACGACCGCCGCCATCGGCTCGGCCGGTTTCAACCTGCCTTTGCTGGCGATGGTCTCGATTGGGCTACTCGCCGTAACGGGGTTGGGCGCTTTTATCCCCGCGCGGCGGGCAGCCCGGCTCGATCCAAATGTGGTCTTGCGACAGGAGTAAACGATGCTCCACGATCTCCGCTTTGCGCTGCGCACGCTTCGCCAGAATCCCGGCTTCGCGCTGGTGGCGATTGTTTCGCTGGCGTTGGGAATCGGTGTCAACGCGGCCATTTTCAGCGTTGCGGACGCAATGATTCTGCGGCCCCTAAGCGTCCCTCATGCGGCGCAGTTGATCAGCGTCCGATCGCAATTGCGCGGCGAGACCGGCCTGCTCTTGAACTTCACCGATGTCTCGAAGCCCGACTTTGATGACTTCCGCGATAAGAGCCGGTCATATGCCGGGCTGGCCGCTTACCAATTCTCTCCATTTGCTTTCGCCAAGGAGAAGGACGTCCTTCCAGAGGCCAAGTTCGGTGCGCTGGTCTCGGGCGATTTCTTTCGAGTCTTAGATGTCGAGCCAAAGTTGGGTCGCGGGTTTCGGCGTGATGAAGACCAGGTCGCCGGCCGCGATGCGGTCGCTGTGCTGAGCCACGATACCTGGGTGAACGAATTTGGCGCGACCCCCGATGTCTTGGGACGAACCATCTATCTGGGTGGCATCGCTTTCCAAATCGTCGGGGTGGCGCCGGAATCCTTCACCGGTCCCAATCTCTACGTCCGTTCGGCCCTGTATATTCCGCTGGCCATGGGTCCCCGTCTGTTGGGCGATATCGGGAAAGAAGCGCTCACGCGACGCGATCTTCGGCAGCTGTCGGTGTTGGGAAGACTCAAACCCGGGGTGAGCGTTGCGGAAGCTGCGGCTGAAGCTCGCGTGATCGCTGCGCAGCTGGCCCAGGCATATCCGGCCTCCAATCGCACGGTTACGATGGTGGTCGATACAGAGGTGCGCAACCGCCTCGCGGCGGATTCCACCAGCGGCTTGCTCGCAGGCATTCTTATGTTTTTCGCCGGCCTCGTATTGTTAATCGCCTGCGGCAACGTTGCGAATCTGATGCTCAGCCGCGCGCGGGGGCGCGCCCGCGAGATCGCCGTGCGAATCGCCATCGGCGCCGGGCGGACCCGTCTGATACGACAACTGCTGACGGAGAGTCTGGTAGTGGCCGTGTCCGGAGGCGCAGTAGGACTCTTTCTGGCTGGACTCTGGATTGATCGAGCAGGCCCTTACCGGATACCGGGCGACGTTCCCGTAGTGATTGAGCCTACGATCGACCCGCGCGTCCTTGTCTTTACGCTGCTGGTTTCCGTGGTCAGCGCAATTCTGTTCGGATTGGTCCCGGCCATTCAGAGCGCCAGAACGGACCTGGTGGAAACACTCAAGCTGGGCCGGGCGGATGGCGGCAAGCGCCGCCGCTTGCTGGGAAGAAACGGGCTGGTGGTCGCTCAGGTGGCCGGTTCCGTAGTGCTCCTGATTATCGCGTCGCAGGCGTATCGGGGTGCGGGAATCCTGCTTTCCGGGGCGCCCGGCTACCGAACCGACCACGTTCTCACGGCCAGCTTCAACCCAACGGTCGTCCACTGCTCGCCGGACGAGGTACGGGCATTTTACAAACGCCTGCTGGATGAAGCTCGGATGCTGAACGGCGTGAAGTCCGCGGCTCTCTCGCAGGGACTGCCGTTGCTCCCCTGGACGTATGACCGCAGCCGCGTAGCCCCGGAGGGTTTCCGGCTGCCGCCTGGCACTGAGGCCGTCAGCGTATTCTCCGATGCGGTGAGCGACGGGTATTTTGACACGCTAAATATTCAGATCGTGCGCGGACGTGCGTTCCAACCCACTGATACGGCCGCGGCGCCCCGGGTGGCGGTGGTCAACGAGCAGTTCGCGCGAAAGTACTATCCGAACCAGGATCCCGTCGGCAGACGCTTCCGGTTGGGCGGAAACACCGGGCCGATGATCGAGATCGTGGGGCTGGCGCGGCAGAGCATCTACTTAATGCCCGGCGAACCTGCGATGGAATACTTGTACCTGCCGGCGGGGCAAGAACCGCGCACTGGCATGACGTTGTTGCTCCACACCACGGACGACCCGACGGATCTCGCGCAGCCGCTCCGCCAACTGGTGCGGAGGCTCGATCCGGTACAGCCAGTGGTGGGTCTTCGCACGATGCAGGAGGTATTCGATCAGCGAGGGAAAGCCACCGTCAACATGTTGACCCACTCTGTGTCCGCGATGGGGCTGCTCGGCTTGACGCTGGCTTTGGTCGGCCTGTACGGTTTGATGACTTACTCGGTGGGCTTGCGGCAGCGGGAAATCGGAATCCGGCTGGCGGTGGGAGCAGCGCCATCCGGCGTGCTGAGCATGGTGCTGCGGCAGGGGATGCTACTGGCGGGCATCGGCGTAGCGATCGGCCTGCTCCTCAGCCTGATGGCGGGCCGGGCACTCACGGTCGGGCTCGGCGTGCATTCGTTTAACGTGCCTCTGCTGGTGCTGGTGGTGCTGGCGCTGTTTGCGATGGCCGCACTGGGCGCATATATTCCGGCGCGGCGCGCGTCGTTGTTGGATCCGAATGTGGTCTTACGGCAAGAGTAGGAGCAACGAACATGTCTGATGACTTCACGAGCTTCTGGAGCGACCTCCGATTTGCGGTGCGCTCGCTCTCGCGCACCAAAGGGCTTACGGTGGCCGTGGTGCTCACCCTGGCGCTTGGTATCGGCGCCAATGCTGCCATCTTCACGCTGGTGCGCGGCGTGCTTTTGCGGCCGCTAGTCAACCGCGACGAGAGCCGCCTGATCTACATTCGCCAGAGTGCTCCGGGCTTGCACTCGGACAACACCACGTGGTCAATGCCGGAAATCCGGGATCTTCGCTCGCGAGTCAAAACGTTTAACGCGTTCGGCGATTTTTCAACGGTCGGCTTCACCATGGTCGGGCTGGGCGACCCGCGCTCTGTTCAGGCGGGCGTGGTCAATGGATCGTATTTCGACGTAATGGGGCTGCGTCCGGTGCTCGGCCGGCTGATCGATGCGCGCGATGACGGCCCGAGCGCGGCCGGCGCAGTAGTGTTGACTTACAACTTCTGGACCACGGCGTTTAAGAGGGATCCCGCCGTGCTCGGGAAGACAGTCCGGCTCAGTTCCGGCCTGCTCGGCACGCGCTCCGCCACCATCGTCGGGGTATTGGAGCCGTCGTTGCCGTATCCCACCGAAACCGAGATCATCGCCAACATCGTAACCAGCCCGCATCATATGTCGGCAACGATGGTCGACGGGCGCATCCACCGGATGACCGAACTGTACGGGCGTCTGACCCCCGGCGCCGATCTGGAGCAGGCACGGGCGGAACTGACCACCGTATATGAAACGATGCAGAAGCAGCATCCCGAAGCGTATGGGGCGCGGGCGCACTTTACGATCGATGCCAACCGGCTGCGCGACCAGATTACGGCGGGCGCGAGGACGATCCTGCTGGTGCTGCTGGCGGCTTCGGTGCTGATTTTCGTGATCGCCTGTTCCAACGTGGCGAACCTGATTCTGGCGCGGACCGTGCGGCGCGAAACGGAACTGGGGATCCGCGCAGCACTGGGCGCCAGCAATGCCGCCTTGCGCCGAATCTTGCTTGCCGAAAGCTTAGTGCTCTGCGCCGCGGGTGCTGCCCTGGGGGTCCTGAGCGCGCGGCCTATGGTTGCCATCCTGGCCCGCTACGCGTCGCGATACTCGGTGCGGGCGCTCGATTTGACGGTTGACGCGAGCATGCTCTGGGTGGGAGCGTTGCTGGCGATTGTGGCGGCAGTGCTTCTGGCGTACGTGCCGCGTTTGCCAAACGCCGATAGTTCGAATGGATACGGGCTGACGAGCGCCGGCCAGCGCGCCACCGGGAGCGCGACCCGGCGGCAGAGGGTCTTCGCTGTAACGCAGATCGCCGCTTCCTTCGTGCTGCTGGCCGGAGCGAGCATGCTGTTCAAGACACTCCTGACACTCCAGACCGCGCAGACGGGCTTCGACACGCATCAGGTGTTAGCAATCGATGTACCGGTAATGCCCTACGGCAAGACGCCGGATCAGATCATTGGGTTCTACCAGGAAACGATTCGGAAAGTGAGTGAGTTGCCCGGTGTGGATCATGTTTCCACCGGCACGACAGTGCCGTGGCGCGACGGAATCGACGGTGTGGCCCTGCAATTTGCGGCCGATGACCGTGTACACGGGCCTGGCGAGGAAGACCAGCGCGCCCGTCTGCGGGCGACATCACCGGGGTTCTTCGCCGCTCTCGGCGTGCCGATTCTCTCCGGCCGCGACTTCACGGACGCCGACCGCATGGGCAGCGAGCCGGTGGTGGTGGTTAGCCAGAGCCTGGCGCAGCGCATGTTCCCGAATCAAAGCGCGGTTGACCACCACTTAGCGTGGACCGATCCGATCTTGAAGCTCGTGCCCGAGATGAAAATTTTCCTATCCGGGCCTCGCCGAATTATCGGGGTTGCGGCGGATGTGGAGGATGAGCATCTGGTGCCGGGTCCGGCAGTAACGGTCTACCAGCCATTCGCGCAATTCCCGATAGGGGCGCGCCTGTTCGTGCATGCGCACGGGGACCCGTATGCCCTGGTGACGCCGATCACGCGCATCATCCGCAAGCTCTCGGCGGAGCAAGTAGTCGAGCGCGCCGCCACGCTGGAAGACATTCGCGCGGAAGTCTTGACTCCCAATCGTCTGAACACTCTTGTGTTCGGAGTCTTCGCCGCCGTGGCGCTGGCCATCGCCATCGTGGGGGTGGCGGGCGTGCTGGCGTTTTCCGTAAGCGGGCGGACGCGCGAGTTCGGCATCCGCCTGGCGGTGGGCGCGCAGCCCAGCCGTCTGTTGGCTCGCGTTCTGGCGGAGGGCGGGGTGATGGCCGCAGCCGGTATCTTGGCCGGCGCAGGATGCGGGTACGCGCTTATCGATCTGGCAGGCAGGTATTTTCCGGAGGTGCAGTTGCCGAGCCCGCCGGTGGTGGCCGGCGCGGCAGTTGTGCTTCTTTTGGCGGCGCTAAGCGCATCCGCCTGGCCGGCTGCGCGGGCGGCGCGGGTGGATGTGATGCAGGCTCTACGACAGGAGTAAACGATGCTGCAGGATTTCCGCTACGCTTTGCGCATGTTGCGCCAGAACCCGGGCTTCGCATTGGTGGCGATCATTTCGCTGGCGCTAGGCATCGGGGCCAACGCCGCCATGTTCAGCTTCGCGGACCTTTTGGTGTTACGGCCGCTGCAGGTGCCGGGTGGTTCGGAACTAGTCCTGGTCCAATCGCAACTGCGAGGCGAGACCATCGCCAACCTCGCAGCGTACTATCCGGTGTCGTATCCCGATTACAAAGATCTGCGCGACAGCAACCGCTCGTTCTCGGAACTGTCGGCGGCCCGGTTCGTCCAGGTCGGGCTCACGGCTCAGCAGGGCGTCCTGCCGCAAATGGAGTTTGGCGAACTCGTAAGCGGAAATTACTTCGGCGTCATGCGTGTCAACCCGGTAATGGGACGCACCTTCGGTCCGGACGAAGATCGGGTGCGCGGACGCGACGCTGTGGTGGTGCTGGGATATGACTTGTGGAAGAACCGACTTTCGGCAGACCCGGATGTCATCGGCCGGTCGATTTATTTGAACGGCATCCCCTTCAAGGTGATTGGCGTCACGCCCGAATGGTTCCTGGGCTCAAACAAAGTAATCCGCTCGGCCCTGTACCTTCCGATCGCCATGGAACCCAGCCTCGCCGCCGAGGGACAAAAGTCGACGCTCGATAAGCGCGAGATTCGCTCGATGACGGTGCGCGGCCGACTCAATCCCGGGGTGAGCCTGGCGCAGGCGGTAGCGGAAGCGAAGGTGGTGTCGGAGCGGCTCGCGCGCGCATACCCGGATTCGAATCGAACGGCCACGTTTACGGTCTTTTCCAATCTACAAGCGGGGCTGACCAGCAGCCCTTATAACACGGTGCTGGTTGCTTTCCTCATGGCTTTGTCGGCAGGGGTGCTGTTGATCGCCTGCGCCAACGTCATGAACCTGATGGTGAGCCGGGCGCGCGCGCGTTCCCGCGAGATTGCGGTCCGGCTGGCAGTGGGGGCGGGACGGGCGCGATTGATCCGCCAATTGCTGACCGAAAGCCTGGTGATCGCGATTCTCGGGGGGGCCGCGGGACTGATCGTAGCGGAAGCCGGCGTGGACCTGTTTTCCCAGATCCGCTTTCCGAGCGCGCTCCCCATCGTCATCGACTTCCGGCTGGATTCTCGCGTGCTGCTCTTCTCGCTGTTCACCGCGATGGCCAGCGCTGTTCTGTTCGGCCTGATGCCGGCGCTGAAGAGCACGAGCCCGGATTTAGTATCGGCGTTGAAGACCGGGAGAGCCGAA
>DATJAK010000014.1:0-2909 GCA_035516375.1 Bryobacteraceae bacterium
GGAAAGCAGAATGAAGAGTGCGATGGCGGCGATGATGAAATGCCAGAGGTGCTGTTTCAGGAACGCGGTGGATCCCTGGCCGAGCTTTATGCCGAGCCAGGCTTCTCCGAAATATCGGGGAATGCGCGCCGCCAGAATCACCACGAGGAACGCAACGAACCGGGTGCGCAGGGCGCCGGCCGAGATCACGAAGAATTTCAGCGGCATGGGGACGGGCATCAGCGCCGGAACGAAGATGGTTACCAGGCCGAACCGCTCGAACCACCTGCGGAAGCGTTCGCCGCGGCCGGGTTCGGTGCGCTCCATGAACCGCCGGCCACCCCGGCGGGCAGCCAGGAAGAGGGCGACATTGCCGATGACGGATCCGGCCACAGAGATGGCTGCGTACCGGTAGGCGCCGGCAGGATCTTTGACGGCCAGGAAAATCAGATAGGCATCCAGGCCGTTGGGAAGGGGAATCCCAGCGGAATCGAGGAAGGCGAGCAGCAGCAGTCCCCACGGGCCAACGGCCACCAGGAAATTCGCGATGTTGCGGAGCAACACTCATTCTAACCTTTGCGCGAAAATGGTTACTCAACGGACATGCTGACTCGCCGCCAGGCGCTGGCAATGCTTGCCTCACCCGCTATGGCCAACAACAAATATCCGATCATCGATCCGCACGTGCACGTATGGAAGCACGACCCACGCTATCCGTGGGCGAAGGAGACGGCGCGGCCGCCGGAGAAAGACGCTACGCCGGAAATGCTGCTCGATCTGATGCGCGCCAACGGAGTGGCACGGACGGTTTTGATTCAGGTGATCTACTATCGCTGGGACAACAGCTACACGGCGGATGTGCTGCGGCAATATCCGCAATATTTCCGCGGCGTGGCGCGTGTGAATCCGGAAAGCCCGGCGGCGCCCGACGATCTCTCGCGCCTGGTGGAACAGGGATTCCAGGGCGTGCGGCTGAGCCCCTCTGCCGACGCGACCGGTGACTGGATTCGCGGTCCGCTTATGCCGCCGCTTTGGAAGCGATGCCGAGACGCCAAAGCCTCGATGAACATCCTGGCCGATATCTCGCGCATGCCGGACATTGCCGCGCTCGCGGAGAGGTTTCCGGATCTGACGGTCGTGATCGATCACATGGCCGATTGTCCGGCGGATCAGCCGGAGGAACTCAAGAAGCTATTGGCGCTCGCCCGATATCCACGCGTGTTCGTGAAGGTTTCGCACACGTGGTCGGTGTCGAAGCAGCCTTACCCATATCGTGATGCGCAGGAGCAGGTGAAGCGGCTCTACGATGCCTTCGGCCCGCAGCGGTTGATGTGGGGAACGGACTGGCCGATGGTGGAGGCGCATTGCGGGTACGCCAAAGCGCTCGCCATGGTTCGCGACGAGATGAAGTTTCTCAATGAAGAGGACAAGAGCTGGATGCTGAGCCGGACGGTGGAGCGGGTGTGGAAGTTTAGCTAGTGGCCGATTGCAGCCCAGAACGTAGCACTGCTCCCTTTGGTCACGGCTCAGCAAAAATCTACGGCCACACGTCGCTAATCGATCTCTTTCGAAAATGGATACAGTGAACGGACCGCCAGGATCCGCGCCTTGGTTGACGAGTTTCTGGATGCGTAAAAGCCGACCGTGCAGTTGAGGCGGAAGAAATAAGCGTCGCCAGCGCGAGCGGGGTGACGGCCTTCCACGCCATCCATGCCACCGCCGGCAACCATGTCGCCCTCGCCGTCCAGCACCAGATAAATCTCTTCGGCTTTATCGTGGTGGTGCGGAAAATTGGTGCCACCCGGCTCGAATTCCATGATGAAGAGGCTGGTGAGCACTTCTCCGCCGGCAATTTTATCGCGCTTGCTGTTCTTGTCGCCGATGAGCAGTTGATAGAGCACAGAATCCGGGTGGCCGGAGACGGTTTGCCATTTCACATCGTCCAAGTTGGCGATCGTGGGCTGCGGGTGGCTCGGAACGTAGCCGACTTTCTCCTTTGGGATCCGGAATCCCATGATGATCAGTCGGGCGCCGGTTGAGCTGGAGATGGCAGGAGTGTGCAGTACAACGGGCTGGCCGGGGGCGCGCATGGCTTGGGGCACATAGAAAAAGTCGTGCGCCCGCAGGGGAAACGTTCGACCTTCGGACTGCATGGTCCCGGTTCCTTCGAGGACAACGTACGCCTCCTCTTCGAGTACGCGGGCGGTAGCCTCGCAACTTCCGCCTGGATCGATTTTGATCTCACCGAAGCGCGCCACACTCCGCGGGATGCGGCTTTGGGCATCGCCCTCGCCGAAGAGCGGTTTGTAATGGCAAGTGGATGTGCTCATGTCGGCCTTCCACTCGGCGACTTCGGGCAGGTAGCGATGCAGAAAAGTCGGATCGACGGTGCGCTCGCTGGCCGCGAGCGGCAGCGCGAACAATATCCACAGCATTCTCATTTTCCAATCACCTCGCGCATCACGCGCAGCGTATTTTGGCCCATAATTTTCTTGATGTCACTCTCACTGTACCCGTGCTGGAGAAGCGCTGCTGTCAGCGCCGGCATCTTCGATTCGTCCTCCAGGCCGCGCGGCGCGTCGGAGATGCCGTCGAAATCGCTGCCGATTCCGACGTGATCGATGCCCGCGACCTTCACCACGTGGTCGATGTGTGCGACCACGTCGTCGAGCGACGCCATGCTCTTGCGCGGATGTTTCCAGTCATTCTTCATGTGCATGCTGATCATGTAATCGTCCAGCGCTTTGCCGGTGAGGTTGGGCTCCGCGCCGCCGATGGCGTTGATGCTACGCATGTCGTTATCCGCTTCTTTCTGGTTAAGGAAGCCACCGCCAAAGTTGATGCCCACCACTCCGCCGTTGCGGGCCAGGGCGCGCAGCATGTCGTCGGTCATGTTTCTGGGAAATTCGGAGAGCGCGCGGCAGGAAGAA
>DATJAK010000015.1:0-15087 GCA_035516375.1 Bryobacteraceae bacterium
TACCGCAAGAGCTCGGGCGGCATCGGCGGCATCGAGATCTACCAGTGCCCGCACGTCGAGCGAAGCGTCTACCCGGTCTACACCAACATGGCGGTCTCCGCCAATCTGCGCGCGCCGGATTATCCGCAGAGCGTGTTCGGCCTCGAATCGCTGATGGACGATATCGCCTACGCGTTACAGATGGACCCGCTAGACTTCCGCCTCAAGAACATGACGCGGAAATTCAACGACCAGTTGGCGTACACCAGCATCGGCCTCGAAGAGTGCATCCGCCGCGGCGCCGAGGCGATGGAATGGAAGAAGCGCTTCCACGCGCCGGGTGAAGGTACAGGCATCGTCAAACGCGGCGTCGGCATGGCGATGGGCTCCTTCTTCTCGAACATGGGGCGCAGCAGCGCCGTGATCGATGTCGATTCGAAGGGAATGTACCACGTGCACGTCGGCGTAACCGACATCGGCACCGCTGCCAAGACCACCATGGCATTGATCGCCGCCGAAGAACTGGGCGTGCCGCTGGAAAACATCAACGTCATCTGGGGCGATACCGACCGCTGTCCCTATTCGGTGGGCGAATCGGGCAGCCGAACCACAACGCACACCGGCCATGCCGTGGTGGAGGCGGCCAAGGATCTGAAGCGCCAGATCGCAGAAAAGGGAATGCCGCAGGGCAACGGCATGCTGACGGCATCGGTCAACACCAACCCGCCGATTCCGCCCAACGTCGCCCGCTACAGTTTCGTCGCGCATTTTGCGGAAGTGGAAGTCGATACCGGGACGGGTCGTGTGCGCGTCACTAAGTACGTGGCCGCTCACGATAGCGGCCGCGTCGTGAACCCGCTCACCGCCACCAGCCAGGTGAAGGGTGGAGCGACCATGGGGATCGGCATGGCGCTGCACGAGCAACTGCTGTACGACAAGGCTTCCGGAACGCCGCTCACCGCCGGCTATTACCACGCGCGCGTGATGACCCATCTCGACACCCCCGAAATTGAGGTGCACTGGATCGAGACCGAAGATCCCTACGGTCCGTTCGGCGCCAAGACGCTGGGCGAACCGACAATCATCCCGTCGGTGGCGGCCGTGGCCAACGCCATTTACAACGCCATCGGGAAACGGGTGCGCGACTTGCCCATCACCCGCGACAAGATCCTGGGGGTGCTGGCATGAAAGCCTTCGCCAATATCAATCCCCGCGACCTGAAGCAGGCGGTGTCCGAGTTGCAGAAGCCGAACGCCGTAGCCGTCGGCGGCGGCAGCGACCTGCTCGGCATGGTGAAGGAGCACCTGGTCGAGCCGGATGTTTTGGTGCATCTTCGCGGGCTGCGCGGATTCGATCAGGTCTCCGCCAAGGGCGAAGAGGTCACCATCGGCGGCCTGATTACGCTCGACACCTTAAGCCGCGAACCGATGATCCGCGATCGCTACAAAGTGCTGGCCGAGGCTGCCGAAAGCGTCGCCACGCCGCAGATCCGCAATGCCGGCACGCTGGCCGGCAACGTGAACCAGCGGCCGTGGTGCTGGTATTACCGCAACGGCTTTCCCTGCTTCAAGAACGGCGGCAACCGGTGTTTCAGCATCACCGGTGAAAACCAGTTCCACGCCATCTTCGGCGGCGGGCCGAGCTTTATTGTTCACCCCTCGGATACCGCGCCCGCGCTGGTGGCCCTCGGCGCCAAGTTTCGCATCGCCGGCCATTCGGGAGAGCGCACCATTCCGGCTGCCGACTTCTTCGCGCTGCCCAAAGTGAATCCGGCCCGCGAAAACGTGCTCGCTCCAGGCGAGGTGCTGGTTTCGATCCACCTGCCGAAGACCGCGCACTCCGTTCGCAGCACCTACCACAAGGTACTCGACCGCGAAGCCTGGACCCACGCCGTAGTAAGCGCGGCCGTGGTCCTCGAGATGGACCAGGCGGTTTGCAACAGCGCCCGCGTCGTCCTCGGCGGCGTGGCCCCAATCCCGTGGCGGCTTCCGAAAGTCGAAGCCATGCTCGCAGGCCAGCGCATCACCGAAGACGTCGCCGCCAAAGCCGGAGAAGCCGCCGTCGAAGGCGCCAACCCGCTCGCTAAGAACGGCTACAAAATCCCCTTAACCAAGGCCGTCGTCAAACGGACCTTGCTCTCGCTGGCGTAAGGTGGGACAGGCCATCGTTGTTTGTGGCCTGTCAGCCTGACGGATGACAAACACCTGTCCCACTCCCACCTGATTTCCCACAGCTATAGAATTTCCTTGACTGGAAATGGTAGAACCATTACGCTACATGTAGTATGCAAATCAGGAGTGCCGCGATTTGCGGTAGAGGGCATCCCGGGTAAAGGGCGAAACAAAGACTATAGCGGCACAGAGTAAGAAGCTCACGTTGATGAGCCCGTTCGCCTTGAACCGGTCAGCGGCAACGGAGAAACTCTGTGCAACGATTAGTCATTGCCAATCAACGTGGTGGCGTTTCCAAAACCACCACCACTGCTACGCTGGCGCGTTTTTTCGGTGACCAGGGAATGAGGGTGCTGGCCATCGACGCCGATCCACAAGGCTCGCTCGGGTTGGTTTTGGGCTTACGGCCCGATCGATACCTGCACGATTTCCTGGTGCACAACCGTCCCCTGGAAGAGTGCGTGGTGGAGGCGTCGCCCAACGTTCATGTCTTGTGCGGAAGCCGCGACACCACGGTAGTCGAGGCGGCGCTGTTTGGAACGCCCGGCCGGGAGCTGGCCTTCAGCCGCCAACTTTCGGTGGCTGACGGCCGTTACGACGCCGTGTTGATCGACGTCTCGCCTTCCATCAACCTCCTACAGACCTGCTCCTTGCTCTACGCGCAGCAATTCCTGGTTCCGGTAGCCATGAACATGCTCAGCCTTCAGGGAGCAGCGGCCTGTCTCGAAACCGCGCAGATGCTCGCAGACAGCTTCGGAACCAGCATCCGTCCGGTGGCGTTGCTGCCGGTCATGGTGGACCGCCGCTTCAGCTTGACCGAGTACATCCTGAAGGCGCTCGAGGAGATGTCGGAGCAGTACCGTGTGCCGCTGCTGCATGCAGTGCGAACGGACGGGACGGTTCCGCGGGCGGAACGCGCCAGGCAGTTCCTGGTGGATTACGACTCGAAAAGCAAGGCCATGGAGGACTACCTGATCGTTGCCTTGCAGGTGTCGGAACTGTTGAAGACCGGGCAGGATGCGGAGCCATACCGGCAAGCGCTCACGGCCTAAAGCGGAAATCGAGCCGATCCGGGTAAGCGAGCTGCTTACCGGTGCGGGCATGCGCGGCTTCTTGAGCGTTTTGGAGCCGCCCGTCGCCGTGCCGCACCTGCGTCAGTTGGCCGTCCGGACGCCGGTTTTCGCCAGCCCGGAAGAACTGGCAGAGTGGTTGTCGGCGCGCGCGGAAGCTTTGCTGAGGCGGATGGGCGGGCAGCAGGAGGATTTGGCGGCCATTGCGGAGATCGCCCGCCGCACGAACGATGGCGCGGAGAGGTTGCAACGCGTGACCGAGAGAATCCGGTTGGGAACGATTCACCACGCCGCACTGTCGGCGGCGTGCCATTGGAAAGGAGAGTCATTCATGAAGAAGGCTGCAGTAACCCGCGCGCATCGTACCAGCGCCACGGAGGCGGGTTGGCAGGAGTGGATTTCGGAAGCCGTAGCGGCGCGCACCGCGAATGAAGCTACCGCGGCGCCGCACGACGGTGACATGACGGCCGATCTGCGCGCGCTCCATGAGGCCATCGCGCGCCTGGCTTATGAGCATTGGCAAGAACGGGGCTGCCCTTCCGGCTCACCCGAAGTGGATTGGTTCCACGCCGAGAAAAAACTCGTCCAGCAACAGAACGCCAGCTAACTTCCCCCTAAAGCTGCACACTCTCGGCCACCGACACGTTGACAACGTCGTCACACGTAGTGTGCCTGCCTGGCCAAGAATTCCACAGGAGTCGTCCTAACCCATTCAATTACGCCACAGGTTGTGACAGTTAGATAGTTAGCTTGCCGCGGGGATCGGCGTTAGATTGCTGGTGGAGAAATCGTGATTATGAGAGTACTCACCATGGTGTTAGCGACTGGTGCACTCGCAATAGTCGCTTCCGCTCAAAACCAGCTAGTGAATGCGCCGCCGGACGCGTATCAAGTGCGCTATGCGGCCAACTTTATCGTCGGAGATTCCGTCGTGGATCTCACCAATGCTGCCACTGCCGGGGGCTACGAACCGCAGGGCGACATCTGCGCCAGCGTTTATGTCTTTGGACAAGACCAACAGTTGGTGGCCTGCTGCGCTTGCCAGTTGACGCCAAATCATCTCAAGACTCTTTCGGTCCGCAGCGACCTGATCAATAACACGCTGACCCCGGGCGTACCGACGGGTGTGACCATCGCGCTGCTGGCCAGTAAGAATACAACCTGCAATGCCGCTTTCGTCGCAGCGTCGGACCTGGTGGGCGGGTTGCGCGCTTGGGGAACCGCGCTGCATGCTGCTCCGTCCGGCGGTTATGCGGTCGGTGAGACGCCGTTCTCGAATGCGCCCTTGAGCAGCACCGAATTGCAGAAAATGACTTCGTATTGCGGGTACATCCAGGCGATCGGCAGCGGGTACGGTCTTTGCAGCTCCTGCCGCACGGGTTCGCAAGGCGCCACCAGGCAGTAGCGTATAGTTGAGACACCGCTCCTTACAGTCGCGGCTCCGCAAGACGCGCGTTACTGAGCCGCGACCACAGGGAGCGGTGTGTCTATATCAGTGACTGTTCTAACCCAACGCATTAGCCGGCAAGTTGAAACACTTAGATACTTTGAAGTCACTCCTGACTCGATGCTAGATTCCTCAGCAGAGGAGTGAAGATGTTCACAATACCAAGAACGAAACTTACAACGATTCTGGCGGTGCTCACACTGGCGGCCGCCGGTTCCGCTACGCAAAACCAGCCCATAAACGCCCCTCCGGATGCCTATCAGGTACGTTACGCCGCTAATATGCTTGTGGGCGATTCCGTCGTGGATCTCACCAACGCAGGAACGGTTGGCGGGTATGAACCGACGGGTGATATCTGCGCCAACGTTTACGTATTCGCGCAGGATCAGCAACTGATCTCGTGCTGCTCGTGCCTGTTGACGCCCAATCATCTGCGGACGCTTTCCGTCCGGAGTGATCTCATCAACAACACACTCACGCCGGGTGTGCCGACGGCCGTGAGCATCGGTTTGCTGGCAACCAAGGGCCCGAATTGCAATGCCGCCATTGTTACGGCAAGCAACTTGGTAGGCGGCCTGCGCGCGTGGGGTACTGCGCTACATGCCGCTCCGGCCGGCGGTTATGTCGTGGGCGAGACGCCGTTCTCAGACGTGAGCTTGGGCAGCACCGAATTGCAAAAAATGACCTCCTATTGCGGATTTATTCAAGCCAATGGCAGCGGGTACGGTCTTTGCAACTCCTGCCGCACCGGCGCGCAAGGGTCTGTGCGGCAGTAGCTCTGAGGAGACAGTCTGGCCGTGTCGAATCCCGAACGAGTGGCCGGCCCCACCGGTCACTCGCCGGGAGCGATTTCAATAGATTCCCCCGTGTAAAAACTCAATGCGTTGTCGCCCTGCTTGACGATGCGAGTGCGGTGCAGAACTCCCCGGACATCCGGAAGGGTTCGGCGGATGGAGTGCTGCACGATGACAAGCGAGGGCGTCCCCTCTGAAAAGATCTCCAGTGCAGCCGCGTACTCACGTTCCTTGTCGTAGGGCGGGTCCAGAAACACAATGTCGGCCGGATACCTCGCCAAATTCACCACCGCCGGCCCCGCGGCCACTGTAGCCCGCCGCTCCAGTTGGAGCGCGGCCAGGTTCTCGCGGATCGTCTCCAGAGCCAGCCGGTTCCGCTCCAGGAAGTACGCGTGCGCGGCGCCCCGGCTGAGCGCCTCGATCCCGACTGCACCGGTGCCGGCGTATGCATCCACGAACGTTGCGCCCACGACGCGAGACGCCAGAATGTCGAAAAGCGTTTCGCGCAAACGGTCAGGCGTGGGACGCGTGGCTGCTCCCGGAATGCTTGTCAAACGGCGTGAACGGAACTCGCCCGCGATCACGCGCATCAGCCCACCGTCACCAATCCGTAGCGGCGCTGCCAATGTCCGCGGATATAGGCGATGGCGCGATCCAACTCTTCCGCCGATGGCGGATGCTCGACGAATGCCAGCGCTTCGCGGCGCGCAATCTCCAGGATCTCGGTGTCGCGCAAAATGCTGGCCACGCGCAGCGACGGCAGCCCGGATTGTTTCGTCCCGAAGAACTCGCCCGGACCGCGCAGTCTCAGATCCATCTCCGAAATGTAGAAGCCATCGGTGGATTCCACCAGCGTGCGAACCCGCTCGCGCGCGGCGTCGTTCATCTTTTCCGTCACCAGGATGCAGTAGCTTTGCGCCGCGCCCCGGCCTACCCGCCCCCGCAATTGGTGCAGCTGCGCGAGGCCGAATCGCTCCGCCTGTTCGATCAACATGACGCTGGCGTTCGGCACGTCGACGCCGACTTCAATCACCGTGGTCGAGACCAGAATCTTAATCTCGCCTTCCTTGAACCGCTGCATCACGGCTTCCTTTTCGTTTGCGCCGAGGCGGCCGTGCATCAAGCCCACGGAAATTTGCGGAAAGACCTCGCGCGAGAGGTGTTCGTACATCTGCTGCGCGGCCTTCATCGCCTGCGTTTCCGACTCTTCGATCACCGGGTAAACGACGTACGCCTGGCGCCCCTCGTCGATCTGCCGCTTAAGGAAACTGTAGACCTGCTCCACGCGATCGGCGGTGGCGTGCTTGGTGATAATCGGTTTGCGGCCCGGCGGTAATTCGTCGATGACGGAGACGTCCAGGTCGCCGTAGAGCGTCATCGCCAGCGTGCGCGGAATGGGCGTGGCCGTCATCACCAGCACATCCGGGCGCGCTCCCTTCTCGGTCAACCCGAGGCGCTGCAGCACGCCGAAGCGATGCTGCTCATCAATGATCGCCAGACCCAGTTTCTTAAACTCGACATCTTTTTCGAGCAAAGCGTGCGTGCCGATCACCACGTGCACCAGGCCCTCGGCCACCAGCTTCTTGAGTTGGCCCTTTTCGCGGCTGGTGAAGGACCCCGTGAGCAGCGCTACCACATAGCCGAGCTTGGAAAGAATCTGTTTGAAGTAGATGCCATGCTGGATGGCGAGGATCTCCGTCGGCGCCAGCACGGCCACTTGATAGCCGTTCTCGATGGCAATCACGGCTGCTTCGGCAGCCACAATCGTCTTGCCGCTGCCCACATCACCTTGCAACAGGCGGCTCATCGGGCGGGGAGCCTTCATATCGTTGGCGATTTCCTGGATCACACGCTTCTGCGCCCCTGTGGGCTTGAACGGCAGCATCGCCTTGACCTTTTCGCGAACCCGGTCGTCGATGTGGAACGCGATGCCTGCCAGCGTGCGCGCATTGCGTCGCTTGAGCGTGATCCCGCATTCCAGCCAGAAGAACTCTTCGAAGATCAGGCGAATCTGGTCGGGAGAGCGGAACTGGTTGAGAAGCCGCAAATCCGACTCGGGCGGCGGGAAATGCGTATGCCGGAGGGCTGTCCAGCGGTCCGGAAACTTGAGCCGCTGGCGGATGTCCGCGGGCAGGTAGTCGTCGAGCGGATCCAGGGAGTCGAGCACGCGGTGTACGATGGTGCGCAGGACGCGCGTCGTCATTTTCGAGACCGCTTCGTAGATCGGCACCACGCGGCCCGTGTGCAGCGAGGTCTCCCCGTCGTCATCCTCTCCGGTGAGGATTTCGAATTCGGGGTGCAGCATGGTCAGGTCGCCCGAGTAGCTGTCGAATTCCACCTTTCCGAACAGCGCCAGCTTCATACCCTCGGCCAGTACGTTGGCCAGATAGCCGCCATGGAACCATTTGCCCACCAGGATGGCGCGTGAGGAGTCGGAAAAGCGCGCTTCGAACAAACCCAGGTTGCGCCGCTTGAAACCGGAGAGCTTCGCCGAACGCACCTCAACTATCACGGTGGCCATCTCGCCCGGCGCCAGTTGGGCGATGGTTTTCAGGTTGCTGCGATCCTCGTAGCGGAAGGGCACGTACGCCAGCAAGTCCTCCATTACCGCGAGGCCCTTGGCTTCGAGCATGGCGGCGCGCGCCGGGCCAACGCCTTTCACGTAAGTAAGCGGGGTGGTAAGGTCCACAGTGGTGCCCGCCGGTTTCCTTGTGGAACCGGCTCAGAAATTTCAGTCTACACGGTACACTGTAGTTTCATGTCCAAACTGTTGGAGGGCAAGCTGGCCCTCGTGTTGGGGATCGCCAACAAGTGGAGTCTGGCCTACGCGATCGCCCAGGCCTTTGCGCGCGAAGGAGCGACGCTCGCGCTCTCGTATTTAGGTGACCGTCAGAAAGAATCGATTCAGGAACTCTCCGAAGCCTGGGATGTGGCGGCCCTTCTGCCGTGCGATGTCACTAAGGACGAGGAATTGGCTGCACTGCCGGAATCGCTTGGCAAGCTCGGCCGGCCAGTCGATGCCGTCGTGCACAGCCTGGCGTTCGCCAATCGGGAAGATCTCTCGCGGCCCTTCGTGGAGACGACGCGCGAGGGTTTCCTGCTGGCGCAGAACGTAAGCGCCTACTCGCTGGTGGCGGTGGCGGGCGCTACGGCGCCGCTGATGACCCAAGGCGGTTCGATTACCACGCTCACGTATCTCGGCTCGACCCGCGTGATCCCTAACTACAACGTGATGGGAGTGGCCAAGGCGTCGTTGGAGGCCTCCGTGCGCTACCTCGCGAACGATTTGGGACCGCAGAAGATTCGCGTGAACGCGATTTCCGCAGGAGCGGTGAAGACCGCTTCCATGCGGGGGATCAAGGGCTCCTCGGCCCTGTTGGACGCCACGCCGCAGCACGCGCCCCTGCGCCACAACACCGAGCCCGCGGAAGTCGGAGACGCGGCAGTTTTCCTGGCCAGCAACCTCAGCCGCGGCGTGACCGGCAATGTTCTGTTTGTCGATTCCGGCATACACGTGATGGGGCTCTAACAAATATGAAAGTAGAAGTAGTCCTATCGGAAGCCGACATCTCGCAGGAGTTTGCCGAAGCCATGGAAGCGCGCGACCTGCCGGAGAAATTCTTCTTCTGGTCGCCGCGCTCGGCTCTGGCCTGGAAGGCTCTGAGCGAAGAGCCGGCGCTCTACGGCGGTTTGACCGAAACCTGGAAAACGATTGCAGCCGAGGCCGGCCCGCTGGCGCGCGGATTTTCGGGCCGCGTGCCCGTGATCAGCTTCGGCGCGGGCGATGGCGCGCGCGACCGGCTGCTCTTGAATGGCCTCAAGGACCTGGGCCGCGAGTGTCAATACTTTCCGGTGGACGCGAGCCAGGCGATGCTCGAACTGGCCTGCGCGGGCGCCGAGGATGAGGATTTCGAAGCGGTGGGCATCAAAGCCGACATCTCCAGCCCGGTCCACCTGGTCTATGCCGCCGATGCCACCGAGGCGCCGCGCCTCTTCATCATGTCGGGCAACACCATGGGATCGTTCGACCCCCTGGCGGAAATCCGCTACATCGCGCAGGGCCTGCACACGGGTGACCGGCTGATCATTGATGGCGAGATCTATGACGAGAGCAAGACCATGGCTCGCCGCGATAACCCTTCCGCCCGGCGGTTCCTCTCCGCCATGTGGAGCAGCGTCGGAATCGGCAGCAACGACGGCGAAATCCATTTCGACCGCAAACGCGACGAGCGCCACCAGGGTCTGCACCTGATCACGCGCTACTTCCACGCCGCCCGCGATCTGGCGTTGTCCGTGGGAGGCATCGAAATCGCGCTCGAACGCGGCGAACGCATCGGCATGAACTTCCAGTACACCTACGCCCCCGATTCGTTCCGCTGGCTGATCGGCGAACACGGCGGCCTCGAAATCCTGGACGAGCACGAAAGCCCCGACGGCCGCTTTCTGACGGCGATCTGCCAGAAGTAAGGCCCTGCTCCCTCCAGTTGAGCTCGTGCCAACTGCGGGATGAATCGGGTCAATCCTCGGTGCAGCCGGCGGCAATTTCGATTTGAAAGGACCAATTTTTGGGGATCACGACGATACCGTTTAGTGTATAGTCGATGAGAGCCGTGCCGACAACGCAAGTTGGCTAGTGCCCATCGGCTCAGACCTCGGAAATTTTCGCCAACCCTCGGAGGAACGTGGCCTTTCTTGTCACTTCGATGGTTATCTGTTTCTGCGCCGATCGCGCCCTAAAATCCGCGATTCGAGTGCGGGGCTTCGCCTGGTCGAGGTCTCTGACTCGCCACTTCCGACTGGCCTACACCAGACACCATTTCCCTCGGCCCGGGCGTTTCGGCAGTGGACTGGCCGGTTTAGTTCTGTCGACGGCTGTCTTATCACTCCTGCTTTCTCAATTCGGAGCCTGCGTGCAGACCTGCTTCGGCGCCGCTCTGGGAGGCGCCGTCAGCAACTACGCGGACGCCAGATCTCCGACGGGCGTCGTAAACTGCTTTGTCTTCCGCCCCTGCTGGGCCTTCAATCTTGCAGACGTAGCAATTTGCATCGGAACCCTCCTGGGCCTGCTCACGCTTGCGATCAGCATGGCTGCCAAATAGGAGAACGCTGGCGTGCGACCCGATCTCTTTGTGTGGAAGGGCCAGAGGTTCCACAGTTATCCGGTTTGCTTGACGTTGTCGTTCCTCGTATTCGCGGAAGCAATGGCGGCTCAGATTATCGCCCGGCGGCTTCCGGTTTTCTGGTCGCTCGCCGTTACCGGCATTGTGTTGTGTGCCGGCGTGTCCGGATCGAGGCTTTTGTTCGTTCTGTCCAGATGGCGAGAATACCGGCAGCGTTGGCGGCGGGTTTTTGCGCGTGGCGAGGCCGGTGCTTCGATGTTCGGAGGCTTGGTTCCGATTTACGCCGCGGGCGCACTGTTATGGTGGGCGACGCCGTTGCCCGTGGGAGCGTTCCTGGACATGGTAGCAGTGGCGGCCTTGCCGGCTCTCTTTGTGGGAAGGCTCGGCTGCGTTCTGCACGGCTGTTGCGCCGGACGTGCGACTACTTCGTTCCTCGGCATCCGCCTCAACCCCACCGATCCCCCCGGTATGCGCCGCTGGCCTGTGGCTTTTTTCGAGATGAGCTCGCTTGTGGCACTCGGTTTCCCGGCACGCCATCTGTTGGTGGTTAACGCGCGTCCAGGCTTTTCGTTCCTGGCGCTGTCGGCTTCCTACTGTCTTCTTCGGGTGCTTCTGGATTCCCTTCGCGCGCACCCCGCTCGTGAGATTACGATTTCACAAAAGGTTGCGCTGACCATAACCGTTCTGAACGCCATTGCCCTCGTGGCGATGGCATAAGAAGGAAGGCATAACATGAAATATCGGGTCGCGGCTCTCTCGCTGATCGTTCTGGCTGCGCTGGCGGTTCTCTCCGAGTACACATCCCACATCGGCCCCCAACAACTTCTGCCCTATGCCGGTGGATTACTGGTAGCGCTCGTCGCGGCGTACCTGACGACGTTTGTTGCCTGTTCCAGTATCGGTGAGGGTCTGGCAAAAGGAGCCGTGGAAGGACTCGATAAGGCCGACCCTGCCCTCGTGAAGAAGATCGACAAGAAGATCGATGAGCTGCCAACGGACGAACTCAAGAAAGCTGCCGAGGAGCTCAAACATTCAGGCCAGAACATCGACGATCTAACCGAGCAATTGAAAAAGAAGCTCAAAGATCACGACCCCGATATCGACGAATTTCTAAAGGGTCTCGGCGCCGCCGGCCATACTCTCAGGACCATTGATAAGTGGATCAAGACCTTGGACGAGATCCTCGAAGGGCTGAAGGATGACTACAACAAGATGATGCTGGCCTGCATCTACTTCTTCCTGCAACTCGCAAAGAAAATCGATGAAACCGAAAAGTGGTCGGAGTTTCTCGCCTACCTGATTTATCTCACGTTCCGAGACCGTCTTCAGAAAGCAATCGATAAGCTCAAGAGCACCTACTGGTGGCTTCGGTTTCTTGCGTCGGTGCTCTAACTCGGTGCTCTAAACAAGGAGGAAGCAATGAGTGTCACTGTGGATCCCCCAAACGCTAATCCGGGACAGATCGTCAATCTACAATTGCAGTATCAAGGCAACCCTCCCATACCGAACGACGTGCACGTCGAGGCGGAGAGCGGCGGAAGCTGGGTACCCGTAACCGGTTACGACCACATCCCCGCCGGGGCGAATCCCGCCAACGGCATCGACCTGCCGCTGCCCCCCACCGGCGCCTGGTCGACCCCCGGACTGCACCGGCTCCGGGTTCGCTGGACCTTTAACGGCGACGTCGTGGGAACCGAGATGGCATACGTAACGGTGAACGCGCCTGCCCCGCCGCCGGCTCCCACTCCCGCTTCCAAAGAGTGGGACTGGGGTGTATTCCTCGGAAAAGTCCTCGGCGGTTCGGCCAGCGGAGCCGTGAGCAGCCTTCTGTTGAACTGGTGGACCCTCACCGCAATCGTGGTCTGCGTAGCCACCGGAGCCCTTGGCGGCGCCGTGGGCGGGGCGGTTGGCCAGTTTTTTGTCTGGCTTTTTGACGCTCCGAAAATCCAGTGGAATCTGAAGTCGGCGTTCCTGTTCGTCCTGTTTTTTGGGCTCGCGTTCTCTATGGTGTTGGGCCTGCTCGCCATCAACCTGGAGCAGAGTGCCGCCGCGCAAGGCGACACGCTCAACCGGGTGACGCTGGGTGGCACCGCAGTGTCGGCTTTCCTGGCGGCGATTCTTGCGGGAGTGCTCAATAACCTGCGGGATGGCTCGTGATCCCGATGTTTAACCCGCTACATGCTACTTCCCCACCATGTGCGCCGGGTCGCGGTTGTTCTCTTCGCAGATGTGTTCGATCAGCTCGCCAGCGGCCAGCAGGTGGAAGTTCTCGCGCACCGACCAGGGCTTGGTGTAGGTTTTGGGATCGTCGATCGTGATGGCCGCCGCGAGCGACCCGAAGTTCTTGCGCGTGAACCGCTCGGTGACGTGCAACTGCTCGCTCGCCGGGTGGCCCGCCAGATCGAGCCAGCCGTTCTCCTGGAAGCCGCGCGTGTCCACCACCAACGTGTCGCCGTCCCATCGTCCAATCGAGTAGCCTTGCCATGCCGGCTGCGGGTCTTTCGGCAGCGCCCGTCCATCGGTGAAGATCTGTCGAAAGATGGTGCGCGACTCGTAGAGCAGCACAATTAAATCCGGCGTCTGGACAATTTTCACGGGAGCCGGTACTGCATCCTTTTCCGGAATGCCCGAGGGAAGACACCGCACGCCCGGGTGATCTTTGCTGAGGTTGTCCTGCCGCTCCTTCAGCAGTGCCGCCGCCCACGGCTGCAGCGGCAATTCCCCCGGCTTCATGTCGGCCGCGAGATTGGCAAGGTACTTGGGAATATCCAACTCGCCATATTGCTCCCAGACCCCAGAG
This sequence comes from Bryobacteraceae bacterium, assembly GCA_035516375.1. Taxonomy (GTDB): domain Bacteria; phylum Acidobacteriota; class Terriglobia; order Bryobacterales; family Bryobacteraceae; genus PSRJ01. The sequence continues at coordinate 13,382 of DATJAK010000015.1, forward strand.
AGATCCGGCTTGCCGTCCGCGGTCCGCGGCGCCGGACCGGCCAGATCGACCGTCCCATCCGGCTTGCGCGGAGCGTGCTTCGAGACGCTGGGCGGCCACTGCGCTTCGAGCGGTGGATGGGCACAAAACAACCCGGCCGCCACGAGCAGCACAGCCGCGCCGTGCCGCAGCAGGCGGGCCTGTGCGAGTCGGAGTGGTGACATGGGTATAGCGTAGCTTACTTTCCTGGAGCGGTTGCGACTACGGCAATTCCACTTCCACCCAGTCCCCGTCTTCCAGTTGATAGGCGTCCCGCAGCCGGAGGTCGGTGGCGATCTCGATGATATTCGGCGGGTGGTGTCCCGTGCCGCGCTCGTTTGCGTCCGTGCGTAACAAGAACGCCCGCCGGTCAAAGATTCGGCAAGGAACGATGCTCACCGATACGCTCCCCCCGTATTCCTGGGCTTCGAGGCGGATCACGTCCGGCGGAAGCGAATACGGCGACGGTAGTTCGACGTTCAGCGTGCCCGGATACAATCGCATACCGGTCTTCTGCTCATAGAAGCTGCTCAAACGCTCGATCCAAAGTCCGAAGTCGGATCGGCCGCTGACCACCTTGCCTCGCACGGAAGGCATCTCCTTACAAATAGCAGAGCGCCGTAGCCTTGATGGGCCAACTCGGGCTATGCTTGTGCCAGCAGGAGCGCGTTCATGAGCGCACCGTCCCCGCAGTTCAAGGCCAGATTCGCCGGCGTCTTTTATCTGCTGACGTTCCTCATGGGAGGGGTTGCGGCCTTCGTGGGCAGCAGGTTGGTTGTCTCCGGCGATGCCACGGCTATAGCCACCAACATCCGGGCGCGCGAAGCGCTATTCCAGTTGGGCTTCACAGCTTACGTCCCCGTGCTCGTGTGCTATCCGGCAGTGACGCTGCTCTTCTACGATTTATTCCGGGTGGTGAACCGGAATCTCTCCTTGTTCGCGGCGTTCTTCAGCCTCACCGGATGCGGCGTTCAGGCTTACGCGTGTCTCTTTTATCTCGCACCGCTGGCCCTTTTGGCAGGCGCGCCGTACATGAACGCATTGAACGCGGAACAGTCGCAAGCTCTCGCGTACACGTCTCTCAAACTGTACGGTTATGCGTATAACATCGGACTGCCGTTTTTCGCCGCGAAGGATCTCTCTGTCTGTGGCTGATCCTGGCCGGCGTGAACGTCCCAAGAAGGTCAACGCCGCCAAGGTGTCCCTATAGGAAGCGCGTCACCTGCTTCAGATTTGCGCGCCCCTCGGTGCTATATCTAAGGGTCGGAGGTACCCGTTTGCCACTGCGCACCGCCGCCACTCCCAATCGCCCTTCCAACAAAAATGCGGAACGAAACAACCATGGCCGCCAGCTGGCCACTCCCGGTAATGAAAATAGAGCAGGGCGACTACAGTAGCATGATAACCGGCGAGCAGCACGGCCGTATTGGGTAATGGCTGGTGCCGAGAACGAAACTGACCGGGCTGACGTAGCGCACCCCCGAATGGAGCAGTCGAGCCGTGGAAGAAGATGGAACGAAAGACGTCAGCTGCTGTTTGCCAGAAAGCGATGGTAGCGATGATTGCAGCAGCGGTGGAACGATGCGCGGGAATCGATATCGGTAAGAAACAACTGTCGGTTTGCGTCATGGTGGGGCCACTAGAGGGGGAACCCCAGGTGGAGCGGCGGCAATTTCTGACGATCCGCG
>DATJAK010000016.1:0-2652 GCA_035516375.1 Bryobacteraceae bacterium
CGGCGCCAACGAACTCTCGCAGGGCGAGTACGGCGCCATCGACGGCCTGCCGCGCATCCTGCGCCTGCTGGATAAGTACGATGTGCCCGCATCATTTTTCATTCCTGCCGTGAGCGACGTGCTGCACCCGCAGATGATCCGCGATATTCTGGCGCGCGGCCGCCACGAGATCGGCGTCCACGGCTGGATTCACGAACATCTGCCCACGCTCAACAATGAATCCGAAGAACGCAGGCTGCTTCAGCAGGCCATCGATCACCTCGCAGACGTAACCGGCAAGCGCCCCGTGGGTTACCGCGCGCCTTCGTGGATGTTCAGCCGTTACACCATGCGGCAAATTAAGGACGCCGGCTTCCTCTACGACAGCAGCCTGATGGCCAGCGACGATGCTTATGAAATTCTCACGGCCGGCAATCCCACAGGCATGATCGAACTGCCCATCGAATGGATTCTGGACGACTACGTATACTACGGCGGCACAGTCAACGGCTCGCTGCCGTCGCCGGAGATGGTCGAGCGCGTCTTCGAATCCGAATTCGACGGAGCCTATGACGAAGGCGGCCTGTTCGTGCTCACCATGCACCCGCACATTAGCGGCCACCGCTCGCGCGCTGCCGCGCTCGAGAAACTGATCTTGCACATGAAATCGCGCCAGGGCGTCTGGTTCGCCACGCATGAACAAGTGGCAAGATATGTAAAGGGACAGTTTGGGTTGTGACAACGAGACTTCGACGAGTTGATGCCAGCTCCTTCAAAGCACGATGCCTCAGTTTGCTCGGTGAAGTTCAGCGGCAACGCAAGGAAATCGTGATCACCAAACGCGGGAAGCCAGTCGCCCGCCTTGTTCCGGTAGATGACGAATCGCCAGTCATTTTTGGCCGGCTGAAAGGAACGGTCCGCATCTTGGGTGACATTTTCTCCACCGGTGAGCGTTGGGAAGCGGATTCCTGATCCGCCGACATGCACTGCTGGATCTGGGCTGGATTACGGCCGCCAGACCGATGCCCTCATTGTGCCCGCGTGACTATCGCCCCAGGCTGATCGCTACCGCGGCCGGCGCGATCGCATCCACCACAATGCGCGTCCCTGCCGGCAGCCGCACAGGATCACGAAACCAGTAAGTCCGCGTCCACTCTTCCCGGTAATTGCGCAGCCAGATCAAGTGCTCCACCGAACCGTCGGGCTTGTAAGCGGTCACTTCCATCGAGGAGCCGTTCGGCATATCGCGCGGCGCGATGGCGATCGGCGTGACCGGCTCGCGCAGCGTGAGCGGTGCGGTGCTTTCGACGGTCAGAAGTGGCTTCGGCGCCTCAACGCTCTTCGGACTGGCATCGAAAACCGGCTTAGGCGGCAGGTAGATGGCGTCACCCTCCGGCGCGCCGCCTTCCACCCAGCTCACCAGCATCTCGATTTCAAGCGGCGTCAGGCTGGGATTGTCGCGAAAGGCCCCCACGCCCTCAACCGCACCCCATGGCGGCATTCGGCGCTCGAGCACTTCTTCGCGAATCGCTTTGGCCCAAGGCCGCGCTTCGTCGTAATTTATGAGCGAGAATGCTGTGCCGCCTTCGTGATGACAGCTCGCACAGCGCTTATAAATGATGCGGGAGATTTCCTGCGTCCAGGTGAGCTTCGTGGTGATGGGTTCGTGGGCCTGCGCGGCGATGGCGCCGATCAGACCCACGAAGAGGACATGCGCTTTAATCCGACTTCTTTTCGTCTTTCTGCTCCGGGAACAAGTGCTTCAATTCCATGTTCGCATCAAACGCCACGTCGAAGAAGCCGATCATCATCTCATCCCAGCTCTGGTCACCCCAGGTGATTTCCTTTGTGGGATCGGGATTGTTGGGATTGTTCGGTGAATTGTCGAAGTGCGCCGTGCACTCGATCTTGGTGCCTTTCGGCAGCACCAGTTGCTTCACCGGCTGGTAATAGAGCTGCCAGCTAAAGCTGTAGTTGGGAACCTTGAGTAGCGTCTCGGCCTCGCCGGTCGGGTACACCACGCGGTATTCGAAATCCTTACCGCGCAGATGCATGTGCGGCTGCATACTGACCAGCTTCACCTGCGTGCCCATCTCGAACTCGGAGTCGACTTTGTAATTCGCGTCGCCCGGAGGAATCTTGAACTTCCCGTTCACAGCGCCCAGCGTGAACACGCGTTCTTTGGGCGGCTCGCTGGCGAAGACCAAACCAACCTTGCTGCGATCCGTTCCCGACTTTCCGTTGGCCGTGTAGTGTAACTGAAACACAATATCCGATCCCGCCCGGATCAGCTTGGCCTGGCCCGGTTCCAGTCGCATGGGATACATCCCCGGCGCGTAACCGGCAATGGCATCACCCGAAAAAGCGCCCCCATCATCATTCTCGTCTTTTTTGTCTTTTTTGCGCTTTTCCGGCACAAACGGCACTCCCGGCTTGGCGTCCTGCATCCACTTGGAGCCCGGCTCGCGGATGAACGCGATGATGTGATGCACCAGCGCCCGGTTGCCCGGACGTGCTTCTGCGAAACGAACCCATCTGTCGGTGGTAAATCCAGTCGGAACAATAACATACTGGTATTCTATGGTGCCCGACGCCGGCACGTTGACCGCATTCGGCAACTCGAAGACCACGTCCGGCTTGGGAATCTGCCAGCCTTCGGTAAAGCTGACCGGC
>DATJAK010000017.1:0-4403 GCA_035516375.1 Bryobacteraceae bacterium
GCATCATGAACAAGCAGGAGTTCCTCGCCGCGGTAAAAAACGAAGGGCTGACTCCGGCGCAGATCATCAATGAAAACCAGCGCGCCGTCGTCTTTGGCGATTGCGCGATCGTCACCGGCGTATATCGGGAGAAAGGAACCAGCAACGGCAAGCCGTATTCGCGCCGCGGACGATTCACCGACACCTGGGTCAAGAACAGCAACACCTGGCGCTGCGTGGCCAGCCAATCCACGTTGATCCAGCACTAACCTCTGCACACCCCGAACGCGGCCTGCCACGCGTCTAAGTGGAGGTCCCGGGTTCTACGAAGGGACTTCCCTGCGCGCAGCCAGCCGCCATTCCGCAGGAATCGCCGTGTCCGACGGCCGGGCCGTGGCTCACATACCCCCGGCGACGGCTTGGCTTATACTGACAAAGAAGAACCTTGGAGCAAACGAAATGACCGAACGCAAACAAGAGCGGGGCGGGAGCCCGATACGCCTGATTCTGGTGGCGCTGATTCTGATTCTGGGCGCGTACTGGGTGGGAGCGCGCTATGGCCCAAGACAGGTCGGAGAGGTGGAGGCCCGGCGTAACGCCGCTGCGCCGGCTATCGCGCTGCCTGCTCTTTCGGCGGCGGGCGCCCCGGAGCATCCCACTACACTCACGGAAGAAGAATCCATCAATGTGCGCATCTATCGCCAGGCTTCTCCCGCGGTAGCGAATATACTGACCAAAGCCACGGAATATGACTTTTTCATGGATCCCGTGCCTGTGGAAGGCGCCGGCTCCGGCTTTCTGATTGATCCCCGCGGGTACATTCTGACGAACTTCCACGTGGTTGCGGGCGCGCAGTCCATCGAGGTAATCCTCGGAGACAAAAGCCGGTACCCGGCGAAATTCATCGGCGCAGACCAGCGCAATGACGTGGCGCTGCTGAAGATTGATCCCAAGGGCAAGCAACTCGCTTCGCTTCCCCTCGGCGATTCATCCGCGCTGCAGGTTGGCCAGAAGGTGCTAGCCATCGGCAATCCCTTTGGCTTTCAATCCACGCTGACGACAGGCGTGGTCAGCGCGCTGGGACGCACGGTGCAGACCAGCGAGTCCACGTTCATTGACGCGGCAATTCAAACCGATGCTTCCATCAACCGCGGGAATTCCGGCGGACCGTTGATTGATACGCACGGCGAAGTGATCGGTATCAATTCCGCGATTTATACACCGTCGGGCACCGCGGCCGGGATCGGCTTCGCGATCCCGATCAACACCGCCAAGCTGATCGCCGCCGACCTGATTAATGAAGGGCGCGTGCGCCGCGCGTATCTCGGCGTGAACACTCTGGAGCTGACGGGATGGCTGGCGGAAGCGCTGGACTTGCCAGTGCAGGAAGGACTGCTGGTGGAACAAACCACGCGGGGCGGGCCGGCGGCTGCGGCAGGCATACGCGGGGGCGACCGCAGGGTGCAATCCGGTATGCGCAGCCTGATGATTGGCGGAGACGTGATCATCGGCGTGGACGGCCAAAAAGTCGCGAACCAGTTCGATATGGATGTGCTGCTGAATCGCAAGCGGCCGGGGGACTCCGTGACGCTCACGATCTATCGCGGCGCCAAGAAACTGGAAATCCCCGTGAAACTCGGCGAGCGCGACGGCAAATAGCTACGGGCCAACCTCCGCGCGATAACGATCGCGTTCGGCTTCGGTGAAGGAGAACCAGCCTTCGGCGATGTCGCGCACGCGTTCAAGCTCCTTCTGCATCTCCAGGTGCTTCGACTGGATCATGTCGGAGTCCGCGTCTTGCGGAACGATGACCGGGCGGCCGCCGATGATCACGGCGCGCGAAAATAGGCCGGGCAGCAGGAAATGATCCCAGGTCTTTTCGATGGTCTTGCCGCGCTCCACTCCAATGTGAAAAACCAAAATCGGCGCCCCGGTCATCCGCGCGAGGAGCACCGGTCCGACCTTGGCGACGTACCGCGGGCCACGCGGCCCGTCGATCGTAAATGCGCAATCGAGTCCCTCGCGGATGCGCTGCGCCATCACCTGCAAGCCACGCAAGCCTCCGCGGGAGGAACTTCCCTGCGCCGTGCCGAACCCCAACCGCTCAATGACCCTGCGGGTCCATTGGCCGTCAAAGGCGGTGGTGTTCATCACCACGATCCCGCGATTCCTTCCGTACCAGGCAATCGGCAGGATCACGCGGTGCCAGAACGCCCAGATACACGGCTGCTTTTTCGCCCAATAGGCATCCATCGGCGCGCGTCCCAGGACTTCAAAGCGAAGCGTGGGCCCGAGCACGCGAATCACGGTGTAGACGATGCCGGCGAGGATGGGAATCTGGATGCGCCGGCTCCACTTCAACTTAGGCAAACGCGTATCGTAATGGGCGCTGACGGCCGGCTCGGTCCCCTGCCCCTGGATTTCGGGAGTGTCCATCTTCCTATAGTATATAGAGGGTCCGATGGTCCCCGCCGGACGGAGCTATCCCCTTGGCGAACCCAGGCACAAACGCGCTCGTGAGCAGACTGCTGAAGTTTCTGCAGCGCGTCGCCGTGTGCACAGGGCTATTCATGGTTGGCGCAGCGCACGCGGACAATCCGCCGGCGGAGGCCATCGGCGCCATCGAAGGCGAAGCCATTTCCGTGGAAGGGCCGATGTCCGTGGAAGTGGTTCACGGCCAGGTGCGAACCGTAGTTCGCAGCGGCAGCGATATCCACGTGAAGGCCGGTCAGGCGCGCATAGACCTGGTCGAAGGCGGGTACATCCTCATCTGCGGGCCGGCGCACTTCTCGCTGTTAAAATCGGGCGGGGCGATCACGCTGGCGCTGGATTCGGGCACGATTCACGCGCAGTTCGGCAGCGAAGTTTCCCTGAACGTTTACACGGCGCAAATCCAGGCGCATCCGATCTCGATCGGCAACGGCGTGGAAGATGTTTTGGTGGGGCTCGATGGCTCCGGAACGATGTGCATCAAAGCCAATCGCGGCGCGATTCGCGTGGAGCAGCAGCTCACCGGGCAGAGCGTGATTGTGCCGCAGATGGGCGACATCACCTTGACCAACGGCCAGTTGGAAAGCTTGCAGACCTCCCCGGGGCATTGCGTGTGCGAAATGCAGACGAATATGCAGCCCATGACGCCGGCGGCCGAAGTCAGCCAACCGGCAACCGAAGCAGAGGTCAAGAGGCACCTGACGGAGAAAAAAGTGCCGGCGCAACCGGCTGCCGTGCAGCAAACCGACCAGCCCGAGGAGCCGGTGTATCAAGTTTTCATGCCGCCGCTGAAGTACGATGCGAAAGCCAAGGTGCAAACGGAATACGATCCGAATCTCGTAATTCTGGTGCGCCGCGTGCGCGTGCGCCCCACCCTGATTTATCAGGGCCGCGTGGAAGGCGACGCCGCGGTTGCGCACGAAAGCGCGCCGGCGCAGGCCGCAAAGTCCGTCCCGGCACCTCCGAAGCCCGCGGAAGAATCCACGTGGAACCGCGTAAAGAGCTACATTCGCAGAATCTGGTCCCCGGCAACTTGATGGCGCGGAAGTACGGGCCGATAGCATTGCCCGTTTGGTCAAGATGTGAAGCTGTCTCTCGGTACTATATAGTTGCAACACGATTCGGTGTTAAATGTTTGCGCGCCCGGGCTCAGTCCTCGAACTGGCAAGCGCCAGCCACTACAAATTGTTCCGGCAGGAGAGGCACGATTTAATGCAATCCTCGATCCTTCGTTGCGTCCGTTCGATCTCTGTTCTTTTGCTCTGCCCGCTCCTGGGTGCGCTGCTCCTGGGTGGCTGCTCTTCGATTCAAGGCGGCACTGGCGGCGGAGGCAACACGCCGCTGAGCATCGCGACGACGACCCTGCCCAATGGCCAAGTCGGAACTCCCTACACCGCGACGCTGGCGGCCACGGGGGGAAAAGCCCCCTACAGTTGGACTTTGATGAGCGGGTCGTTGCCGGATGGGCTCTCGCTAAATTCGGCGACGGGCGCCATCACTGGCACGGCCACCGCCTCGGCAAACGGTGTGACACTGGTGTTCCAGGTGGCCGACTCCGAGAATCCCGCGCAGACCAAAACGGTCAGCCTGACTTTGACGGTGACGCCCGGGAATCTGATGATTACCACGACTCACCTGGCCAACGGGCAGGTGAGCGTGGCCTACAGCGCGACGCTGGCGGCAACGGGTGGCACCTCGCCCTATACGTGGTCCCTCACGAACGGCACGCTGCCGGCGGGCTTGAGCCTCAATGCCGCAACCGGAGCCATCACCGGCACTCCCACCGCGACGGTCACCAGCACGCCGCTGACGTTCCAGGTGCAGGACTCCGAAAATCCGCAACAGACGAAGACCGCAAACCTCACGCTGACCGTCCTTCCCGCCCCTCCCGTGATCAGCACGTCTTCGCTGCCGAGCGGACAAGTTGGTGTGGC
>DATJAK010000018.1:0-14239 GCA_035516375.1 Bryobacteraceae bacterium
GTGAACAGCATTCACGAAGTCCTCGCCGGTCATCTTCCCATACAAGAAAACAATAGCCAAGCCGATCTTCTCGGTCCGGCAGAGCTGGATCGCTTCGCTCGCCGTACTCACGACGCGAGTCTCGCAGCCATGTCTTTGCAGAGTCCCGATGACGCGGGAGAGGCCGGACCGGCTATTGGCGAAAACGACCGATTGCAGGGATGAGTGAGACCCTTTCATTTCATCTGAAGAGAACATTCCGCTGATCAAGTCTTAGGCCCACTGTTCCTTTTCCCATTCAGAACGTCTCCTCAAATCGATGAAAGCGCCAGCCGACAGAGTTGTTGGAGAAAGAAGAGTGGAGTGTTACGCCCACGGACCGATTGGACCTAGCAGGCTATAGCCGGTAAGTTCTACTCGCGGATCCGCAGCCCCGGATGGCACAACGAACTGCCGAACACTGCCACTTTCATCGATGAAGTACATGACGGCAGCCCGTTGTTGACACGGATCTGAGCCTAAGCGCGGGAATGATTATTGCAGAAAATCCGCCTTCGTCAAGTACTTTTTGCTTTTACGAGGTATCTTGTTACAGGTTCTCGAGATCACTATTAGCGGCACGAACCTCCTGCCACTCCTTACATGACAGATGGGGAGGTTCAAGGTTGCTTACTAGCAGGTAAGGTTCACTTATCAGATGAATCCTAGTGCAGATATCAGAGTTCTCCGAGTCTACAGAAACTAATATGGTAGCTATCCGTCAAGTCTACCGCAGCTTGACACTCACAAGAGATGCGAGATTTCACGGCTGCTTTCGCAGGAGTACTAAGTCAAGAAGAGCTGACGCGGCCAACAAGCGGCTAGAGAGGTCAGAGGCAATCAGGCAGCGCCGCACCTGCGGCATCGCCAGTTCCTCATGGGCAACGGGCAACGCAAAGGCCGCGGTGAAGTTCGAACGTGGTACTCCTTTCGAGTTCGCTCTCAACCCAAGCTGTTTCTGCTCCGCTTTCAAATGGTGCAGCCACAGGAACCAGACTGTGGATGAGCGCTTGAACTTCAGACGTGTATTTCGCGGGTTGCAGATGCGGATAACTTCCCTGCCGCCACTGAGCGAAAGCGAAGGCGGGCAACCAAATGGCGATCAGAACCAGGAATATCGAAAGCTTGTAACGACGGGCGTTGCAGCGGAGAGCCGCGGCCGGGATCTTGAACCAAATGCATTGGTTGCAGGCTGCGGATGATGACTCAACCGGCAGCTCCGCTAGACTTACTGTTCAATAGTCATTCTAATGTCTTCGCGTTACCGGGCACAGATATCTTTAATTAGCAGCAATTGAAACGGCACATATTTACTACCTATGTTCCCTGTTATTTCCCGGTCTCTTGGTCGAAATAAGCCCAGGCGGCGCGACTGCGAATCCGTTATTTCGTTCGATGGAGACGCCGCTGGCGGAGAAATAGTGAAGCGCGGCTTCGCGCCAGCGATAGCGGCGGATGGTGAGCGCGGATTTCCATCAACATAAACGCCAGATCGCGCGTATCGTGATGGAAGGGTTCCGTCGCGGCCTCGTCCGGCGTAAAAACGACCTTCACGCGGAGGACGTCGCGCGCAGGCCGAGCCAACGGGATCATTACATTCAGAGCGCCCGCGCCGACGGGACATTCCGCCGCACCGCCGCCATCCACGGAGACCCGAAGAACGCCGTGCGGCAGGCCCTCGGGACGCCACCCATGCACGGCGACGGCTGCGACCGGCAGGAGCGGGCGAAGGTGAAACTCGGCGGTCGAAGCCACCCAGCCGTCCGGATAGAAGCCGGCCGGACAGGCCGTCTGCAAAACATAGCCTGTCGTGGGGGCTCGAAGGTTGGCGGCCAGTTCCGAAAGGGCGTGGCGGTAATTGCCGATCTCCTCGCTTTTGTTCAACTCCATGCGCTGGTAGACCTCGATCCAATGATCGCGCCGGGTGAGCAGCCTTCGGATTTCATCGACATCCTGCTCGCTCAGAGTGTGGCCAGGCGCGAAGCGCTCAGGCAAAGGCCTTTGGACGTAGAACGTGCCATGTAGCGGAGCGACCTCTTCCGCCGGCCGATCCTGCGTATAAAGGTAGATCGAAATGGATTTCCGGGAGAGGTGCCGTTTATCCGGGGGCAGGTCGATCTTGGGGAAGCCGTGCCAGGAACGCTCGTTCGTTTCAAACATCACGCAGCGATTGAACAGGGGATCGTAACTCTTGATGCGATTCTGCGCAGGATCTCGCGGATTGGAATGGATTTCCAGGGCGCCGCCCCAACCGGATTGCCAGCCTTTGTTCATGTAGACGATCAGATTCAGGCGGCGATGCAATTTTCGGGCAACATCATAGTTGAAATCGACGTGCGGGTCCAGGTCCTGGCCGTGCAGGTTGTCATGGGTGCCGCCTCCATACATTTCGGGATCAAGAAGAAGGCCGGAAATGCCGGAAAGCCGGCTCACGAAGTCGAGGAAGGGCTGTGAAGCGATGAGGCCGTAGAGCTCGCGATAGGTGTCGCTGATCTGGCGGATATTACTGTTCGCGGCCTTTCCGCCGGTGATGCCAACCTCATTTTTGGCGAGCTGAGGATCAAATCTGGGGAACTCCGCGAGGAGACGTTCGGCAAAAGCGGGTTCGAAGAAGTTCTCGATGACGACATGCTTGAACGGATCGGCGTTCAGGAAAGCGGAGCGGTAGCGGCCGGCGTCGCGAATCACCTCGCCGGAGATCTGAGGAATCGGAACGAGTGCAGCCGCCGAAGCATTTACGGGTGAGGACGACATGACAGTTTTTCCAGGCCTGAGGCTAACGGAGATATTCTTCGCGGTAGCGGGCGCTCATTCATAGCGCAAGGCCACTACCGGATCGAGGCGGGCGGCGCGCGTCGCGGGCCAGATGCCAAAGAAGAGACCAACGCTGACCGACACCAGAATGCCCAGCACGGCGGCCCACAGGGGAACGGCGGTCGGCAGGCTGGGAAAGACCAGCCGCGCCGCCAGCGAAACCAGCCAGCCAAAGAACATACCGAGCATCCCGCCCAGGCCGGTGAGCACAACCGCTTCGGTCAGGAACTGAATCACGATATCCATGCGGCGGGCGCCGATGGCCTTGCGGATTCCAATCTCTCGCGTGCGTTCCGTCACGGAAACCAGCATGATGTTCATGACCCCGATGCCGCCCACCAGCAGGCCGATGGAGCTGAGGACCACGATCACCAGCGCGACCATGGCGGTCACCTGGTGAAAGTCCTCGACCAGTTGCTCGGAGGAGGAAATCGAGAAATTGTCGGGCTGGTTGGCGGGCACGTGCCGCTCGATGCGCATGGCGGTGCGAATCTCGTCTTCCGCCTGCACCAGCATACCCGGCTTGGCAATGGCAATGAGCATGTTCTCCTGCGCATTGGGGAACAGCTTGTGCATGGTGAAATACGGCAACAGCGCTCGCAGGTCTTCGCTGCCGGGAAACGAATAGGCAGGACGTTCCATCACACCAACGACCTCGAACTGGTGGCCATTGACGTCGATCCACTTCCCGATGGGATCGATATTCGGAAAGAAAGCCTTCTGCAAGTCTTCGCCAATCACCACAACCGGCAGGTGATGGCGGCTCTCGGTATCGGTGAAGAAGCGGCCGAATTTCATGACCGTGCCACCCGCGGCATAGGCTTCTTCCGTGCCGCCGATGTCCACGTTGAAAACGTCGTTGCCTTTGTAGCGGGCGCGGTTGATCATGTGCCAGTCCGCAAACAGATACGGGCTCACGTGCAGCACGGAAGGACAGCGCTCTGCGATGGCCAGCGCGTTCTCATAGGTGAGCGGCTTGCGGCGCATCTCCTCGGGCGTCAGATGGCCGGTGCGCACACCGATCTTGAACTTGAACACGATGAGCGTGGTGGGACCGAAGCTGCGGAAGATGTTGGTAATCGCGCCATCCAGGCCGGCGAGTATGGATCCTACGCCGATCACCGCGCCGGTCCCGATGATGACGCCCAGCACGGTCAGAAAAGCGCGGAGTTTGTGGCCGCGAATGGTGTCGAGCGCCATTCCGATACCGGAAAACAGGGTGGCTCGGGTCATTGTTCCACCCGCAGAGCTTCAATGGGATCCAGCCGGGAGGCGCGCGTGGCCGGGTAGATTCCAAAAAACAGTCCGACACTGGCCGAGAGCGCAACGCTGATGGCCACGGCGGAGAACGGAACGGCCATGGGAACCGGCGTGGCATTCCGCACCAGCACGGCCAGAATCCACGCCAGGCAGACGCCGATGACGCCGCCGCTGGCGGCCAGCATGGAAGATTCCACGAGGAACTGGCGGAGAATATCCACGCGGCGGGCGCCCACCGATTTGCGAATGCCGATCTCGTGCGTCCGCTCCGTGACAACAGCAAGCATGATGTTCATGACTACGACACCGCCTACCACCATGAACACCGAAACCACTGCCACGGCGGTAGCGGCAATCGAGCCGGTGATGTTGTCCCACGCCGAAACCAGCGAATCCGAGGACACGATGGCAAAAGTGTCCTCCTGGTTGGGGGTCAGATGGCGAAACGACCGGAGCAGCATACGGATCTCGTCCTGCGCACGGAACAGATATTCGTGATCGAGCGCGCGCGCACGGTAACCGATTCCGGTGCGGGGTCCGTAGATTTTGAAGTAGGTTTCGACCGGAATCATCACGAAGTTATCGAGCGAATTTCCGAAGACGCTGCCCTGCGACTTGGCCACGCCCACGACGCGAAAGGGACGGCCTTCGATGCTGAGAATTTTTCCGATGGGATCGGTGGAGGCGAAGAAACGCTGCCTGATGTCGTTGCCGACAAAAGCCACCTCCTGACGACGCTGATCATCGTTCTCGCTCAGAAAACGGCCCAGCGCAATCTGCGTGTTGGTGAGAGCCGCCATGTTCGCGCTGACGCCCTGCACGCTGACGCTGTCCACCTGTTCGGTTGCGAAATGGACGACGGCCGAGCGCTGCGTCTCCATCCCGATATCGCTGAGCAGGGTGGCATGGGACTTCAGGAACTCGAACTCTTCACGCGACAACTCGGGATTGCGGCGCTGCATTTCGAGGTATTTCTTGGGATCGAACGCGCCGATCATGACCATGCGGCGCACGCGAAATCCGTCAGCGCCCATATTGGAGACGTTCTCGGCAATGTACCGGTTCATACCGTTGATCACAGACATGACCGCGATCAGGGTCGTGGTGGCGAGAATAATTCCCAACAAGGTGAGGAAACTGCGTAACTTGCTCGATCGCAGCGAAGCGGCAGCGCCGCGTACAGCATCTACAAAAGAAGCGTTGGAAGCCATCTGGATACTACGGACGTTGGCCGCGGGTGAGGCGGCACAAGCCCTTTGGATCATCCTAGGATTCCATCGTGCGCGGGGAATGTCAAACGGAGGAGAAGGCCGATCTTCCGGCCGGATGCGGTGTCAAGCGAGGAACGAGAATCTGCCGGCGGCCGTTTGCCTGCCTTCGGATGGTTCGGGACAATCAGAGTGTAGCCCACATGCCTGATACGGTGTCACAGCCGGCCAAGAAGCCGGAGGAAGCCCGCATTCCGGGCACCATCGGTAACTTCCGAGTGTTCGGCGTTCCCATCCGCTTCCACTTCACCTTTCTTCTGCTGCTGGTGTTTCTGATCTTTGTCGGTGTTGGAGGAAAGCAATCGGGAGCAACGACAGCGCTCTACATTCTGGCGCTGTTCGCGTCGGTCCTGGTGCACGAGTTGGGGCATGTAATCGTGGCGCGGTGGTACGGGCTGCGCACCAGCGAGATCGTCATGTTTCCCATTGGGGGAGTCTCGCGACTGGAAGGCCAGCCGAAACCGAGGCAAGAACCGCTGATCGCGCTGGCCGGCCCGGGAGTGAATTTGCTCATTGCCGTGGGGCTGCTTGCCTGGCAAGGCAACTTTCTCCCGGTGGAAACGCTGCGGGTGCCTACAGACGCCAATCTGCTGGAGCGCATCGCACTCGGCAACCTGCTGCTCGGCCTTTTCAACCTGCTGCCGGCGTATCCCATGGATGGCGGACGCATTCTCCGGGCACTGGTGGCGCTGCGGAAACCGGAAGATGAGGCCACCCAGATCGCCGCCCGGCTGAGCGGCATACTCGCGGTGGCCATGGGGCTGTTCGGGCTGCTATCCGCGAACTTCCTGCTGGTTTTCGTGGCGCTGTTCGTCTACCTGGGGGCGTCTCAGGAAGCGGCCGCCGCCCGCGGCCGTTCGCTCACCAGCGGCTTTCCCGTGCGCGAAGCCATGATCACGAATTTCCAAACGCTTTCGCCCGGGGACACCCTTCGCGAGGCCGGCCGCCTGATGCTGTCGACTTCGACGAAGCATCTTGCCGTGGTGCACGGCAGTGAAGTAATCGGGCTACTCACGCTTCCCGCGCTGGTGCGTGCGACGCTGCACGACGGGCTGGACTCCTACGTGGCCGGCGCCATGGACCGCAGCTTCGTTCGACTTCCGCCGGAAATGGATCTGGCGGCTGCCCTGCCCCAACTTTCCGCGGCCGGCGGTTGCGCCCTGGTAATGGATGGCGACCGCCTGCTCGGATTGCTGACTACGGAGAACCTCTACGAATTCATGGTGCTGCGACAAGCAAGCATGGCGCAGGCGCGCATGAGCCACCAACTGCCGTGACGCGACGCCTGATGCCGAAGCAATCGGCGGAAGTTATGAAAGCAAAGAGCCTGAAATGGCGCATCGGGTAGTCATCATCGGCGGCGGTTTTGGCGGTCTTTACGCCACAAAAGCGCTGCGCCGCGCGCCCGTGCACGTGACCCTGATTGATCGCCGCAATTTTCATCTGTTTCAGCCGCTGCTGTACCAGGTGGCGACGGGCGCGCTGTCCCCGGGCGAAATCGCGTCGCCGCTGCGCTTCGTGTTCCGGCGCCTCAAGAATGTCGAGGTGTTGCTTGCTGAAGTCACCGACCTGGATCCGGCCAACCGGCGCGTGATACTCGGCGACGGCGAAGCGGGCTACGATACGCTCATCGTAGCCGCTGGCGCAAGCCACCACTATTTCGGTCACGATGAATGGGCGCCGCTGGCGCCCGGTCTCAAGACCATCGAAGACGCCACCGAGATTCGCAGCCGGATTCTGCGGGCATTCGAGAAAGCGGAGCGGGAGCCGGACACGGAGGCGCGGCGCGCCTGGCTGACGTTCGTGATCGTGGGCGGCGGCCCGACCGGCGTGGAATTAGCCGGCGCGCTGGGAGAAATCGCCAACGATACGCTGCGCGGCGACTTCCGGCACATCAATCCCGCGGAGGCGAGCATCCTGCTGGTGGAGGGAACCGACCGGGTGCTTCCGGCCTACCCAGCGGATCTTTCAGCGAAAGCCGAGGAGGCGCTGATCCGGCTGGGTGTGAGATCGATGACCGGCACCCTGGTTACGGCCATCGATGCAGGAGGTGTGACGGTGCGGCGCGGCGGCGTGACCGAGCACATCCGGGCGCGCACGGTGCTTTGGAGCGCCGGCGTGGAAGCCTCTCCCCTGGGGCGGGTGCTGGCCGAGCGCGCCGGGGCACAACTGGATCGAGCGGGGCGCGTGATGGTCGAGCCGGACCTGACGATCGGCGGCCACCCGGAGATTCTGGTCATCGGCGACCTGGCCAACTTCAGCCATCAGACCGGAAAGCCGTTGCCGGGCGTGGCGCCGGTCGCGATGCAACAGGGACGGTACGCAGCCGGACTGGTCAAGAAGCGGCTGGCGGGCAAGCCCGTTCCGCCCTTTCATTACTGGGACAAGGGGAGCCTGGCCACTATCGGGCGCGCCGCGGCCGTCGCGGACTTCGGACGCATCCACATCGACGGCCTGGTTGCCTGGCTGGCGTGGCTCTTCATACACCTGATGTACCTGGTGGAATTCGACAACCGCCTGCTGGTGCTGATCCAGTGGGCGTACGATTATTTCACTTATAACCGGGGAGCGCGGTTGATTACGGGAGAGCGCGGCCAGCGACCGGAAGCATGAGAGCCGTTTGACGCCCGGCGTCAAACCCGCGGACGGTATCCGGGCCGGGAACGCACGCGATACTTCTTGCCCACGTCGGACACGATCTCGACACTGATCTTGCGAAATCCTTCATTCGGATTGAATGCCGGATAGTAAGTAATGGTGTAGCTGTTGCCCAGATCCTCGCGGATGGATTCGAAAGCTTCCACCTGCTTCTGCCAGGTCTTGGCCCAGTAGGCTTTTCCGCCGGTGCGCGTGGTGATGCGGCGGAAAACGCTGCTGGAAATCGGGTCCTTATTCACTTCGTTGGTCGAGATGACGTATATGGGAATGCCCTCGTCCTCGGCAACCGCACGCACGTCATCGGGAGCGACCATGCTCGCGTTGTCCGGCCCGTTCGAGAACACGATCACGACTTTCCGGCCGGGCACTTTGGCGGCGTCCCGCAAGGTCAGCAGAAGCGAGTTGTAGAGCGCGGTATCGTCGCCGGCCACGGCCTTGCGCAGTCCGAATATGGCGTCGCCGCGGTCCGGGCTCAAAGAAGCGGCGCGGGAGAGATTGCGGCTGAAGGAATACACCGCGACAGAGTCGGATCGGTCGAGGCCGCGCACGAAATCGGCGATGGCATCTTCGGCGTACACGAAACCGCGATACATGAAGTTGCTCGTGTCGAACAGAATGAAAACGTTGGTGCCCACGAAAGCATCCGAACGCGGATTGATGCCCGGTTTGGAACCCTCGTCCGAAGATCCGATGAGCGGCCGGACGGTGCCGTCCTCGTTCACCTGCACCGGGGGCTTATTGCCCTCGGCAAACGTGGAAATCTTCTCGACAATGCCGTCTTCGAGGATGCGGAATTCGCCCGGCTTCAGACCATTGATATAGTGGCCCTTGCTATCGGTCACGGTAAAACTCAACACCACCAGGTCAACCTTGGTCCGGAAGACGGGAGTCTTGGGCTCTTGCGCGGCCAACCACACAGCCCCGCCCAGCAACAGGGTTGTGACGGATAGGATGACTGTTTTAGATGAAATCTTCACACGATTCTCCAGGATAGATTACTCCAAAGCCGCTTTCTGCTCGCCTGCCGGCTGAATCTTGGCCTTCGCGCGAATATCATCGCCGACCAGGCGCAGCGAGCGCAACAGCGCCGGCCAGTCCTCCAGGTGCGAAGCGAAAATGCGTTCGACCACTTTCTGGGTCCACTCCGGTATCAGCACGTTGAGCTGTGCCGGAGTGGCATGCAGCTCATCGGCCAGCGCCACCCAGAAAAGCGTATTCGATTCCCAACTTTCGGCCATCACGCGGCTCGAGTAGCCCATCAGCGTGGGGAAGGTCCGGAGGTGAAGCAGTTCGGGGCGATAGGAAGTAGTCAGAGTGGGCTTGGGTGTGCCGAATGCGCGCGAAACCGCCTGTTCGGAAACCTCGCCGGCGTGCGCCGCCCGCAGTTCGCGAATATCGGCCACGATCGGGTCGTTGGTCCCGGTTTGCCCTGGCTGAAGAACCGAAGCGATAATGAACAGCTCGGCCGGCGTGACTTTGTCCAGAGCGGACTTTACGTCGCCCTCTTCGAGCAGCCGTTCGACAAGCGTAGTACGGGCCGGCGCGGCCTGGGATGCCAGGACTTCCACCACGTGTTTTCGAAGCGCGGGATCGAGAGCCGCCTCGCCCATCAAGCACCGCGCATAGCGGATGTTCAGACCCACCCAATGCAACTGGGCGGGCGTCACATTCCACCAGCGGGGAATCTTCGCACTCAAGATCATTTGCGGAACCAAGTCGCCCCAGATGAGCGCCTGGGTCTGCTCGGGAACCAGAAAGTTCTGCTCGGCTTCCGCCAGCGCGTAGGGCAAGCCGGCGAGAGAGCCCACCAGACGCCCGCCGCCGTTCGAGGGCCATCCGGTTCCGAACAACTCGGTAGCCCTCCAGGTGTGATTCGCGCCCTGCACGCCGATGAAGTCATGACCCCGGACGAACAACGGATTGGTGTACAGGACTTGCGCTCCGGGCGGAGCATAGTGCGCGTACACATAAGCCACCAGCGTGTCGCGCAGGAACGGCGCCAGCAGGCCGCGAATGTCCTTGAGCTTTTCGCCATCCGTGCCGGCGCGCTCAATGGCGGCACGCAGATTCACTTTCCGCTCGAGATCCACGTGCTTTTCGGTCCAGTAACCAAAGGCGAACGAGTTCTTCTCCACCGTGGTCAGCGAGGATCGCGGAAGCTGGATCTCTGAAATGCGTGAAGCCAGTTTGCCCACCAGAGTGGTGTCGAGCTTGCCGCCCTGGGCCAGGCTTTGCAGGTGGCTGTCCAATTGAAAAATCGTGTTCAGGGAGACGATTCGCTGGGCTTCCAGAATGCGGTTCATCTCGGACACTACCTGAGCTTGCGCGTCCGGGTCGGTGGGATTGGCGGTACCGGCGAGTAGGTCCAGCAGGCGGTCTTGCGGCGCGGCCGTGTCGCTCGAGCCGGTGGCCTTCACGAGCAGCAGGACACCGTTCTTGCCGGCATCGAAGATGTCACGATCGCGGTGAATTTGAGAAAACGGAGTCAAGATACCGGCCAGGGCGGCATCCGCCTGATCGGGTGGGATACTGCTTTGCCGGCAGAAAATCTGCCACAAGCCCACCAGCGCCTGCATGGTTCCCGCCGAGTCCGCGCGGAGCAGTTGGTCCTTGATGTGGCTGATGGCTTCGGCGGTGTCGAGGAACTGCAAGACGGTCTTGTCCGAGATGGAAGGCGCATCGTTGAGCATCGCGTACTGCTGGCCGTACACGTGATAGTCGTGAGCCAGACGCTCGATCGTCGCGGGCTCCAGGGGCCTGGCGCGGAAACGGTCCACATCGCTGGTGGCCATGAAGATTTTCAGGGGCTCGTTCTCGACCGACTTGCGGCACAGCGCGAACAGGGCTTCGATCACGTCATCCGGATCCTTCCAGCCGCTGGCAGCTTTGGTCAGCTTGCCGTCGTACTTGCCGTGGGGATGGGTGATGAAAAGGTTCTTCCAGACATCGATGTTGCCGGGAATCACCGGCCGGCCATTCGAGTCGATGCGCAACCGCGTAGTGAGCAGCATCATATCGGCGTTGGACCGGAAGACCGGCCTTGCGGGGCCGGGACTGGTGACACGCCCGCGCACGGCCATGTAGAAGCGCTTCATGTGACCGGGCTCGGTCAAGTAATCTTTCACCGGACCGCTGATGCGCGCCAGAGCATCGAAAAGGCTGGCCATCCAGCCGTCATCTTTGGCCAGCAGCCGGTCAAAGAACGCCGCCCCCTGGTCCGGCGGAACTCCCACCAGTTCGGCCCATGCGGCCGCGGAGCGCGCTCCGCCGGGCACGAGGGCCTTTCCACCGCGAATCTCGAACATGCCGCCGAAGAAATCCAGCACGTGCGCATAAGCCTTCAACCGCGGCATGGGAATGGCTTTGCGCAATTCATCGGCGGTCTCACGATCCAGTTTGGAGAGGCCGAGATACAGGCGGCACAGCGAGGGGTCGCCCAGGAAGGCGTCCAGAAAATCGCCGCTCTCTTTTTCTTTCGCGGACAACCAATAATCGGAGCCGTTCAGCACCGTTACCGCGGCAGGATGAAAGTCGTACGCAAACGGGCGATTGGTACGCAGGGCCTGCTCCAGCTCGGCCAATGGAAAACCGGAATCGGTGGTGAGAAAGGCCCGCGTGGCATTCACCGTTTCCAGCACGACTTCGCTGCCGCAGCCGCCGCGCATGCGATAGCCGATGATCCGGAGCAGCTCGCCGGCATTAGCCGAATCGCACGTCTCGACGCGCACCACCTTATCCGCACCCGCGAGCTTTTCGAGCTCACGCGCCTGCGAGAGATAGCGGTGCACCAGCTTCAGATATTCGGTTTGTTCCAGTGATTCGTTGCTGTGGGAAGCCTGATATCCATTGGTCACGACGTTGCGCGCCAGCGCAGGGAGCACGTCATCAGAACTGATGTCGCTCGAAATGGCGGCCATGCGCCCGAATGAACGCAGCGGGCCGGGCACGAAGACAACCGCTTTGGTTTCATTTTCAGGCGGGGCAGATTTCGACCCCGGCGCGGCGGTCCAGCCGTTGCCTCCGGCGGAATGAAAGGCCTGGAGGTGCTCGGAAGCGGCGGCGCGATCTCCGGCAATCAGGTCGAGCACAATCAGTTGACGGGAGACCTCAACGAGCTTGGAGCGATCGCCTGATTTTTGCAGAGCGTTGTAGGCCTTCGTATATGCAGCGCGGCAATCCGGATCGCCATAACGGCCGAGGAATTCGGCATAATCCACAAGCGCATCCGGGTCGGCCGGTGCCTGCTGTGCGGCGGCGGCAAGGGCCGTGCGCGCGCCCACAATATCGCCGGATTTTTCGAGCTGTCTTGCCTTGTCCACGGCCTCGCTGGCCTGAGCCATCGTGGTCAGGAAGAACAAGATAACGAACACTGAGGACAACTTCATCGTAGGGACTCCCGTTGGTAGGTTACCCAATTTACCATGAGTATCGCCAGCGTGGGGATTCTACGCAAACGCGCATGTAAACTCAACCAAGAGGATGTAAATTCGCGCCAGGCGAGGCCTGCGATAGCCCGTAAAATCCGCATCGCTGCCAAGCATCACAGCAGCGGCTGGAGCACTTGCATCACGTTGCGAGCGACAATCCGGTTGCCTTCCGCGGTGGGGTGAATGCCATCCCGCTGCATCAAGGACGCATTGCCGCCTACGCCGCGCAACAGGAACGGAATGAGCGGCAGATGGTACTTTTTCGCCAGGTCGCGGTAGACCGCTTCAAACGAGCGAATGTATTCCGGCCCGTAATTTGGAGGGAGCGTCATGCCCGCCAGGACTACTTTGGCTCCGGACTTCCGCAGCGCCAGAATCATCTGTTCCAGGTTCGACCGAGTGGCCGCAACGGGAAGCCCGCGCAGGCCATCGTTGCCGCCGAACTCCAGAATCACAATGGCGGGCTTGAGCGCGATGATGGTGCCCACCCGTTCCAGGCCGTCGGTGGTGGTGTCCCCGCTGATGCCGGCGTTGACCACACGGTAACGAAATCCGTCGGCGTCAATCTCATTTTGTAAAAAATCCGGGTAACTCTTGCCCGGATCGGCGCCGAAACCAGCCGACAGGCTGTCTCCAAAGGCTACTACGGCGGCACGATGATCCGCGGGCTGAGCGGATGGCTCCGGCGCGTTCTGGCGGGCGGGACCGGCGTCCTGTCCCTGCGCGTTTGGACGCTCGCGGCCGCAACCCACGACGAACAGGGCCGCCAGCAAAAAGAAGATGCTCTTCACCAAATGCCATAATAAAAAATTGCCCCAGCAGGAATCGAATTCCCGTCCCATGATTCAGGTGTGCGGTCTCACCAAAATCATCAGTACGCCCACCCATCGAGTCGAGATCCTCAAGGGAATCGACCTGGAGATTCCGCGGGGCCAATTCGCCGCCATCATGGGACCTTCGGGCAGCGGAAAAAGCACATTATTGGGTCTGCTGGCGGGTCTGGACGCCGCGACCAGCGGGCGCATTATTCTGGATGGCGAAGACATCACGGGCCTCGAGGAAGATGCCCTGGCCATCCTCCGCGGCCGCAAAATCGGCTTCGTTTTTCAGTCGTACCACCTCATTCCGACGCTTACCGCGGAAGAAAACGTGATGTTACCGCTCGATCTTTCCGGAGAGGCGAACAACGGCACCAAACGGGCTCGCGAGCTATTGGAAAGTGTCGGCCTGGCGGACCGCCGCGATCATTACCCTGTACAGCTCTCGGGAGGCGAACAACAGCGCGTAGCCCTGGCGCGCGCTTTCGCCGTACGGCCGCCCATTCTGCTGGCCGATGAGCCGACCGGCAACCTGGATACAGCCAACGGCCGCAACATTCTGGAGCTGCTGGTATCTCTGAATCGGCGCGAAGGCACTACCCTGGTGCTGGTCACGCATGACGAGCACATATCGAACCAAGCCGACCGCCGCATTACGCTACGGGACGGCTGCGTGGTGAGCGATGAGTAACCGGCTCCCGTGGCGAACCGCATTGAAAATCGCCTGGCGCGAGGCGCACGCATCATCCGCCAAGTTCCTGTTCGTCATCGTGGCGGTAGCTATCGGCGTGGGATCGCTGACGGGCGTTCGCGGGTTCAGCCGGGCATTCTACGCCATGCTGCTGCGCGAATCCCGCACTCTCATGGCAGCCGACCTTTCCCTACGGGTGTTCGCACTGCCGAATGCCGCGCAGGACTCCGTGATGGAACGGCTGACCAAGCAGGGCGTCGAGCGGACCTGGGTAACGGAGACGCT
>DATJAK010000019.1:0-17882 GCA_035516375.1 Bryobacteraceae bacterium
AAGCTCGCCTTCGGCGCGCTATGGATTTTCGTGTTTGTAGTGCCATGGGAAGAATCGGTGCCGCTGCTGGGCGGATTCGTGATCAGCCGATGGGTGGCGATGGCTGCCTCGTTCCTACTCGTGCTGAGCGTGCTGGCGACGCGGCAATTGCGCCGGCCCAGCGCGATTCACCTGCTGATGCTGGCGCTGGTTGCCTGGTCCGCGATCACGCTGTTTTGGACCATCGATGGGACCATGACGGAAACGCGCGTGGGCACCTACGCGCAATTGCTGCTCGCGGCGTGGATCATGTGGGAGCTGGCGACCACGGAAACCCGCGTCATCTCAATGCTCGAGGCGTATCTGTTCGGCGCGGCGGTCCTCGCCATCGACACGCTGATCAACTATTCGCAGGGAATCCAGGCCGCGGACCTAAGCGCGGAGCAGGGCATCGTGCAGTATCACGACGAGCGCTATACCATGTACGGCATCAACGCGAACGACCTGGCGCTGATGGTGGCGCTGAGTCTGCCCATCGCCATCTTCCTGATGGCGCGCGCGCGCAGCCCGTGGCTCAAGCTGTTCTGTTGGATTCATATGGGCGTGAGTCTCGCCGCGCTGTTTCTGGTGGGGTCGCGGGGAGGCTTGATCGCCGCCGGCGTGGCCCTGCTTCTTTTCCCGCTGCTCATGTTCCGCATGGGAAAAATCCAGCGGGTCGGCTTCCTGCTGGTGTGCGTGACCGGCGTCGCTGTGGGCATCCATTTTATCCCCGCCGATGACTGGAATCGCCTGCTCAACACCGGCAAGGAAATTTCGCAAGGCACGCTCACCCATCGCACGGTGCTGTGGGACGCCGGCTTCGACGTGCTGCGGAGCCATCCCTGGGGGGGCGTGGGCGCGGGGGCTTATGCGACCGCCACTTACAAAGAGACCGGGCGCGCTTTGGTCGCGCACAATACTTTCATCTCGGTGCTGGTCGAAACCGGGATTCCCGGCTTCCTGCTGTTTCTGGCGCTGCTCGGCTCGCTGTGCTATGCCGCCTGGCGCTTCGATTATCTGAACCGCTGTTTCTGGGCGATCCTTCTGGCGACCTGGGCGATCGGAGTCAGCGCCCTGACCTGGGAGTATCGTAAACCCACCTGGTTTCTGTTCGGGGTCCTGGTAGCGCATGCGTATGTTCGCCGCAGCGCCGCGTCGCGGCCCGCCGAGACCGGCGCGATCGGAAATTCCAGGGGCGACTCACTTTCGCGGATACGAGGTCAGTAATGGGACTTACATATCACGACGCGAGCAGATTGTTTGAAGCTCGATGCGCCGGAGCCTCTTTCGAGAACACTCTGACCTTAGGCCGGCTCAAGCTTTTTCTCCACAGCCACGAACTGAGAGCGCTGCGGTCCCGTTATCAGGCATTCACCCAAACCGCGGCAACTCCGCTGCGCAGCTACGAATTCGGCCAGTATTCAGACGATTTCTGGACGGAGTTTCTCGGCGCCCGGCATGTCACCACCATGGACTACTCCGACTACGAAGGCGCAACCCTGGTTCACGACATGAACCAGCCGGTGCCGGAGCAGTTTCACCAGCAGTTTGACGCCGTGATCGATGCGGGATCGCTGGAGCACATCTTCAATTTTCCAACCGCCATACGGAACCTGATGCTCATGACGAAAGTCGGGGGTATGGTATTCGCGACCACGGTTGCCAACAACCTCTGCGGGCACGGATTCTACCAGTTCAGCCCGGAGCTGATGTATCGGATCTTCAGCGAGGAAAATGGATTTGAGCCGCCGCGGGTCGTGCTGCTGGAGGGCGTGTACCCGGCCGTGGAACTCCGGCCGATGCGAGGAGCTTACCGCGTGATCGATCCGGCCGAGGCGGGCGAGCGAGTCTGTCTGCAGAACACGAAACCAGTGATGATCATGGTGGACGCAAAGAAAAAACGGCATGTGGTGCCGTTTCAAAGCGCTCCCCAGCAGAGTGACTACGTCGTCGCCTGGAACGGCAAAAACGGCGCAACCAGGACTGGTTTGCGCCGGGTTCTCGATAGTCTCCCCCGCTGGTGCCAGCAGGAAATCCGGGGATTTCGTTATAAGCGGCAATCCTCCTTTCGAAATTCGCGTTTCTATCGCAAGCTCGCCCAACAGTCATCTGAGATGAAACCATCCGCGAAAACGGGTTGATTGTTTTTCGCAAAAAAAAATGGACGCCGGAGGCTACTCCGGCGTCCACGACCCTGTCGGCGCGGGTCAGTAAGTGGACTGATAGACCGCCAGGATGTCGGCGGGACTCAATGCGCGGTTGTAAATCCGAACGTCCTGTAGATTTCCGACGAACGGAGATGCCAGGTCCGAATCGAGGCCGATATACAGCCCATTTTGGTTCGACGTGAGTATGCCTCTACCTGTAAACGTGTTTTGCACGAGTGGCACAGCCACGCCATCCACATAGGCCTTCACGGTCCCGGCGGCGTAGGTGAACGCAATATGATGCCAGGCGTAGAACGGAGGCGAGAAGTTCGTCATGGCGTATTGCCCGTTGGGGCCGTCGAACTGCGGATTCCGGTTCGCGCCATTGAGCTTCACGTCCCAATCGAACACCTTCGCGATCACCCGGGGATCCGTCACGGTGTTGGGGTTGGGATCCAGCCAGAACGCTACCGTCAGCGCCCGGGTCATCTCCAGGCTTGCGCTTTCCGGCACGTTGACATAGCTTCCCGGGCCAGAGAAGTACAGGGTGGGCCCGTGGGCGCTGGTCCACCAATACCCGTTGTATACGGCTCCGTTATTCCCGTACCCGGAAGAGTCGTGCGCGACCGTTCCGCTCGATTCATTGAGCAGCCAGTGCGCCACCAGGCCCGCGGTTGCATTGCCCGAAGTCGGCGCATTCGTCATCGTCGAACTCACCGTCACCGGAATGGTGGCGGAAGCGGAGCCTCCTGCTCCGCTTCCCGTGACGACCAGGTTATAAGTTCCCGCCGCGAGGGTCGACGCCGCGGCGACTGTGAGTGTGTCTGTGCAGGTGATTGCGCAGCTCGGCGCGGCGAAGGTGGCCGTGAGGCCGGCCACCTGTCCTGCGCTGAACGAAACCACCGCCGAAGCGCCCGTCAGCAGCGTCGCCGTGAGGGTGACGCTCGCCGACTGGCCTTGTTTGATCGAAACCGAACCTCCCGAAAGCGAGAAGGTGGTCGGCGTCGCGAGCGTAGTGAAGCTCGACGAAGCCGTCATCGTTTGCCCATTGCTGTCCTGCGACATAACCTGGAATCCGTACGAACTCGAGGGCGACAGCCCGGTGAGCGTCACCGAGTGCGTCGTCACCAGGCCTGGCCCGTTAGCAAGCAGGTTGTAGCTTGTGGTCCCGTAATAGACCGTCGAGCTGGCCGCGTCCGAGGTGGTCCAGTTCACCACCGCGCTGGTCGACGTAATCGAGGATACAGACACCCCACTGATCGTCGGAGCGGACACGACCGGTGGCGGAGTTGGCGAGCCGCCCGAGCCGCTCGACCCCGTTGGGCCGCTCGAACCCGAGCTTCCGCCCGACCCCTGATACGCGCCGATGGCGTCGCCCGACGACGGCCGCGTCGTGCCCATGATATCGTCCAGCACCTGAGAAAGGCCGGTTGCCGCGCCGATGGCCGGGGATCCCGACTGAAGCGCGAAGTTGTACGGAGAGCTGGTGCTCATGAACATCGGGTTCTGGCCCATGACGTTCCCGCTGCCGACCGAAACTCCCGCTCCGCCGTTATCCATGACGGTGCTGGTTCCGTACACCAGGTTGTGATCGAACTCCGCCGTGATGGTCGCCGAATATTGCGTCAGCGCCGACCCCGCCGGCTCATAAAAAATGTTGTTCGTCAACTGGATGTTGCTGTTCCCGTTCCAGAACATGATCTGGCCGTCCTGCCCGCCCGCGTCCGGGAAGGCGAAAGTGTTGTTGGCGATCAGCCAGTTCGCCGCGCCGTCCGCGATCTGAATCGACCAGCCCGTGTTGAAGTTGTAAAACACGTTGTTGATGATCGTCAGATTCGAAGCGTGCGCGTAAATGCCATGATCGAGCGAGTTGCTCGCACCTCCCGTCCGGCCGATATTGTGAAAAATATTCCCGTCGAAGGTGAAATTATATTCGCTGTTGTTCAGATAAATTCCGTCGCGGCCGTACTGGTCGGTGATGTACCAGTTCCCGATGTTGCGGATTTCGTTCCATCGGATGATGACGTCGTGCGCGGCATCGTTGCTGATAAAGCCGCCATCGCAGGAGTTCTGGAGGACGAATCCCTGAATCACGATGTACGCCGCATTGTACAGGTTGAAGTACGACGACGCGCCGTTACACGTCTGATTGTTGGTATTGCCCGCGTCCAGAATCGCCTGGCCGCGATTTTGCGCCATGATGGTGATCGGATTTCCCGCTGTCCCCGAGCTGTACAGCGTCACCACGTAATTGCCCGGTCCCACGCCTTCGTTGCCGTAGGTCCCGTTCTCCACGATCACGGTGTCTCCCGGATTGGTCGCCGCGGAAACACCCTTGGACACGTGCTGGAACGGCGCCGACGCCGTGCCCGGGTTGGAATCGCTACCGCTGGTCGCGACATAATACGTCGCCGCCTGCGCCGACGCAAGCAGCGGCAGGATCACTACACTCCTTATAAACACATTTCGGAACTTTGGATTCAAGATCTTACCTCGTTTTATTACGAAGCGTCGACTCCTGCCGCCTACCGGAGCCGGATGTGGACACACGTAACGTGTGGCAACTCCGGGCGGATCTTGAATCCAGCGGCTTAACGACGTGCTCGACTACGCGTCAAGGCTTGATCGATCCCCGCGCCGTGCGGAATTTGCGTGCCCCTTGAGCTTCAACATGAATCAGGCAACAAACCCTAACCTACGGCAGACGAGCATGGATGAAACGCTTTCTAACTCACCCGTCCAGATTACGTTCAGTTAACCTTTTCTGCCATTCGGAAGCGACCTTAACGTTTCGACCCAATCGCCCTACCGGATTGCCAGAAACGTTTCACGATTTGGCCGGGTTATGAGGAGGTAAGACTATGCAGTTGCGCAATATTGTATTCTTCGCGGCTCTGCTGCCGGCGTGGGGAACGACGTACTACGTGTCCACCACCGGCAGCGATTCCAACAGCGGCTCGGCTGGCTCGCCCTTCCGCCATGTTTCGAAAGGCGCCGCCGCCGCGCGCCACCCCGGCGATACCGTCATCGTCATGGATGGCACCTATGATAACGAGGGAGTCGTCGCGCCCAACTTCGTCGTCAATCTTCAGTATTCCGGCGCCCCGGGATTCCCCATTTCCTTCGTCGCGCAGGACCGCGGCCAGGTGATCCTCGATTCAGAAAACACCTGGACCGGCACATCCTGCAACGGCGCGTCGTCATATTTCGACCTGGGCAACGTCGCCTACGTGGTGATCCAGGGATTCGTCATCCAGCACGCCTGCGATCAGGGCATCATGAGCAACGGCTATGCCCACGACATCACCCTGCGCTGGAACGAGATCTGTTATATCGCCAACCGCACCGTCACCGACCAGAACGGCCGCGACGGAATCTACATGAACAACAACCAGTACAACTTCACCTTCGACGGCAACAGCTTCCACGACATCGGGCGCACCGACGGCACCGAGTATCTGCACTTCGACCACGGCATTTATTCGAAGGGCATCAATCTCACCGTGATCAACAACGTGTTCTACAACATGAATCGCGGCTATTCCATCCAGATCGCCAACGGCGCCTCCAACTGGCTGATCGCCAACAACACTTTCGCCTTCGGAGACGCCAACGGGCAGGCCGGCCAGATCGAGTTTTGGGAGACCAACGCTTACATCACCATCGAGAACAATATTTTCTACCAGCCCAACATCTCCGCGATGGACCAGTACGAGGCGAACATCTCCAACACCACCTTCTCCAATAATCTGGTTTATGGCGTGAACAACATCATGCCCGTAATGCCCTTCGGTCTCACCGTCGGCAGCAACATGATCGGAGCGAACCCGATGTTCGTGAACGCCTCCAACCCACCCTATGATTTCGAATTGCAGGCCAACTCTCCGGCCATCGGCTCCGGCGTGACCATCGCGCCGCTGCTCTCCGACTACGCCGGCCGCCCCCGCCTCACACGCGCCTCCGATATCGGCGCCTACGCCAGCCGTCCCGACACAAAACCCGCCACGCACCGCTGACCGGGCGCAGTTCACCCCGTCTTCTTCTTCGCGTTTTTATTTAGAACCACCAGGTTATCGGTCACCGAAAACACGTTGGGCACCTCATTGGCGAGCGTGCGGATCAGCGTGTCATCGAACTGATTATCCACCACGCCCTCCAGCGTCACATGACCGTTGTCGACAATAATGTGGATCGACGGCAGTGCCTGGTAGCCATAGCGGTCGCCGATCTCCGGGTTCCCATAGATCGCCCGCGCCTCAGCCCGGCGAATCTGCCAATCCATCGGCGACAGCGGCAGCAGCTTCATGTTATTGATCACCTGCGTCACCCCCGGCACTTTC
Organism: Bryobacteraceae bacterium; assembly: GCA_035516375.1. GTDB lineage: Bacteria > Acidobacteriota > Terriglobia > Bryobacterales > Bryobacteraceae > PSRJ01. The sequence goes on from DATJAK010000019.1 coordinate 6,506, forward strand.
TTCGCCGCCGCTGTCGCATCCGCGCGAATGTCCCACGGCGGCTCCGGCGGGCACGCACCTTCCAGCGTCACCACCGTGCCGTTCAGCTTGAACGACAGATCGTCAAATATGGTGTAGTAGGGCAGCATCAGCAGATTGTGCCGGACCGCCTTCGCCAGTTGCGATTCATTGGGAGGTCCCGCCGTAAACGCGTCATTGTGCTTGTCCGCGGCCGCGGCCGTTCCGGCAAAGCCGGCCATCGCGAGCGCAGCCACGGCGATGGTCGATAAAGTTCTTGGTAGCATCGTTACTCCTTCCCGTTGTTCCCAATCGTAAGACGCGTTTCCCACGGCGGAAGCTTCAACAGTCGGTCGGCGGCTCGTATCTGCGTGAATCTGCGGCCGGTTTCAATCCACCAAACGCATCCGTGCCGCTGAGGCGCGACACTCATGGAGCGCGTTGGTGACCCCGTTCGTACGACTACCCCGTCACCCACACCTTCGGCTCGCACGACATCCCGATCCTCAGCCGGTGGTCTTTGTTCTCCCCCGGCTTGAGCCGGATGCGCACCGGCAGCCGCTGCACCACCTTCACGAAATTCCCGGTCGCGTTCTCCGGCGGCAGCAGGCTGGTGCGCTCGCCCGTCGCGCCCGGCATGTCCGCGACCACCCCCTGATACGTCTTGCTGAGCGCGTCCACGTGAATCTCGACCGATTGCCCCGGCCGCATGCGCGCCAGTTCCGTTTCCTTGAAGTTCGCTGTCACCCACAAGTCCCCGACTTCGCTGATCGACAGCACCTGCTCGCCCGGTTGCAGATGTTCGCCCACCTCGGCGCTCTTGCTGACCACGATGCCACTCACCGGCGCGATGATTTTCGTGTACGAGAGATTGAGCTGCGCCTGGTCCAGCCGCGCCTTGGCCGCTGCCACGCCCGCCTGGAGCCCGGCGATATCGGCGCGCCGGATCGCCACCTGGCGTGGCGCATTCGACTGCGCTTCCTTCACCAGCGTTTGCGCCTGTGCGAGCTGCGCCTGCCGCTGATCCAGCAGCTTTTGCGCCGCCTGCGCCGTTGATTTCGCCGCTGCCACGCTCTCAGCCTGCGATTTCGCCGCAGCCACCGCGGCATCATACTGCTGGCGCGAGATTTCGTCTTTCCCCACCAGCAGCGAGTAGCGGTGAAGATCGCTTTGCGCCTTCACGTTCTGCGCTTCGGCCGCGCGCAGCGTGGCCATCCGCGCGTCGTAATCCTCCTCGGCCGCCGAAACTCCCGCCTCTGCGCTCAAAACGGCCGATTGCGCGTTGGTGAGCGTGGTCTCCGTTGTGGTCAGCGTGATCGGCACGTTGGGATTCGCCGCCGTTACCGCCCGCAGCGCCTGCTGGTAAGCGGCCCGAGCCTGATCCAGCGCGACCTGATAATCGCGCGGATCGAGCTCCACCAGCACCTGGCCCGCCTTGACGAAATAATCGTTCTGCACCTTCACCGCGGTCACGGTTCCCGCGATCCGCGTCCCGATCGGGTCCAGGTTCCCGTCGATCTGCGCGTCATCGGTGGATTCATAGGAGTTGAAATAGCTCAGCAGAAAATATCCGCCGATCGCCAGCGCGATCAAAGTCACGATCGCCACCGGCACGCCCACCGGATGTCGCCGCACGAACCCCCGCGTCCGCTGTTTTAACGGCGGCTTCGGCGGTTTTTCGCCCTCCTCTTTTTTTTCGCTCTGCTGTTTGGCTGGATCGGGTTTAGGTTGTTCAGGCTTGGGCTTTTCCGGCTCGGTCGTGGTCGGATGACCGTTCGAGGTCAGTGATTTACGAAGCTCTTCCTGTTCCTGGCGCAGACGCCGGATCTCATCGCGCAGTTCCGCAAGCGACTGGTCCTGATTAACCGGCATGTACCTACCGAATCAGACCGGCGTACGCGCCGTGGCGTTTCAGCTATTGCGTGGGGGCTTGCCGTACGTTGGCCGGTTAAACCGCAGCCCGCGGCTCGCAAAGGATGCCTTCCACTCAACCGACGCGCTATCAATTGTTCGGCGCGACTGGAGTCATCCCATTCGCCACCATCGATTTATTGAATGCCGGAACATCCCGGTTCATCAGCGTCTGATACTCCCCTTTAGCCGAGCTCAAATCCTTCTCGATCATGTCCAGAAGCTCATGCGAGGTCTGTGTGGGCCCGAAATCGGCCCCGCCCGCCACGTCGCCCGCGCCCGTCCCCACTTCGCCGTTCAGCCACATCAGATTGAAATAAATCTTGTACGCCGAAATGAACCACTTGTCGTCGCTGGTGGTCAAAGCCTTCGAAACCAGGTTGTACTCCACCGATTGCATCTTGTTGTCCATGCCCTCCACCGAATCGAGCAGCGCGGCCTTGCTGCGATCGGTCCGCAGCATCTTCTCCATGTCTGCAAGCTGCTTGCGCATCCATTCGATGTTGTTCACCATGCCGGAAACGCTGTCGATATCGTTGCGAATGCGAAGCTGAAATTTCGTTCGCGCTTCGAGATCCGCATCCGATCCGGTGCTGTGCGGATCGCGCACGATCTCGAGCGGCTGCGAATACGCTTCGCCATCCACCGTGAGCCGGATCGAATATTTTCCCGGCGCCGCCACCGGACCCACCTCGGCCTGCTGCGCACCCCAATGCGTGATGGGACGAGCATCGGCGCCGCGGAAGCGCGGTTCCTCCCAGATGTGCGGATTTTCAGGCGGCGTCGTGCGCAGCTCGATCAGTTTCGGCGCGTCGTAGTGCAGGTCCCATTGAATGCGATTCACCCCCGGATGCGCGTTCATGGAGCGTAGTTCGCGCACCACGTGTCCATCGGCGTCGAGGATCGTGGCCTGCACCGCTCCCTTGGGCTGATTCTTCACCTGGTAATTAATGAAACCGCGCCCCCCGCCGACGATCTCCATCGTCTGGCGCGGCGTAAACAGCGTTACTGAAGTGTCTGCGCCCACTCCCTTCGCCATCTGCTCCAGCGGCGTGATGTCGTCGAGAATATAAATCCCGCGCCCGTAAGTGGAAACCACCAGGTCGTGAAACCGCTTTTGCACCACGGCCCAGGAAACCGGCGAATGCGGCAGCCCGGCCTGCAAATTGGTCCAGTGCCCGCCGTCGTCGATCGAATAATACAGCGCGTTGCCGGTTCCGGCGAACAGCAATCCCTTCGCGTGCGGATCCTCCGCGATCACGCGAACATAAGACAACTCATGTTTTGGCAATCCGTCGCTGATTTTTGTCCATGTCGCGCCGAAATCTGTGGTTTTATAAATAAACGGATCGCGATTATCCATCAGGTGATAATCGACGGAAATATACGCCGTTCCCGCGTCGAAAAACGAAGGCTGGATGCTGGTGACGGTCCCGAGCGGCGGCATGTTGACATTCTTCGTCATGTCGTTCCAGTGCGCGCCGGCGTCTTTGGTGTACCAGATTTTCCCGTCGTTGGTCCCCGCCCAGATCAATCCCTTCTGCACCGTGGACGGCGCGATGGCGAACACCACTTCTCCGTAAAATTGCCCCAGATTATCGCCCGTGACGCCGCCCGACGGCACTATATATTTCGGATCCTGCGTCGAAAGATCCGGACTGATCACCTTCCAGCTATCGCCGCCGTTGGTGGTGCGGAAAATCACCTGGCAGCCGTAGTACACCGTATTGTGATCGAACGGATCGATCGCCAGCGGAGCGGTCCAGTGACAGCGGTACTTGGTGTCGTTCGGCGGCGAATCGAGCGTGTGCAGCCACGGACTCACCGATCGCGCCAGTTTGGTCCGCGCATCCCAGCGCGTGACCTCATCTCCGTAGCAGGTCGCCCAGACAATGTTGGGATCCGTCGGATCGGGATACGTGAACCCCGATTCGCACCCGCCCATCCCGCGGTCCCATCCCGGCTCGGCCGACCGTCCGAACCCTCCGAACCCGATCTGCACGCTGGGTCCGCGCATGGTGGTCGAATCCTGCATGTTCGAGTAGAAATCGTAGGGAATCTGATCGTCCACCGCCACGTGATACATCTGCCCGATGGGCAGCGGCACGCGATTGAATCCGCGCCCGTGCGAAGTAGTGATGCTTAACCCTCCGTCGTGCGTGATCACGAACCGGTCGGGATTGGTTTTATCCCACCAGATGTCGTGATTATCGCCGCCCCACGGCTGCGGCCGGAAAGTTTCCCCGCCGTCAAGCGAAACGTGGAAGGAGCTGTTTGAAACGAATACCTCGTTTTCATTGGTCGGCGACACGGCCAGGTGAATGTAATACCCCGCGCGCCCGATCAGCGCGCGATCCCAGTTCACCACCCGCCAGTTCGTGCCCCCGTCATCCGATCGCCACATCGATCCCTGGTCCGCCGTCTGGATCAGCGCGTACACCCGATCCGAATTCGAAGGCGCCACCGCCACGTCGATTTTTCCGACCGGCGAATGTGGCAGACCCGCGGTCATGTGATGCCATGTGCTCCCGCCGTCGCGCGACACGTACACGCCGCTCCCCGCCCCTCCGCTGAATTCGCCGTACGTGTGCATCTCCGCCTGCCACGTCCCCGCGAACAGCACCCGCGGATTCTTCGCGTCCATACTGAGCCCGCTGCATCCCGTGTTCTCATCCACGAACAGGACGCGATCCCAATGTGCCCCGCCGTCCGTCGTCCGATACACGCCGCGCTCCTGCTGCGGCCCCGTCAAGCGTCCCAGCGCGCACGCATACACGACGTCCGGATCCGTCGGATGAATTACGATCCGCCCAATCCGCCCCGTGTGCTCGAGCCCCATGTTTTGCCATGTCCGCCCCGCGTCGGTCGATTTATAAATTCCGTTTCCCATCACGTCGCTATCGCGGATCGCCCACGCTTCCCCGGTCCCCGCCCACACGATGCTCGGGTTCGAATTCGCCACCGCCAGCGACCCGATCGCCGCCACCGATTCGTTATCGAAAATCGGCTGCCAGTCAAATCCGCCGTCGATCGATTTGAAAATTCCGCCCGACGCCGCCCCCGCGTAGTACGTATTGATATCGCCAGGAACCCCCGCGATCGCGGCGACACGATTCCCGGCCTGCGGTCCGACAAAACGAAAGCGAAAAGCGTCGCTCGGTCCGCGGCCGCGGCCGCGCTGCGCCTGCAGTCCTGCGGCCGATAAGATCATGGTCAAAACAATCACGCTACGATGCATGGGAAGCTCCGTTGAGACGCAGTTTATCATGTAGGCCATGGACCCGATTCCTTTCGCGCAACTTCTCGGCATCGAGCTCGTCGAAGCGTCTCCCGAAAAAATCGTCGCGCGGATGCCCGTCCGCCCCGAACTGTGCACCAAGCCCGCCGTCCTCCACGGCGGCGCCGCAATGGCCTTCGCCGATACCCTCGGCGCGATCGCCACCATCCAAAATCTCCCCCAAGGCGCGTGGACCACGACCATCGAAAGCAAGACCAACTTCATCGCCCCCGCGCCCGCCGGATCCATCGTCACCGGCGAATGCACCCCGATTCATCGCGGCAAACGAACCATGGTCTGGCAGACGCGCATCACCACCCCCGACGGCCGCCTGGTCGCGATCGTCACCCAAACCCAGATGGTTTTGGAACCGAAAGTGCCATCATGAAATCGTGCCCCTCCGCGATTACCAGCGCAAACGTAACTTCGACGTCACCCCCGAGCCTAAACCCGCCCGCCGCGCGAACCACGCCCAACTCGCCTACGTGATCCAAAAACATCAGGCCAGCCATCTGCACTACGATTTCCGCCTGGAATGGAACGGAGTCCTGCTCTCCTGGGCCGTCCCCAAAGGACCCTCCGTCGACCCCTCCGTCAAGCGCCTCGCCATGCAAGTCGAGGATCATCCCGTCGATTACGCCAATTTCGAAGGCGTCATCCCCGAGGGCGAATACGGCGGCGGCACTGTCATGGTCTGGGATCGCGGGACCTGGGAACCCGAGATTCCCGACGTCGACGCCGCGCTCCGCAAAGGCGATCTCAAATTCACCCTGCACGGCCAAAAATTGCGAGGCTCCTGGGTCCTGGTGCGAACCCCCCGAGGCTGGCTGCTGATCAAGCATCGCGACGAGTACGCATCAAAAGAAGACATTCTCGTTACAGCGCCGCGCTCCGCCGTTTCACATAAATTAATGGCCGCCATCGCCCGTGAAAACTCGGGCGACGTCGAAAAAGCCGCCAAAGCCGACCCAAAACCCGCTAAGTGAAGCATCACGCCCTCGCCCGGCGTCTAACCAGCATGAACGGGACACAAGAACTGCGCGAAAACTGGGGCTGGATCCTGACGTTCGGATGCCTCATGCTCCTGCTGGGAATCTTTGCCGTCGCCTACGCGGTACTGTTCACTATCGTCAGCGTGTTCTGGATCGGCGCGGTGCTGATCGTCGCCGGCGTCCTTGAAGCCATCTACGCCATCCGTCACCGCGGCCGCGGACACCTGGTGTGGTACATCCTCGAAGCCCTGCTGGCGATCGTCGTCGGCCTGCTGCTGCTGCGCAGCCCGGTCCTCGGCGCCCTGGCCCTGACCCTGCTAATGGCCGCCTATTTTATCCTCGCCGGAGTCTTCAAGATCACGGCCGCGCTGGTTCTGCGTCTCCCCTTCTGGGGATGGACCCTGCTCAACGGCGTGCTTTCTCTCGCTCTCGGCGTCATCGTGTGGGGCGGATGGCCCGTCACGGCGTTCTGGGTGCTGGGCCTGTTCATCGGCATCAACCTCATCTTCAGCGGATTCTCGCGCATCCTGCTCGCCTTCGCCCTGCGCCACCACCCCATGCATCCGCTGCCGGTTTAAATCACTCGCTCGGCGCCATGTGCCGATCGCCCCTCGGTTCCGGCGACGCAAGTTGTTGGTCTCAGGTGGCAACAGGCTTCAGCCTGTGGTCTTCGAGTCCGTAAAACGGGAGTTTTTTGACCAGCCGCCTATTCCTTGGTCAATACCCGCCGCGCCCGCGCGAGCGCCTTCTCCTGCTCCGGCGCGAGCGGTGGAATCTTCAGATCCAGCTTCCGGATCGTCTTGGCGATGATCTCCGACGCCACCCAGTGCGTCACCCATTTGTGGTCCGCCGGAAGAATGTACCACGGCGCGTGTTCCGTGCTGGTTGCCTTGAGCGCCTCCTCGTAAGCCTCCACGTAGTCGCTCCAATACTCCCGCTCGGCGATGTCAGAGGGCGAAAATTTCCAGTGCTTGTCCGGATTGTCCAGCCGCTCGAGCAGCCTCTTCTTCTGCTCGCGCTTGGAAATATGCAGGAAGAATTTCAAAATCACCGTCCGGTTGCGCGCCAGATGCCGCTCGAATTCGTTGATATCGTCAAAGCGCTGCTTCCATAGCTTCGGCCCGTCCTTTTGAGTGACGTGCTCATGTTCGAGCAGCTCCGGATGCACCCGCACCACCAGCACCTCTTCGTAATGTGAGCGATTGAAGATCCCGATCCGCCCCTTTGCCGGCATCTTCTCCGCATAGCGCCATAAGAAATCGTGCGCCATCTCTTCCGACGAGGGCTGCTTGAACGGCACCACGTAGCAACCCTGCGGATTCACCCCGCTCATCACGTGCCGGATCAGCCCGTCCTTTCCGGCCGTGTCCATGGCCTGGAGCACGATCAGCAGCGCGTAGCTTTCGCTCGCCCACAGCAACTCCTGAGCCTCGGTGAGCCTTTTGAGGTTGCGCTCCATCAATTGGGCGACCTCCTCTTTGTCGCGATGGCCGCCGCTCCAGGACGAATCCTGGTCGCGCAGCCGCACGCGCCGCCCCGGCTTCAGACGAAACATCGACGGAAAATCGAACTGCGCCATGTATATAGGATAGGCCAGACAAAATGAGCATATGCAACTTTGGTTAAACGTGATAATCTCGCAAAGGTCTAGGGCATATCCCTGACCAAAAACCCCAAAGGAGACTCTGAAAAATGAAGAAAATGATCCGTGTTGCCGCTCTAGCTCTGCTGGCTGTTAGCCTGCTTTCCTCGAAATCGACCGTAAAAGTCCAGCCCGCTTCCCTCGCGCAGGCGCACCCGAGACCGGATGCACCGGCCCCGGGTTGCTATCCCTGCTGCCTGCTGTAAGCAATTGCGTAAAAGCCCAAAAGGAGACACTGAAAATGAAAAAAATCATCCGCGTTGCCGCTCTGGCTCTGCTGGCGGTTAGCCTGCTTCCCTCGAAATCGACCGTAAAAGTCCAGCCCGCTTCCCTTGCTCAGGCGCATCCGAGACCGGATGCACCGGCCCCGGGTTGCTATCCCTGCTGCCTGTTGTAACGGTTGCGGTTATGGACCCGCTCGTGGCACAATTCCCACAGGGTCTTGTTCTGACCCTGTGGGATACGTGTTCAGTTCGGTCCAACTGCTGTGGTGGCTCTCGGTCGTCGCCGAATCGGCGCTTCTGTTCACGCTGTTCCGGCGCAAGCTGAATCGCATCTACATATTCTTCACCGCGTATCTCGCCGCCGACATCGTGCGCTCGGTGTGCATGATGTGGTTCGTGCCTGACACCAAATCCAAAGCCTACGGGCGCGTCTGGAGCGTGACCGAACCGGCGCTGCTTGTGCTGCAACTGGCCTTTGCGGTGGAGCTCTACCTTCTCATCAGCCGCCATTACCGCAATTTCGAGAGAATGCGTCCGCGCCTGTTCTGGAGCTGCCTGCTCCCCGCGCTGGCCGTCTCGCTGCTGGTGCTGTTCATCGATATGCCCGCTCAGTGGAAGGCCCCGTTCGTTCAGGGAATCTTTCTCGCCAAGCGTGTGGCTGCCTTCGCGCTCGCCGCGTTCATCGTGGCGATCACTCTCTTTATCCGTATATTTCCCATTCCCATGCGCGCCAACATGAGCGCCCACCGGCGCATCGCCGCGGTTTATTTTTTAACCAGCGCGTCGCTGTATTTCGTGATACAGTTCTCGCTCCACGTGAGCAACGCTCTGAATCTGTTCCTCATGTCGCTGACCGGCGGCTGCTTTCTCGCCTGGATCGTTTTCTTAAAGCCGCGCGGCGAAGCCGTCGAAACCCTCCCTGAGCCGGGTTCCGCGGAAATCGAGGCGCATGTACAGCGCGGTGAGGAACTGGTCCGCCGCGTGGGATCGCTCAGGCCGTAACGGTCTGGGTGATTGCGGCGAGCGAAACGTGCACCATCGGCAGGACCTTCTCCTGCGCCAGGTCCGCCGGAAGCCAGCGATAATACAGCGCCGCCTGAAACAGGCGTGCCTCATGGTACAGCAGGACCGCGCGATTGCGGTACATGTGCGCCACCAGGTCCCACGCCCCCAGCGCGATCAGCCGCCGGCTCTCGCGGTGGAATGCGCCGATCTCGCGGTCGAGTTCCCGCAGGTATTTCAAGAAAACCCTGTAGCGCGCGCGCCGGAAACGCGCCGCCACTCGCGGATGATCCTCAAAAAAACGCACGTCATCCCGGGAAAGAAGCCAGCGCATCGGCTCAAACCGCGCCAGCGATTCGCAACTCGAATTTCGATTTTGCGTCCCCCCGAGCATCCGGCCTCCATCAGGCTATTCGAAAAGCGGAGAATATGTCAAGGGGAAATTCTCTGGTTTTTTTCGCTCGAATTCTTAGCTTTCTTCAAAAAAGACCCGCCGCCCACCCGAAACGCTTACTCGTCGAAAATCACATGCCGGTCGCTCTGTCGATCCGTGAGGATTTAGGACCCGTGAGGCAGGGCTTGGCCATGTATTGCACAATCGACCGAACAAACAAGCCCAGCCGTCACGTGTCTGGGTGGAGAGTTCCACACGCACACTCACGTCCACGGCTCCGAAAATGTGAGCGTGCAGCAGACCCCTGCAAAGCAGCGCACATAAGCAAGCCGGGGATCCTGCCGCCGCCCGGCCTCCGTGCGAGACCCAGCCCGTGCCGGTTCTTGAACCGACTCCCGGGCCAGGAGGCTCCTATCTCCCTCAAAACCAATCCAGGAACCGCCGAAGCCGATCATGCTTGCCAACCCGCAACCCGGTCTGCTAAGCTCGAAAAAGTCCAAGCCGATCCGGTTTTGACTCCGCGTAACAAAAAATTAGTAGAATCCCCTTGCGGAGACCGGGCGGGTTTGGTAGATTAGCAGATGGGATACGCGTCGCCGGACGTTCTCGGGCGGCGCGAACCGGTTTAGGGTAGGTCGGCAAACGGCAGTTCCTGTGTGAAGCTCCGAGTGGCCGCCATCTGAAGAGGTTCTTTCAGGTTCCCAAGTTTTTCCGGGCGCACGTTTTTCCGACGTGAATCACGTGCCTCCAAACGGCTTTCGAGGCCGGCGGGAAGTCAACCTTCTTCCTTAAAGGAGATCGTAGGCATTTCTCGCGCGGATCTTTGACAATCTGGTTGGACGCGTCGGATCGCGAAAGCGATCCGAGTAGAATCAATTCGTCAGTAAACCTGAGTTCAAAGCCGGAGTGGCACAGGCCTTGGCCTGTGTAAACTCAATCAGTTCAGGGACACCCTGCCCGTAAGGGGGGCCCTAACAAGTTCAAACGAGAGTTTGATCCCGGCTCAGAATCAACGCTGGCGGCGCGCTTAACACATGCAAGTCGCACGAGAAAGCAGGAGCAATCTTGTGAGTAAAGTGGCGTACGGGTGAGTAACACGTGGATCATCTACCTCTTGGCGGGGAATAACCCTGGGAAACCGGGGCTAATACCGCATAAGCTCGTAAGAGGAAACCCGCAAGGGGCCGAGAGAGGAGTCCGCGGCTGATTAGCTAGTTGGTGAGGTAATGGCCCACCAAGGCGAAGATCGGTAGCCGGCCTGAGAGGGCACACGGCCACACTGGCACTGAAACACGGGCCAGACTCCTACGGGAGGCAGCAGTGGGGAATCTTGCACAATGGGGGAAACCCTGATGCAGCGACGCCGCGTGAGCGATGAAGCCCTTCGGGGTGTAAAGCTCTTTCGACGGGAACGATAATGACGGTACCCGGAGAAGAAGCTGCGGCTAACTACGTGCCAGCAGCCGCGGTAATACGTAGGCAGCAAGCGTTGTTCGGAATTACTGGGCGTAAAGAGTGTGTAGGCGGTTCTCTAAGTTCGGTGTGAAATCTCCCGGCTTAACTGGGAGGGTGCGCCGGAAACTGGAGGGCTTGAGTATGGGAGAGGAAGGCGGAATTCCTGGTGTAGCGGTGAAATGCGTAGATATCAGGAGGAACACCTGCGGTGTAGACAGCTTTCTGGACCATCACTGACGCTGAGACACGAAAGCGTGGGTAGCAAACAGGATTAGATACCCTGGTAGTCCACGCCCTAAACGATGCATACTTGGTGTGAGCCGTTCAGTCGGTTCGTGCCGGAGCTAACGCGTTAAGTATGCCGCCTGGGGAGTACGGTCGCAAGGCTGAAACTCAAAGGAATTGACGGGGGCCCGCACAAGCGGTGGAGCATGTGGTTTAATTCGACGCAACGCGAAGAACCTTACCTGGGCTCGAACGGCT
>DATJAK010000020.1:0-49302 GCA_035516375.1 Bryobacteraceae bacterium
CAACTGCTTTTGGATTCGATTTTAGCAAATCTGCCGGTGATTGCACATCCACGAGCTTGGTCCCCGAGCGCTTGGTTGCGAGACCTGTGTCTGCCGGAGCGGCGGCGCAATCCACCGTGAGGCCCCGCTGCCTGCCGCCGGAATACGGCCCGTTCCGGGTCGTGGTTCCTTGGCCGGCCCGGTTCACGGCCAGCCCGCGCCTCCTGCCCCCGACAAGCCGGACTCGGCGGCCGTGAAGGCTCTCGTCGAGAAAGCCAAGAAGGCCGGCGGTCCGATTTGGGCGGGCGAGGAGCATTTTTTCTGCGAGGCGCGGCGCCCCAACAGGCTGAATGATCCGCCGATTGAGCGGACTAAGATTTTCGACAACGTCTACGTGATCGGCAATCAAGGGACAGTGGCCTACGTCATCAGCACCTCCGATGGCCTGCGGATGATTGATTCGCTCTCACCCGATCAACCGCCGCGGTGGATTGGGACTTGATGGACATCCTCCGGCGGGCCGCGGGGGTGGTGGCAAAAAGGGGCCTCATGGCCGCTATGTATGGCGGAACGATCCTGACACCGGGAATCGTTTCCGATGAAGGACTCGAGACCTACCTGAAATCAGTCGCGCACTTCAAGAAAGAGAAGCAGGCCAAGGTGGCGGTCGAGCTTTGAGCTCGCGTGGGGCAGGCCTTCCGCGGTAACTATCGAGGCTGCGGATAGCTTCAATCGGGACAATCCATTGTACAGATCAACGAACGTGGCAGTACGATAATAGATCGCCGTCGGGAATAGCCTGCGAGGAGTCGTGTCGCACGAGATTCGTTGCATCGGAGAGTGTAGTTAAGGAACAATCAATGTCACGTATGCTGGGCTCAAGAATGCGCCTTGCTGTTGCGATTGGCTTGGGGATCGTCGCGGTCAGCGGCGTCTACGGTCAGGGCCGCGGGTTCCCCGGAGCGCCGGAGCCGCCGAAGACGGCCAAAGCCGCGGCTCTGTACGATATCACCGGCTATTGGGTTTCGGTAGTTACCGAAGACTGGCGCTTCCGAATGGTGACACCGCCGAAGGGCGACTACACCGGTGTGGTGCTCAACCTGGAGGGCCGCAAGGTCGCCGACGCCTGGGATCCGGCAAAGGACGAAGCTGCTGGAGAGTCTTGCAAGAGCTATGGCGCTCCCGGGCTCATGCGCTTGCCCGGGCGGCTGCATATTACGTGGCAGGACGATCAGACCCTCAAGGTCGAAGCCGACGCCGGCCAACAGACCCGCGTGCTTCATTTTGGGTCTGCGGGCGAACCAAGTCCAGGCCGGCAAGGTCTCTCAAAAGCGGTCTGGGAGACGGTGCCGGTGGGCCGCGGCGTGGCTCCGGTTGGTTCTTTGAAGGTGGTGACGACCCACCTGAAACCCGGATATTTGCGTACGAACGGCGTCCCGTACAGCGCCAACGCCACGCTGACCGAGTATTTCGATCGCGTCAATGAACCTAATGGCGACGCTTACTTGGCGGTTACTACCTCCGTCGAGGATCCGGCCTATCTGGCACAACCGTTCCTGACCGCGTCGCATTATCGGAAACAGCCGGACGCAAAAGGCTGGAATCCGACGCCGTGCTCGGCAAAGTAGCCAATCGGAGAATAGCGAGATGAAACGTTTCCAGTACAGTTTGTTTTTTATCGCCGCTTTGACCTGGGGACAGGGCTTGGACTTCTCCGGCCACACCAATCTGCCGGCAGGCATCGACATGTCGGGTACCTGGTATCCGCAGCCGTTTCAGGATTCCGGGCTGATCACCGCCGCGGGAGCGCTGGTCGAATACGGAGGAATCCCGGTGAACGAGGCCGGCCGCCTGTATGCATTGGCCTGGAGCGCCGCGCGCATTCAGGGGCGGCAGCATCAATGCATGGGCTACACGATCCCATACACCTACAATCAACCCGGCAACCTCCGTTTTTGGGAAGAGCGAGACCCGTACACGCAACGCCTGATCGCCATCAAACATTACTGGCAGATTAGTGAAGGTACCAGGACGATTTGGATGGATGACCGCCCGCATCCACCGGCTTACGCGCAACACACCTGGTCGGGGTTTTCTACCGGAAAGTTCGAAGGCAACACGCTGACGGTGTACACGACTCATCTGAAGCGCGGCTGGATTCGCGCCAATGGTCTGGCGCAGAGCGACGAGGCAACGGTGACGGAGCATTTCATCCGGCACGGTGACCGGATCACTTACCTTGCCGTTGTGAACGATCCGGTGTATTTAGCCGAGCCGTTCAGCCGCACCTACACGCTGGGACGCAACACGAAGGAGCCCGATGCCTGGCTGTACGCTTGCGATGATGGCGAACAGATTCTAGGTCGGCGCGAAGACCAGGTGGAGAGTTACTTGTGGGGCCAACACCCATTCCTGCGGGAGTTCGCGGACCGGAACCACATTCCGTTGCTCGCGACCCTGGGCGGGCCGGATACCATGTATCCGGAACTCCTCGCCAAGTTCAAAGACCCACAAGCCATGGATGCCGCGGCCAAAGCGGAGCTGACGCCCGTCCCCGGCCCGCCGCATGCCAGCCGCGCGGCAGACCCCAACCCTCACGATGGAGAAATCCACGTCCTGCCGGTTCAAGGCAACCTGTATATGTTGGTGGGGGACGGCGGCAACATTGCCGTGCAGATTGGCGATCAAGCTCCGCTGGCAGTCAACAGCGGCGCGGGCCAGCTTACGGATCGAGTGATTGCGGCGATTCGCAAGCTGAGCGAGAAACCCATCCAGTTCATTGTCAATACCAACTTTGGACCGGAGCTGACCGGCGGGAATGTCAAACTGCGCGCGGCCGGTCACGATCCGGAAGTGGAAGGGTCGTTCTTTTCGGGCCAGTTCGCCGACGCGGGCCGCGGCGCCACCATCCTTGGGCACCAAAATGTGCAGAACCACATGGTGGCTCTTAAGAGGCCCTCCGAAGGGATTCCGAGCGATACGTTCTTCCAAGGCCGCCGCCGAAAGTTTCATAATGGCGAAGCGGTGGAGATCTTCTACGAGCCCAATGCAACCACCGACAGCGACACGATCGTCCATTTCCGCCACTCGGATGTGATCGCAACCGGCGATCTCTTTTCCACAACTTCATACCCGCCGATCGATGTCAAAAATGGCGGCAGTATTCAGGGCGAGATCGAGGCGCTCAACCATATTCTCGACCGTACGGTTTATCAGCATGACGAAGAGGGCGGCACGCTCATCATTCCGGGGCACGGGCGTCTGTGCGATGAGTGGGAGGTGGCTGAGTACCGCGACATGCTGGTGATCATTCGCGATCGCGTGCAAGACCTCATCAAGAAGGGCGCCACGCTGGACAGGGTCAAGGCGGCGCGAGTGACGGCGGATTACGACGATCGTTTCGGCGCCACGTCCGGCCCATGGACTACTGACACGTTTGTGGAAGCCGTTTACACCAGCCTCAAGAATCCGCCGAAAGCCGGAGATATAACCAAGAGATGAGTCCTATAAACGTCGCAGTCATTGGAACCGGCTGGTGCGGAGGCATCCGCGCCCAAGCCTGTGCGAAGAGCCCTTTTGTAGGAGAGTTGCATATCGCCGAGATCAAGCCGGAGCGCCTTCGAGAAGTCGCGGAGCTTACCAGGCCGGCTTCCGCCGCCGCGGATTATCGAACTCTGCTTGGCAACCAGAGCATCGAAGCCGTTTTCATTTCCACGACGCCAGAGCCGACTCACTTTCCGATCGCAAAGGAGAGCCTGCTGGCAGGTAAGCATGTATTCCTGGAAAAACCGATCGCGCTGGAACTCTCGGAAGCCGATGAACTGATCGCCCTGGCGCGTTCCAAAAATCTGCTGTTTACGATTGGATATTCGCAGCGGTTCAACCCGAAGTTCGCCTACATCAAACGGTCCATCGATGACGGCAGCATCGGCCAACCGGTGACTGCGCTGGTGAGCCGCCACATCACGCGCAACCTCGGTAAGAAGATTGGTGGGCGCGTGAAGCTCTCGCCGGCCGCCATGGAGGCGACCCACGATATCGATTTCGTGCTGTGGTGCCTGGCGCCCCGGAAGCCGGTCCGGGTGTATGCGCAGGAGGTTTACAAAATCATGGGGCCGCAGTATAACGTCCCGGACTGCGCGTGGATTGTCGTAACGATGGACGATGGCACGGCCTTCACCGTCGGCGCGGGATGGGTGCTCCCGCCGGCGTACCCCAATTTCTCAAGCTGCTGGATCGAGATGGTGGGCACCGAAGGCGCGGTGATGGTGGATGACACGCATCGCGACGTGTACACTACCAGTTTGCAAAAGGGAATCCAATTCCCGATTTCCTCCATGCCGGGCGAGAGTCTGGGGCATGTCTATGCCGGGCCGATGGCGGCCGAAACGATTCATTTTCTCGAATGCGTTTCTACCGGTCAGCAGCCGCTGGTAACGCCCGAACACGCACGCATGGTGATGCAGGTTTACCAGGCCGCCGATCTCTCCGCAGAGACGGGACAGCCGGTGGAGATCACGGTCAAAGAGCACACCGAGATTCCGTCGCTCGCTTAGGCCAATGTGTTGAAAGCGAATACCACGACCGCGGCCGGGGCAGCCGAAACACCGGCTCAAGCGACAACCAAGCCAACCAAGACGCGCTGGTTGATTCTGTTCCTCATCAGCTTGATGTACCTGATCTGCTACATGGATCGAAGCAACATCTCGGTCGCGCAGCCGGAGATCGCGAAGGCATTCGGGTTGAGCAAGACCAGCATGGCGCTGGTGTTGAGTGCCTTTACGTGGTCATACGCGCTGGGGCAGATTCCGGCGGGATGGCTCGGAGACCGATTCGGCCCCAAGAAAGTTCTCACCGCCATCATGTCGTGGTGGTCGATCGCCGCGGTACTGACGGGAGCCGCCCTCGGGCTGGGCTCACTGTTTGCGGCGCGATTTCTTCTCGGACTGGGTGAGGCCGGCGCGTTTCCGGTGGCCAGCCGTGGGATGCAGCTTTGGTTTCCCAGATCGGAGCGCGGCCGCATTCAAGGCACCACGCATTTCTTCAGCCGCTTTGCGGTGGCGGTGACGCCGCTCGTGGCAGCGAGTATCATGCTCGCCTTCGGCTGGCGAGCCATTTTCTACATCTTTGGATCGCTCGGCTTGATCTGGTCGGTCGGGTTCGCCGTGTACTACCGCAACCGGCCCGAAGAGCACACTCGTGTCAATCGGCCCGAGTTGGTTCAGATTCGCGGGCTCAACCCCGACGGCTCGCTCAAGACCTCACCCACTGCGCAGCATTCCGCGCCCTGGAAACGCATCCTGGGCTCGCCGAACATGTGGTTCATCGCGCTCGGGTATAGCTGTTTCTTTTTTGGCACGAACTTCTACCTGACTTGGTATCCGACGTACCTGCGCGAACATCGGCACATCACGCTGCAGGCGCTCGGCGTGATCGGCTCGATTCCATTATTCGCCGGCATGGCTGGAGATCTGGTGGGAGGATCGCTCTCCGATCTCATGTTCAAAAGGACCGGCAAAGCGCGCTTTGCCCGCAGCATCGTTGCGGCTCCGGGGTTTCTTCTTTCGGGCGTATTTTTGATCCCTGCCGCGACAACCGGGAGCGCGTGGGCCTCGGTGCTATGCCTGGCGACGTCATTCTTCTTTTTGGAGTTTGTCATCGGGCCCGCTTGGGCGGTGCCGATGGATGTCGGCGGACCGTTCAGCGGCACCGTGACTGGAGTCATGAATATGGCGGGAGCTCTGGCAGCATCGGTCACGCCCCTGGTCTTCGGCTACTACTTCGGAAAAGGGTCGTGGATGGTCCCCTTTTTCATTACTTCGGGCGTCATGCTGCTGGGCGCCTTGATTTGGACGTTCCTCATCAATCCGGAGAAATCTGTGGTGGACGTAACGCCATGAAGACAACGACAAGCCTCAAGACCTTTGCTCTATTGTTCCTTACTATGTGGGCGCCGGTCGTTCACGGCCAAGGCAAGTGGGTGGATCTCGCCCCGTTTCCCGACCCGCGCGAGGAGGTGATGGGCGAAGCCGCCAACGGCAGGCTCTATGTTTTTTCAGGCTTGATCCCGCTGTGGCACCCGGCAGGCCTGGTCTACGAGTACGATCCGGCTTCGAATCAGTGGACCAAGAAGAAACCGATGGCGTTGCCTTCCCATCACGTTGCTTTCTGCGAGCATGACGGCAAGATTTACGCTTTTGGCGGCTTTGTGTACCCGGATCCGCCAGCGCCCCCGGGTTGGGTACCGATCAACAACGCCTGGGAATACGATCCCCAAAATGATTCGTGGAAGGCTCTCGCGCCGATGCCGACCAAGCGTGGCGCGGCGGTGGCCGCGGAGGCAAACGGCAAGATCTATGTCATCGGCGGCGCAACCAGCGCGCCGGGCGCGAAGGAAGCCTATATCAATGCCTCGACGCGCCAGAACGTGGTTGGAACTGTCGAGGAGTACGATCCCAAAACCAACACCTGGCGAGCGCGCACGCCGATGCCAACCCCACGCAATCATATGGGCGTCGGCAGCGTCAATGGGAAAATTTATGTGATCGGCGGACGGGTCGGCGCAGCCTTTATTTCGATTGCCTCCGACATTTCTCTTGTAGAAATCTACAACCCCTCGACAGACATCTGGGAGCCGCCCGGCGCCCGCATGCCGACGGCTCGCAGTGCCGTGGCCTCCGCCGTCTACAATGGCATGATTTATGTAGCTGGCGGCGAATGGCAAGATCCCGTCGTACAAACGGCATTCCGGGTGTTCGAAGCCTACGATCCCGCAACGAATACCTGGTCCTCACTGCCGCCCATGGCTACGCCGCGGCACGGAGTGGCCGGTGCGGTGATCGGCAACCGGTTTTACGCGGTCAGCGGCGACGTTCAGTCCTCCGGAACGGGTGTCGCGGTCTCGACTCCCGCGGCGACCGCGTTCGAGTTCAGCAAGTAGCCGGGGAAGGGTGCCTGGACGCCGATCGATCTGCCTCTTCGATACAATAATGAAGCGCGCTGAGAGGAGGTTTCCATGCCGATGCAGGTTTGTATGGGTGCGATGATGCAGTGTTCGTTCGGTGCGGCTCCCAGCTCTCTGGTCGTGCTGCCGATCAACAGAACCTTTACCAATGAGGTTCCCGACGCCAACATCATGGATCACATCCCGATGGTGAACATCATGCCCTTCGGCATGTGCATGTCGATCGCAAACCCGGTGGTCGCTTCGGCCACGGCAGCCGCGCTGGGTGTGTTAACTCCGATGCCCTGCATTCCGAATACGCCGTCTCCGTGGGTACCGGGGGCGCTGACCGTGCTGCTGGGAAATCAGCCCACGCTCGATAACGTCTCGCAGTTGATGTGCATATGGGCGGGCGTGATCACGTTCTCAACTCCGGGCGAGTTCACGGTTGAGGTCCCATAGTGCCGCATCAGTAATTCGATAGCACGTCGAACTGGCGTCCGGTCCCTTCGTGCAGCTTGGCAGTGTCGGCCTCACTGAGCATCCCGCCAAAGAAATCCACGGCGCGCAGGCAGGTCACGGTTTTCATGGCCTTTGCCGCTTCGTTCAGCTTGGCGTCCTGTTCCACCTTGGCAATCGCCTGCCGGAACGCCTCCGCGACTTGTTGGGCACGGCCGGGATCGGGGTTACGCACCGTCTGCTGAGCGGGTTGATCCGCCCACGTCTCGCGCCGAAGCTGGCGCCCCGCCCAACCGGGCAGATATTCCGGGTAGCCCAGCACCAGTTGCAGGTAGAGAGCGACCTCTCCGGCAATCCGTTGTTCCCGCGCCGGTACGGAGAGCAGCCGCCGTTTCATGGTGTTGGCCTGCTCGGCGCGCGGCAGAGTCATGTTCAGCGCGGTTTCGACCGTGCGCGCGTCATTCGGCGCAAGACCCTTTTGGAGCAGTGCCGTCAAGGCCGAGCGCAGTATTTGTGTATCGGCTTGGGGCCCCAGGGCATCGCAGATGGAAACCATCTCCGCAGCTTCCGGCACCGTTACCTGCTGCGCGAGGAAGCGGTAGTAGTTGGCAGCGAATTGCCACTCTTCAGGCGCTCCCGAACGCGCCAGAATGCGCGTGATGGTGATCGAACGCCGGCGCTCACCGGGGTTTGCCTCGCGGCCGTCCAGAAAGCTGCGCAGGTGGGCAGCCACTTCATTGAGGTCGTAGTAGTCGATCAGCTTCTCGGCTTGCCTCAAGGGGTCGAGACCGGTGGAGCGATCCAACCGGGTGATGAGGAATCGGGCAACGTCCTCGGACCGCAAGCGGCGCGGGATGGCCTCTTTCTGAAACTGGTCGGGATGAAATACGAACTCTTCCAGCTCAGGCATCGTGGGAGGCGGAACTTGCGAAAACATGGCCATCGATTCATCTCCTATCGTGACGATCCCCGCAAGCAACGCGAGGAGCGCCACGCGCGAACACCACCGGGATCTACCAAGCTTCGAGGATTCCCGCACTGCCGCCTTCCGTGCGCAAGCGCCGGTTGATCTGAAAACTCCCGGCGGTGATGTTGTACTGCACGCTACGATCCGTGAGCCGTTTGGAAGCTCCGGGTGCATTGTTGCCGGATACCTGCGCGGACATCAGTTCCGTGGCAACATTGAGCGCGTGGCCCAGTTCCCCGGTTACGTGACCGATTTCGTGCGCCAGCACCAGTGGATCGTCATCGCTGCTGTTCATACAAGTTTGAATGGCAAAGAGCGAGAATTTGATGGCATCGGCCCCGTGCGTGGTGGCATCCGCGTTCACCGCGTGACCGTCCATCATGGCTTCGCCCCGATTCCCGTCCGACGTGCTGTCCACAATAAACACGTCCACGCGATCGGTGCCGGTATCGTAGTTGCGGCACATGACCCGCTGGTGGAGCGTGCCCACCAGGAAGTTCTGGCCGTCCCAGGATTGTTGCGGCACCGGCAGTGGATTCACACTGCCGACGGTCAGCGTTTGCGCCGTGTCGGTGGACACCAGGTTGTCGATGGTCACGGCCAGCCCGGCGACGTTGGTAATCAGGATATCGGCAGAGCCTTGGGTGTCATTGAAGCGCCGGGGATTCGCGGCCGGTGTGGCGAAAAACGGAGCTTGCACCAGGCCTGCGAGCGCCGTAGCCGTCGTAATCGGTGTGTCGCCGGCGGAAGGAGTAATTGGACCGACCGTCTGAGGAGTGGTTCCCGCCGCGTTGATGCGAAATCCGAGGCGGCTGGGGTTCCCTGAAGCATCCACACCGGAAGCACTGGAGCCGCCGGCATTCGCCCCAGGTGTAGGGTTGCCCGAACCGGCATCGGATACCGAAACCAGGTTCTCGACCGGATCGCGTTCCAGAGCGCCGAGAACCTTGGGGCCGATCGAACTCTGGGCCATTACCCGGCGAAACCATTTCAATGCGCGGCGTTTGGCGTCGGCCACCGCGACCACGGGCGCGCCACCAGGAGTGCGCCGCATCACGTGCAGGAACATGCGGAGCCGTTGCCGGTCGTCGCCAATGGGCAATTCCGCGGTTACGGTACACTTTGGGCTGCCCGGGCAACGCGTAATGGTGTAGGAAGCGCGGACCTTCTGATCGAGGATTTCCACATCGGGCTCGCCTTGATCCACCATATCGGTGACCAGCAACGTCTGATCCGGCTTCGGAGAGCCTGGGCCTGGGGGGAACGTATTGGGCGGTACCGGCCCAACCGTGCCTTTCTTGTCCGCTTCGTCCACCACGAGCCGCAGATATTTCGACCGGTACGCTACCCCGCTGCTCACTTTGTTGCAGGTTACTTCGAGCTTGCGAGCGTCATGTTCGGCGCCGGTGAACAGTTCATGGTGGTCAATCGTGCCGTCTGGCTTTAAAATGGGCTTCAACGCTTCCAGGGTGACCTGCACGGAACCGCCTGCGGCCGGATCCACGACCTCTACCTTAAACGTCGCGATGTCGGCGTCTCCGGCTGCTTGAAATCCGAATTGGCTGGGAAATGCGGCAGCGCCGGTGGGGCCGCCTTTATCGACCTGGAATTTGCTAACCAGCAAGAATACCAGGGTGGCGTCTTGAAGATATGGCTTATCTGGCGAGCCGTGTACATAACGAATCGACACTGGGGGTGCATTCTTCTTCTTAAATTGGTGCGGAGTATCGGTCGGTTTGTCGACATCCTTCGACCGCAGGTCCGGCACGGTCACAATGTCTCCGGATTTCAAAGGCCGGCTCAGCAAGCTGCTGTTAGCGGGTTCGGCGCGCAAAGCGCCACAGTCGATGAAGCCCGCAGCAATCGCAATCCCGCACAGCGTATCGCCGGCTTGAGCACGCACCTGAGTGCTCATAGTAGAGTCGTCACTGCCGTGTCTCGATCCTGGCTATGCATAGCGCCTATTTCGGCTCCCACGCCTCCTGGTCCAGATTCGGAAAGGTTACTTTGCAAGAGCCTGGATCGATATTATCGACGCGAGCATGGCCCTTTTCGTCCAGCGTTCCATCGGCTACCGTGGTTCCATCGGGAAGAGTCACTTTGTAGGCTTCTCCTGGTACTGGTTTGCCTTCTTGATCGACTAACTTGATTTCAATCCAATGTATCTTGTCCTGGTTCTCCGGAGCGTTGGGATCGTGAGTGGGGGCATCGGATGCGGCTGAGTGCGGCTTGGGGGAAGAGCCGATGTTCACCAGAGAAAGAGTCGCCGGCGTGCCCGCGGAAGCTGATGGCGCGTTCGTCATAGCGCCGGCGTCGGCTTTATCGGCTTGTTGCGGATCGGTGGGAGCCAAAGGCGAGACCAGTGAGCCCGGGGATCCCGAGAGCGCCGCGCCGCCGCTGTTGATCTGCACCATCGGCATGCCGCTGATGGCGATTCCGGTCATATCAATCGTGATGAAGTTACTGCCTACTTTTAGAGTCAGGCCCATGGCAGCCTCAATCACCACTTGCATCGCCTTCAGATACAGGTTCTGAGTAACCTGGCTGCTGTGATTGCCTTGAAACTGTTCGATCACATCGCCGGTCACGCTTAAGGAATTGGAGCCGGTGATCTTGACAGCGGCTTTCCCGTTGATGGCTACGTGGTGATCCCGGCCGATCTGTTCGATCTGGTCACGCGTGATATCAATGTGACTATCTCTCTGGACCTGCTCCATCTTATCTCGAGTGACAATCAGGTGCCGGTCTTCTCCAATCCATTCTTTACGGTCGTGCTCGATGCGAATGTCCAGGTCCTTCTGCCCGTGGATGAAGACCTGTTCGCTGTCCTTCTTATCCTCGAAGCGGATCTCGTTGAATCCTCCTCCGCCTTTCGAACTCATCGATTTCAATGTGCTCTTGGTCTGCTCATCCGGCAACGCGTAGGGCACTGTCTGATCGGCGTTGTAGACGCGGCCAGTGATCAACGGCCTGTCGGGATCGCCTTCGAGAAAACTCACCACCACTTCCTGGCCCATGCGCGGAATGTAGATGGCGCCCCACCCCTTGCCGGCCCAGCCTTGCGACACACGAATCCAGCAGGAGCTGTTCTCATCCATCTTGCCCTGACGGTCCCAGTAGAATTGCACCTTCACCCGGCCATACTTGTCGGTCCAGATCTCTTCACCAGATTTGCCTACGACCACGGCTGTCTGCGTACTCGGGATGACCGGTTTCCGCGCCAAGCGAGGGGGCCGGAAAGCCACAGAGTTGGGCATCGCTTCGAACCGGTTTCCGTATTCGAACGGATCCACGTTGCCGGCCCGGTAGCTCGAATTACGCCCATGGTGCTGCAGAGCCAGCATGGTGTAGTCTGTGTTGGCGCTGTCGCGGTAATGATCTTCGAGGGAGAACTTATAGCCGCATTCGAAGCCCATGCAGTTGCTCTCGCCGCGCACTGTGACCAAGCCGACCTCCTGCTCCTCGAGCCGGATTCTGGTGTAACGGTCTCCGTCGGCCTTGCTCTTGTAGTTGCCGGGATAGTCGTAGAGTTCGCCCTTCCACTCGCTCGGAAGCGTGGAAAGGAGACTGGTGCTGGGTTTTTCGAAATCGTAGTCGGTCAGCGAAGCGGTTCCGATTTCCACTTTGTACTCGGCTTCGAGGAAGTTGACGGTGTCCTCGTCCTGAACCCCGCCCAGAGCCACAAGGTAGTGAGCCGTCTGTTGATTCGCGCAAGGGTCGAGCGCTGAGGCTTGATCCGCCAAGACCAAGGTGTGCTGGTCTTGACTGTGCTCGAAGTAATAGAAAATTCCTTCTTCTTCGAGAAGACGCGAGACGAAGTTAAAGTCCGTCTCGCGGTATTGCACACAGTATTCTCGTTCTGGGTAGCTGCCTTTGAGCAGCGATTTGAAATCCTTGAAGTCCCGGTCCTGGAAAACCTGTTCCACGATATCCGGTACAGATTTATTTTGAAAGATGCGGCAATCATGGAAGAGGTTCAAAAACCACAGCCACGCCACCATCTCCACCTCATAGGCTGCGTACCCGTCTTCGCCGTATTCGAGCAACTTCATGCGATTGATGTTGCCGTGAATGTACCGTTCTGCGTTGTTGTTGAGCACAATGGACAGAACGGCCGGGGCGTTCAGCAGGCTTTTCATGTCCACGTTCGGATCGAGAGACAACACTTTCAGCACGAAGCGAAACGGCGTGGAGACCCGTTCGTATCCCTGGAAGCTGTCCACCAGCAGGGCGTCTTCGCCCAAGGGCGTCTTAAAACGGAAGGGACGTTGCTCTTGTGTGGCTGCCAACGGGTTATTCTCTCTGTACTAACCGGCGGGGCGCTTCACCCTCTGGCCCAGCGGGGACGATTGTGATTTACCTTATCAATAAAACTGTGTCTTCGGGAGCCCGGTCAAACTCTGTCCCCGACTTCATCCACGTGAACCAGCCCAGTCGCGGTCCGCTGGCCGAGTCGTTCCCCAGATCGCAACTTGGCACGGAATCGCGCCTCAAAATCAGCTGAAGCTCCACTTCCAGATTGGGCCCGCAGAAGAACCGGATCAAGCTACGCACGGACTCGTGCGCCCTTCCCGATGGCAGAAACCCGAGATACTGTTCCTGAGTCAAGGGGCCGATCCTCACCCGCACGCGCGATTGCTGGTCCCAGACGGCATCTCCCGCCACTAAACCCACGGCCAATTGTTCGGAAAACGAATCTCCATCTTCGAAGACTGACTGATCCGCAGGGTCGAGCGCTTGCCAGGAGCCGACGAACTGCTCGACTTCAACCCTTACGCCGAAGTAGTCCTCAAGCATGTGGCACAGGCCCACCGCCGATCGCGGCTGCAGAGCCAGCAGGCCTGAGTAGAACAGCAGTGCCTCATCGCGCACTTCCTGCCGCGCTTGCAATCCCGGCGTGCCGAGGCCGATCAAAGACATCAAGTAACGCGATAAGCGGTCCTTGCCCTCCCGCTCGTATGCCACCTGAAAGCGATACTTCTCCCATGCCTGGTAAAACAGGGAGATCATCCGGTGGTTGAAGATGTCGAGGAACTCAGCGAGGGCGCGATCCCGGCTGCGCAGCCGTCCGACGATCAACTCCGAATAGGCGTAGGGCAGGGCGCCGATCGGGCCGGTCAGGCCCATGAAGTTCACGGCCATCTTCGGAATCGGACCGCTCCAATCGATGGTATGGATCTGGCTCGGCGGGAAAGACAGCGATGTGTTCGCGGCAAACCGGACGACCTCGCGTTCGGGCGGGACAAAATGTCCCACCGGCTCGCGGCCGGCAAAGATCAGGGAGAAAAGGCGCACTGCCTGAAAGAACTCGAAGGTGCCGGGACTCTCACGCAGTTCTTGCTCGACGGCGGACCACTGGGCCGAAGGCGCGTCGGTCACACCAGAACGTTGTAACCCGCTCTCGGCGGCCATTCGCGCAGCACCTCCTTCCTCTGGCGGACGGAGGCCACCAGTTGCGTAAAGCTGTTCATCGACACATAGAGAGCCAGGAATTGCTCAATGACGCTGGCAAACAGGTAGGCGCCGCCGCCGACGAACTGCTCTTCATCCAGTTCTAATTCCACCCGCGTGCCGCGCGCGAACGCAATTCCGTTCTCCGATACCACGCGCGCGAAATGAGGCCGGCTGCGCAGCTCGGTAATTCCCTCGATCATCTTCTGGGAGAATTGCGATTCCGTGAAATCATACAGCCGCAGAATCTGTTGCAAAGCGTCTCGTCCTTCGCTGACTAACGAGAGGTAATTCAGCGATAGATGCGAAATCAGGTGCCACAACGCCATCTTCCCGGTTGATGGACGGAGGGGCATCGTCGGTTTCTTGAGAGCCACGATGCGTTTGAGCGGCGCATTGCTTTCCAGCTCGAAATCACCTTCGTCATTTCCAAAGGCCAGGCGGGCGGGCAGATTGCGATTCGAACATATGGTGCGGACCGTCAGCGTGTCCACAGAGGGTTTAGTGGGCCGCATCGAGCGATCGACCAGGGAGAGATAGACATCCAGCGCTTCATCGTTCAGCTTGTTGGAAGGCCGGCTGTTAGCGATCCAAAAGCAATCGTGCTGCTCCGCGGTTTCGTGCCGGTAGGAGTAAAACGGCCGGTACGACACGATCTGGCGCGTGGATGCGTCGATGCTGGCCACTTCTTCGACGGAAAACACTTCGGTCGCGGTGGGGCGCCGGATGTCGGGAATTACGGGATATTCGTATTTGCGTTGATCCAGGAGGATGGGCTCCGCCGTCTGCGGAAACAGGTTGATGGCCGGGCTGCATCCCAAACGAAACGTCTTCGGAGAAATGCCGATTTCGAGCCGCTGCCGCCGGTCTTCATCGCCCGCGCTGGAGAAGAGAAAGATCAGTTCAGCGCTATTCTTAAAGCCCGCGGCCCATGCGGGCTCCAAACCGGTAACGTCGACGAACAGGAATTTCTCCGGAATCGCGAAGTACTCCTGGAGCAGCCGGTAGCCGGCGAACGAGCGCCTCGGATACGGAAGCATGCCCTCATCGTCCGCGAATCCCACGGGCCGTAAGCAGGATGCGGGCAATTTGACTGGCGCCAGCTTCGCATTGGCCGGATCCCGAACGACTATCGACGTCAGCTTCGAGTTCAGTAGCTGATACAGAATGTGTACCAGGCTGCTTTCCCCGAACAAATAGAAGCGCAGCCGGTCCAGGCCTAACTTGGGCAACATCACATCCGGCGTGGTGCGCATCTCCAGGCGCAGAGCAAAGGCCGAATCCGGCGCGCGTAGGGCCGGTTTCAGGCGGTCAGGGCTGGTCCATTCCGTGCTGCTTACCGAGATCGGATATAGCGTCGTGTCATAGCACGTGCGGAACTTGCAGGGCACACCTGCGACCGGGCGGGAATACAATATCGACTCACGCGGGATTTCAAGGCCGGTCGTGAGCTTGCCCTGCTCGAGATCCACCTGAAACTCGACGATCGACATCGAAGGAATGGGGCGAACGAAATGGGGGTAGACAATCCCCAGAATGGCTTCCGTAATTTCCGGGAATTCGTCATCTACCTTCAGGTGAACACGCGCGGCGAGGAATGCAAATGCCTCCAGCAGCCGCTCCACGTGAGGGTCTTCGCACTTGGCGGGCTCCAGCAGCAGGCGTGACGCGATCTTCGGATACTTTTCCGCAAACTGGGCTCCCATCTGGCGCAGGTACGTCAGTTCGCGCTCATAGTAGAGCAGCATGTCATCCCGCATTCGTTACCTCGTACTGACCGCTGGTCAGTTCCAGTACCGTATCGAAGGAGACGTGTTCCGGAGCGGGATCTACCAGCATCAGGCCCTCGATTCGCAGGCGCATCGTCCGCGCGCTGACGAGCCCGGCTTCAATCGGCACAACCTTGACATTGGCGAGCCGGGGCTCGAAGAGTTTAGTGGCGGTTTGAATGTAGCGCAGGAGCCTGGTTTGATCCTGGGGAGCCGACAATTTGTAGCCGGTGAAATCCGGAAGACCGAAAATATATCCCGACTTGTTTACCTCTTTCAAAGACTCATCGGGTGGCACGGCGACTCGCCGGGTATTGAGCAACCACTCCAGATCGCGGCGTAGCGCATCCTTGAACAGGCGCAGCGACTGAGCGCGGGTAAGCGGCACTTCCTGGGAGTTACGAGGGTCTAGGTCAATGAGGCGATCCAGGACGGAAAGAGTGATCGCGGATTCGGGTGTGGAACGCGCCATGATTCTAGATCTGCATCGCCTGAACAGGGTCTAAGCGGCAGAGCCTTTCGAGCATTGCCTGCTTGGCTTTGGCGTCCCCCTGAATCTTCTTGCTGGCCTGAAGCAGAAAAACCATGGCAGACGCCACCAGGGCGTGATCTTCCCAGTCGTCGAGCTTGTGCGCTTCGATGGCGGCGGCGATATCGTCGAGCAAAGTTTGGGCAATCACATCTTTGCCAGCCGCAATGCAGATTTGCGCCAGCTGCAGCTTGCGCTGGAACTTGCCGCGGCCGCTCAGTTGCCGTTCGACCTCCTTCTGCAGAATGTCAATGGCCTTCTGCGGTTGATTGGTGCGCATCGCTTCCTGCGCTAGCGCTTGCGGGTCGATAAACTTCTTTTGCCAGCCTGGAGCGTGGGTATTCTCGGCGACGGGAGAGGCCGGAGCCTCGGCCGCCGGCGTGCCATTCGACGGTTCGGCCATCAATTCCTTGAGCCAGGCCTGGGTTTGGGTGTTAGCCGCCGGCGTATCGTCGCTAAGAGTGGCATCAAGGAGCTGAGGAAGATCCCGCAATAGAGTGCGCAGCTCCGATCGGATCGCGATGGCGATTGCGTTATATTGTTCACCGAGCGCAACGCAAGCGTCCACCGTGGCGCGCTGCAAATCGAGCCACGCCCGGCTGCACGGCAATCCCATTAGATACTCGGTGGTCTCGAGCAAATCGGTCCACTTGCCGGCCAACGCCAGAGCTCTGATCTGCTGCCGGTATTCCGTGCCCGGGGCGGTCAGCATCAGCGGATCGGAGGCAGCCCGCAACTCGCCCCAGCGCAGGCCGCGGAGCATCAGGTAAGGCGCGGGGCTGTAAGGCTCCCGCTTGCGCAAGAGGGCGGCTGCGGCCACCACGTTGGCAATGGCTTCGCGCCGGTCCTCGGGTTCCGCGGCAACCAGGCCGGCAATGGTGAGCAACATACCCTTCGCCGGCCCTGCGCCCGCCCCTGCTCCTTCCGCAGCAGCCTCACCCTCGGCAACGGCTTCCGGCGCCACCTCTTCGACCGGATCCGGCTCTGTCTCCCTCTTCTTCTGAAGCAGCGCATGGACGACGTGGCGTACCTCCGTGATGCCGTCGTTCAGCTTGCTGAATGAGGGTGCCGCGTCCTGGAACTTCTCATCGCAAACCTTGTTTAGTTCCTTCAAGGTCTGCAAGCTGCTGTCTAACTGCTTCTCGGACTGGAGGTAGAAGGCTTTGGGCGTTTCGACAAACGCCTTGTCGAAGGCCTCGGGCGCCAGTTTGCCTTCCTTCAGAGCCTTCTCCCGGGCGGCTTTCTGCTCTTTGCTTTTGGCGTCGTCTTCGTAGCCTACCGCCCGCGAGTCTTTGTATTGAAAGAAATTGTAGCCTTCGTTGCAAAGTGGTTTGGACTTGACGCTGGCATCCAGCTTGCCGCCGATCCATTCGAGCGGCGCGGCACGCGGCTCCAGATCGCCGTCTTCGATCTCCGGGTAAAGTGTGTCCCAAAAATCGTTAACGAGGCCGAGGCAGAGCTGCAGCCCGTCGTGCAACCCGGCGAAGCCGTACTTCTTTATCAGCGCCTCGGTGAGCCATGCCGCCAACTGCAGGTCCTTGCTTTGAGTGGCGATGGCCTCTTCGGTCAGCTTAATGACGCTATTGAAGTCGGCTACCTTGCGGTCGTGCTGCCACGCTCCCTGCGCAAGCTCATCGTCTTCCCGGCGCGCCTCTTTGATCTGGTCGTAGATCGGCGCATAGCGCAGGTTGGCGCCGTTCTGTTGTTCGCCAGGGATGGCTTTGAGGAGATCTTCACGCAGTGGCATGGGAAGCGAACTCCAGCGCCCGGATTTCCAGCAGCGGCACTTCCTCGCCATCCACGACGAACATTTTCTGGCCGACCGGGAACTCTTGACCGGAATCGTTCTGCACCCAGGCTGTGCTTCGCCCCAGCCAGATGGATTCGTCATCCGACCTCCAGGAAAACGGATAGATTGCCGGGATGATGACTTGCCCGATGTCAGTCCCCTGGAAACTTGGGCCGGTGAGGACAAAAGCAGAGGCCCACAATGTGTCGCGCAAAGTGCGCGGGGCCTCCATTTGAATGGAAGCGATGTGCTGGAAGGGAATCCAGAGGTACGCCCCAGCGGCATATACCTCCAGGCGAGCCCCAATTTCGGGATCGGCATCGCGGATCGATTCGAAGCTCTTGCCGTTCAATACGCCCGCGGGTGAAGGCGCCGCCTTTTCCTTGGGGAACTCTTCTTTCTGGAACATCGAGTGCCGCATCTTTTCGGCGTGCAACGCCGAAAAGTACAGCGTGGCGCCCATCTCGGCCTCGTGGCTTCCTTGCGCTAAAATGCTCAACTGCTTCTCCGCGCGATCGTACTGGCCGGAGAAGCAGAGAAGCTCGAAAAGAAATATCCTGCTCGCGACGTCAGTTGGGTTGTTGCGAAGATGCGCGCTGAGCGCCTTCTCCGCATCGCGGACCTTCCCGGCGCCGAGAAGTTCCTTTGCTGTCATGCGGCTGCTCTAGCTGAGGTTCTGCGGCGCGGCGAAGTCGGCCTTCAGCTTTTCCAAGTCGAAGCCTTTTCGGATAGCGGCATCGAGCGTGCCGTCGTCCTTCTCGGGGCGATAGGCAACTTCCACGGCCTGGAAAGCGAAGCTGATCGACTCGGTCGGATTCTCATTGCTGCCGGACAACTGCACCGAGGTGATGAGGGCATCTTTCAAATAGATGCGGAAGTAGTCTTGTTGTGAGTCGGCCACCGGCTTGTCATACAGAATAAAAACGTCCTTCAGAATGTCCCCGGTAGCGCAATGATCGCACAGCAGGGGGCTCGTCTTATCCAAAACCTTCATGATGGTGAGGTTGGAAAAATCCGCCCGGCCCGCTTTAGATTCTTTGCCGGATGCGCCGGCGCCGTAGGTAGTATGCTGGCTCACGCCCCAACTGAACGAGAGTATGTCGATGAAGCCAGTCTTGCTGGTGCTCGGTCCATCGACGCCTTCAATCTTCAGATACGCATTTACAGCCACATTATTCTCCTTTCAAATCGTAAGACCCAGTGTCTTGGCCGGAAACTACTGCAACTACTGTTTAGGCTATTTCGCCGGTGCGGGCAGATCAGCCACGAGCCGCATGGAAACCGTTAGTTCTTCCAGTTGGAAGTGCGGACGGAGAAATGCAACGGCCCGGTATGCGCCAGGCTTGCCGGGAATCTCCACCACATCAACCCGGGCTTCCCGCAAAGGACACCGCGCCTTCATCTGCGGGGATGCCGTGTCGTCCGGGACGACGTAACGGGTAATCCATCGGTTCAGGAAAAGTTCGGCGTCGGTGCGGGACATGAAGCTGCCAATTTTGTCGCGCATCATCGCCTTCAAATAATGCGCAAAGCGCGACACCGCCATGATGTACGGCAATTGAGTGGACAGGCGCGCATTCGCGTTGGCCGCATCCGTGTCGTACAACTTCGGCTTCTGAGCCGACTGCACACTGAAAAATGCTGCATAGTCGGTATCTTTACAGTGCACCAGCGGCGCGAAACCCAAATCCGCCAGTTCTTTCTCGCGGCGATCGGTGATGGGCACTTCGGTGGGGCACTTCATGGCCACGTCGCCTTCATCGGTGTAGAAATTGTGGACCGGCAGGCCGGTCACCAGGCCGCCACCTTCCACGCCGCGCATAGCCACGCACATTCCATGCTGCGAGAAGGACTGCGTCATGCGGCTGGCGAGGGCGAATGCTGCGTTCATCCACAGATACTTGGAATGATCGCTGCCGTCCACGTGCTCTTCGTAGGAGAAGTCTTCCACTGGCTTGGTGTCTTTGCCGTATGGCAACCGGCCCAGCACTCGCGGACAAGCCAGCGCCACGTAGCGGGAGTCCTCAGACGTGCGGAAACTCTTCCACTTGGCGTATTCCGTGGTGTCAAATACCTTACCCAAATCGCGCGGCGCGCCCAATTCGGTCCAGCTCGGAAGATTGAGCAGGTCGGAGGATGCCGCGGTGCAGAACGGGGCATGCGCGGCTGCTGCCACGTGCGATATTCCTTCCAGCAGTTCGATATCTTCCGGGTGCTTGCCGAATTCGTAGTCGCCCACCAAGGCCCCGAACGGCGAGCCGCCGAACACCCCATACTCTTCTTCGTAGACTTTCTTGAACAGCGCGCTTTGGTCGAATTCCGGCGCGCGCTGCAGATCCTTGAGCACTTCCTTCTTGCCGGCGTTCAGAATGCGAATCTTCAGCATGGTACCGGTTTCGCTCTGATCCATCAGGTACTTCACGCCCCGCCACGTCCCCTCCAGCTTCTGAAATGCGGGTTGGTGAAGAATCTCGTTCAATTGAATCGAAACTAGGTGATCGATCTGCGCGATGCGGGCATTGATCATCATCTCGGCATCGCGGGCGATCGTCATGTTCCCTTCCAGGAACTGGGCGACGAATTCTTTAACCAGGTCTCTGCCCCGTTGCCGGGCGGCCGGTTCAGCCCCAAAACGCCCCTGCTCGACCATCTCGTCCAGCAGGCTTCGTTCTTGAACCACCTCGCCTTTCGGCGACCCGGCGGTTGCGCTTTGCGGATCAGCCATTGGAACCCTCCCCCTTGCCTACTTCCTTCTTCAATTTGTCCAGTTTGTCGGTATTGCTGACAGAATCCAGAAGCAGCTCTTCCAACTTGTCATTGCCCTGTAAACTGCCGCGCAAGTCCGACAGGCGCGTGCGCAGATCCAGCAGTTCCTTGAGCGGTTTTACCTGCCGGGCTACGTTTTGCGGCTCGAAATCTTCGAGCTTTTTGAATTTCAAATCCACTTTGAGATTGGCGGCATCCGGAGCGTCGCTCAGCTTATTCTCGACAGACAGCGAGAGGTGCGGCTTCATGCCTTCCAGCACGGTGTCGAAATTGTCGGGGTTCACTTCGACGAATTTCCGGTCTTTCAACTTAGCCAACGGTTGTTCCGGCTGCCCGGTGAAATCTCCCAACACGCCGACCACAAAGGGAAGCTCTTTTAGTTCAATCGCGCCACCCACTTCGACGTCGTAAGTAATCTGCACCCGCGGGGAGCGGACGCGATCCAGTTTATGCTGTGTACTTTCTCTGCCTGCCATTCAGCCCTCCGGCTACGGCTCCTGCGATCAACTTTTCGTGCCGATGCCAACAACTATATTCCGGACGGATTATAACGTCAAGCAATTTGGCGGAATACTAGCTTTAGCCGAAAAATCTGGGGTACTAGCGCTTACTAGGCTTCGATTGCGCACGATCTTATCGAAAGATCTGCAGAAATCTCTGCTGGGCCAGCCTGCGGACAACGGCGCAGCATTGCTGCCGTACCTCTTCGGGACTGGCGTTCACCTGAGTCCCCAATCCCTGCGCGAGTTCTTCCAGAGTCTTGCTGCCGTCACACTGTCCCAGGAACTCGGCGACCCCGCGCTCCACAGCTTGCTTCGCCGGTACCCCACCAGTTAACTGAAGTACTAGGGAAGTCGGGATCCATTTGCCGCCTTCCACGCGCGACTTCTGTTCCAGCCGGGCCTGCGGCGATAAGCAAGGCTTCATGCCGAGCAATTCGTCATCCCGTGGGTGGGTCGCGAGAATATCCTGGGTCGCAAACAACTCCAATATGGAGTCTCCGAAGGGCTCTTTGTCACCCGCCGTGGCTTCTTCAATCCGCAGCCAGTTTCGCCCGGAACGCCGCCGCATGGCGAACAGGCCGCCGTGGATCTCTTCCACCCCACGTTCCCGGTAGTAGGCCATCCACTGCTGGAATTTGCATGCAGCTTCCTCCGGCGAGCGGGTCTCCCCGATCCGCATCTGCGCGTATCCAGCCGCGTCCCGATCGTATCCACGCACGATCCAAGCGTCGCAGTGCGTTCCATCGAGCCACTCTTCCAGCCGCTCCTGCCACTTTTGTCCGCGCACCTGGACCCATTCCATTACGGCCTGGAAATATCCGCCCTCGTTCAAGTGCTCCGCCGCCTCCCGCACCACGCGGCGGCAATACTCGTCGAGTTCCATCTCGTTTTCGCAAAAGAGCTTGGTTGACGTTGGCGTCACAAAGAACGGTGGATTCGCCAGAATGGAGTCGAAGGTCCGGCCTTTGACGGGCTCAAAGGTATCGCCGAAAAGATATTCGACCTTGTTCACATTATTGAGCTGGGCATTAAAAGCAACGAATTGTTCCGCGCGCGGATTCAGGTCGGTGGCGCAAACGCGTTCGCTGTACTCGGCGGCCAGGATGGCGTGGACTCCACAGCCCGTTCCCAAATCGAGTGTGTCGCGCGAGGGCTTGTGGATCGAGAAATGCTGGAGCAGCAGCGTGGTTGGATTGGGCCACAGCACCACGTCTGCGGAGTGCTCCGAATGCATGCGCGCCACCATGTCGGCAGCGAAGAGTTTGTCGCGCCAGGGCGTGAGCATAACGGCGGGGATCAGCCGGCTCCCGTCTTGGTTCATCATGCCCGCCTTGAGCATGATCGAAAGCGTCGGTTCCGGCAGTAGATGAGCAACGGAGTCTCGTTCCTGGGTAACTCCAAGATAGAACCACCGCACCAGCATATTAGTGGTGGTGGAATCACTGGTCCGTTCCAGCAAGGCCTGGAGGTGGTATCCCGGACGCCGCGGATACTCCGGTAAGGCGGGATCGCGTTTGAAATGCTCGTACGTGAAATTGGCCTCGCGGAAAAAATCGCGCAATCGTTGCGCGTCATCGCAAGATAGGGGTGCCAGCATGGTCACTCTCCTGATAACGTTACCGCACTACCCGCTGCCAGACCGCACAATTGTTGACCATCGTGGTACCGGCCCGCTAGAATCCTAGGTCTGGAAAACGATCTTCTCGCGCAAGCTGCTTCCGAATATCGCCGGGGGCGTCTGTCCGAAACTGCCGAGCTCTGCCAAAAGATCCTGGAGGCAAACCCGCATGACCCGCGAGCCTGGCACCTGCTGGGAATGGTCGCGCACCGTGCCGGACAAAGCCACACCGCAGTCCAGATGATCGAAAGAGCGATCATGGAGGAACCCCACTTCGCGGTGGCTTATAACGACCTGGGTAACATCGGCATCGAGCAGGGGCGGACTGCCGACGCCATATCCTGCTACCGGCGCGCCCTGGAAATCGCTCCGGAATTTCCGGAAACCTACAACAATCTCGGTAACGCCTGCCAGATGCAGGATTCGGTCGACGAAGCTATTGCCTGCTATCGCAAGGCGATCGAACTGCGGCCCGGTTACCCCGAAGCTTACCGCAACTTAGGAAGCGCATACCTCCGCGCCGGGAGGGGACCAGAGGCCAGCAGGGTTTTCGAGACGGCGCTCGTCCTAAACCCGGAATTAGCCGAGGTGCTTCCGCTGATCGTGCGGGAAATGCAGCATTCCTGCGCGTGGGCGGGACTCGACCGCTTTTCCGAAAAAGTCATCGACCTGGTCGAAAACGGCTCCGGGGCGGTCAGCCCGTTTATCTTTCTGTCTCTCGATACCACACCTGCTCAACGGCTACGCTGCGCCCGGCAATGGGCTGACGAGCACCTGCCGAGCGCCGGGGCCCGACCCCAAGCGCGACAGGAAGGCGGTCCCATAACGATCGGCTATTTATCCGCCGATTTCCAGGAACACGCCACCGCCCATCTGATCTCGGAGCTCTTCTCCCTGCACGATCGGACGCGGTTCCGAGTGTTTGCCTATTCGTATGGCCGCGACGACGGCGGCGCCACCCGCCGGCGAATCGTGTCGTCGGTCGATCGTTTCATCGATCTCGAAGCTGCCTCGTTTGCCGATGCCGCCGCCAGCATCCGCGCGGATGCAGTGGACATTCTGGTGGATCTGAAGGGCTACACCGCTTGCGCCCGCCCCCAGATTCTGGCTTTGCGGCCTGCGCCTATTCAGGTGAGCTACCTCGGATACCCCGGAACCATGGGAACCGATTTCGTAGACTTCATTCTGGCGGATCCGTTTGTTCTTCCGGCCCGGCAGCAGCCGAATTTCGCGGAACGGATTGTTCACCTGCCGGATTGCTATCAGGTGAACGATGCGACGCGCCCCATTTCCACGCGCATTCCGGCGCGCGAAGAATGCGGCTTGTCCGAGGCAGGCTTCGTTTTCTGCTGCTTTAACGCAGCCTGCAAAATCACTCCTCTGGTCTTCGATCGATGGATGCGGCTGCTGGCGGCCACGGAGGGCACCGTTCTGTGGCTGCTCGAATCCAACCCGCAGGCTACCGTTAACTTGCGGCGTGAGGCGGAAGCCCGCGGAATCCGCGACGACCGCCTGATCTTTGCGCCGGAACTCCCCAACCCGGACCACTTGGCCCGGTTCGCGCTCGCGGATCTGTTTCTCGATACCCTTCCTTACAATGCCCACACGCTCGCTAGCGACGCGCTTTGGGGAGGCTGCCCGGTGCTCACCTGCTCGGGCGAAACTTTCCCCTCGCGCGTAGCCGGCAGCCTGCTGCGGGCCGTCGGATTGCCCGAATTGGTCACCACTTCTCTAGCCGAATACGAAGCGTTGGCGTTAAGCCTGGCGCGCGATCCGGATCGCTTGCGCCGTCTGCGAGCGAAACTCCACACAAACCGTCTCAGCTTTCCCCTCTTCGACAGCCGGCGGTTTGCGCGGAATCTGGAGCAGGCGTACCTGGCTATGTGGGTCCTTCGGGATAACCTGCCCCGCACCGTTGTGTAAGAATGCTTGGCTCCGGCGCGCCGATTCTGCTACTTTGAACTTCTGTGCGTCAGCTCGAACCTGTCATCTGGACCCGAGGTACGTTCCTTAATCCGCAATACCTGCAGATCCAGGACCGGTTTCTGGAGAGTTCGCTCCAGTTCCACCTGCAGGCGCTCCATTTCCGGCCGTGGGGCTTTCAGCACCTGAGAATTGACCAGGAAGCCCTGAGTTCCGGGACGTTCTTGATTTCCGAGGCCTCCGGAATTCTTCCCGACGGCCTGCTGTTCGATATACCCCGATCGGATGCCGCGCCGCCGCCCCGGCCGCTGGCGCCGCACTTCGATGCGGATCAAAGCCGCGTCGATGTTTTCCTCGCCATCCCGCACTATCGCGAAGGGGGCTTCAACGTTGCCAGTCAACAGCGCGGATCGGAAACCCGTTACCGCGCCGAAGTGGAGCTGATGCGGGACGAAAACACGGGTCAATCGGAGAAGCCCGTGCTGGTGGCGCGCAAGAATTTTCGGCTTCTGATCGAAGGAGAAAGCCGCGAAGGTCATTCCTCGCTTCGCGTTGCCAGTGTGGAGAAGAGCGAAGCCGGATTGTTTCATCTCGATCCACGGTTCATTCCGCCGTTGGTGGAATTTCGGACGAGCGATTACCTCACCTCCATCGCCCGCCGCCTGCTCGAGATTCTTACTTCCCGGAGCAGTTCGCTCTCAGGCTTGCGGCGGCAGAAGAACCAGACGCTGGCCGACTTTACCGCAGCCGATATCCCCAACTTCTGGTTGCTGTACACGATTAACACGGCGCTGCCCATATTCCGCCACCTGTTCGAGACTACGGGCGGGCATCCGGAAGATCTTTTCGCGGCCATGCTGTCGCTGGCAGGAGCGCTCACCGCCTTCTCGCACAAAATCCATCCGCGCGATTTTCCCAACTACGATCACGACAGTCTAAGCGCCTGTTTCACCGATCTGGATGAGAAGCTGCGCATCTTGCTCGAAACCGTGGTGCCGAGCAATTTCGTGTCCCTGCCGCTGAAGTACGTCCAACCCTCGATCTACGCCACGTCCATCGATCGCGATGACTATTTGGTGAACACTCGGATGTATCTGGCGATTCAGGCGGAAACTCCGCAGGCGGAGTTGATCACAAAGACGCCACAATTGGTGAAGATTGCGTCAGCGAACATGATCGAGCACCTGGTGCAGAACGCCCTTCCGGGAGTGCCGCTCACGTATGTGGCCAACCCTCCGAGCGTCATTCCGCACAAACTGAATTACCAATACTTCAGCCTGACTCCCGGCGGTGGTCCTTGGGAATCGGTAGGCCGGAGCCGGAACCTTGCGGCATACGTCCCGGCCGATTTTCGCAACCCGCAATTGGAGTTGATTATCCTGCTGCCGCAACCACTGTAGCTGCGTCGTGGCGCTATAGTGCTGGTCGCGGCAGTATCGGGTGCCGGCGTTTTGCCGAGCCGCGACTGCACGGAGCGGTGCGCTGCGCTGCGGCAAGTCATCCTAGTGCCGCAGCAGCAGAACTAAAACCACCACCAACACGATCAACAGCCCCACCACCAGCGCCAGAATCAGATAGGGCGGGCCTTTCTTCGTCTCCTCAGGCGCAGTTGGCCCCGAGGCCGCTTGCCCAGGTGCCGGCGCGCCGGCCGGCCGCGCAGCCATGACTTGCGTGAAACTTGGTCCACCCTTGGCAGCCGGTGCGCTCGGCCCCGGAGCTTTGAAAAGATCGGCGTCGGCCGGACCGCCTGGAGCCGGCGGCGAGAAAACGCCTCCCTGCGAGGCAGGCGTTCGCATCATCCGCGTGAACTCCCCTTCGGGCTGAGCCGAAATCAAGGGCGTCGGCGGCGCGGAGCCCATCCCGGGAACCGGCGCCGGCGGACTCAGAGGCTGTTGCCCCTGGAACATCCCCGTGAACCCGCCTGGCGCTGCCGGAGGAGCTGAAGGCGGTGCCGGTGGCGCCGCTAGTGGGCTCGGTTGATCAAATTGCCACGGAGCTTGAGCCGCCGGCGCTGGAGGCGGCGTGGCTTGGCGCGGCGCTTGGATCATCGGCGGAAAAGTTTCTGCCGCCGCTGGTGGCGCCACAGGCGGAACGGGCGCGGCTGGTGGCGGCGCCGGCGCCGGCTTCGATCCCGCGTTATAAGAACGAAGCATGCGCGTAAACTCCCCTGGGTTGCTGTCCATGGAAACTGATGGCGCCGGTGACGGCGGCGGGGCCGCCGCAACTGGCTGGGCGTCCGCCTTCGCCGCTGCACGAACCATTTGGGTGAATTCCCCGGGGGCACTGCTCGGAGAAGCCGGCGCGGCCGGAGGTGGCGCCGCCATTTCCTCAGTGCTAACGGCATCGGGGCTCATGCCGCGCATCAAACGGGTAAACTCACCTGGTTCTTTTTGAGCCACGGGTGGAGCCACGGGCGGCGCGGCCGCCACCGGCGGAGCAGGCGTTGGCGCGACAACTGGTGGCGCTGCCGCCACTGGCGCGGGAGCGGGCGCTGCCGGTGGTGCTGCAGGGGTCGGTGGCGCAACTGGCGCCGGCGCGGGTTTTGGCGGCTCGGCTGGCGCAGCCTTGGCCGGATTGAACACCGGGATCCTCCACGTTCCGGCGCGGGCCAGCGGCGACGGTTCGGCGCCCTCCGGTTTCGATGCGGACGCCGGAGTGCCCGGAACGTTGGGCGCGCTGCCTGGTGTCTCGGGCTTGCCCTCGATGCGCTCAATCCACTTCCGTAGGGAAACACCCCATGGCAGCGCGTCCGTGATGACGTAGGCGTTGCCCAAATGGTCACCGGCTCCTAAAACGTGTTGGCGATGTTCGGGCGACAGGCGGCCCACCGCGGTCAGCACGGCATTGTTTTCGCTGTTGTAGCCGCCCGCCAGCAGGTGCACAAACACCTGCTTGCCGGTCGATCGCTCCCAGGCGGGAATGGTCTGATCCCGGTCGCCGCTCAGGTCGTTGATCGCTTCCAGAAGCTCGTACTTTTGCTCCAGTTGCATGTTTCTATCAATTCCTCAGGAACCGTGAAAGCTCCTTTTGTGCCTATGATACAGTGTCTGGGTGGTAACCACATTCCCACGTAGTTTCGGAACGCGGTTGGTATGAGACTCCTGTCGAGAGTGGTGTGGTCGGAGGGGATGTATTTAGGGCCGCACCAGTTCCAAGCCCAGAACCGATACTTCGAGGACTCGCTTCATTTCGCTGCCACCGCGTTCGGTTTTCAACCGTATGGATTGCTGGGTTACAACCTGGATGCCGACGCGTTAAAGAATGGAACGGCGTGCCTGCTGCATGCGCGTGGGCTCTTCGCCGATGGATTGCCTTTCAACATGCCCGAATGCGATCCGCTGCCCCCGCCGCGACAAATCGCCGAACTATTTCCGCCTACAAAGGATAGTCTGACCATCCTGCTGGGAGTGCCGTCCCGCAAGAGTGGCGGGGCCAATTGCGCCGTTGGCGAGGATGGGAACAACTCCCGGTACGTCGGCGAGGTCCGCTCGTTTCCAGACGAGAACACGGGAGTGGACGAGCGCCCGGTGCGTGTCGGCCGCAAGAACATCCGCATTCTGCTTGAATCGGAGCCTCGCGAAGGGTACGAAACCATGGCGATCGCCCGCGTCAAGCGCGATGGCTCGGGAAACTATATCTTCGACCCCGATTTTATTCCTCCGTGCCTGCAAATCAGCGCCAGCGAGCGGCTGCTGATGATGGTGAAACAGCTCATCGAGATCCTGGAAGAAAAAAGCGCGGCCCTCGCTGGAACTGGCAGCGGCAAAGTCAACGAATATTCGCCGCGCGAAATTGCCAGCTTTTGGCTGCTGCATGCGGTAAACACGGGCGCGGCTGCACTGCAACATCATTGGCAATCCAAGCGTGGCCACCCCGAAGAAGTGTTTCTCGAGATGTCCCGGCTGGCCGGCTCGCTCTGCACGTTCAGCCTCGACTCCCATCCCCGAGCCCTGCCTCTCTACGACCATGAGCAATTAGGCGAGCGCTTCACCGAATTGGAAAAGCACATTCGCAGACATTTGGAAATCGTAGTGCCGACCAACTGTCTCGCGATTCAGCTTCACAAAACGGATAACTACTTTTACGAAGGAGAGGTCACCGATGCGCGTTGCCTGGGACAGGCCCGTTGGGTGCTAGGCATCCACGCCGATGTCAACGACGCCGACTTGATTGTCAAGACCCCGCAACTGGTCAAGGTTTGCTCCAGCAAGTTTGTGCGCGAGCTTGTGAAACGCGCCATGCCCGGCTTGGCCTTGACTCATATGACGGTGGTGCCGCCCGCCATCCGGGCCAAAATGGAGTCGCAGTATTTTGGGATCAGCCGCGCTGGTCCGTTCTGGATTCACATCATGGAAACCAAGCGGGTGGGCGTCTACGTTCCCGAGGAGCTGCCCAATCCGCAGCTCGAGTTGCTGGTCGTGCTGGATTGACGGAGCCTTTTTATGCCACAAGCCATGCCTGTCTCCACTGGCGGCCGGACGGAAAATCTGGCGTTGTACTTCCAGGAGATCCTCACCGCTACCGTGCGCTTACGTTCCAACCGCCAGGTGGCCAGCGACGCCGAGGCATTCCGCCAGCATATTCGTGACGCTCTGCGGACGGCCGCGCAAGGGGCGCACACGGTCGGCGGCTACTCCACCGATTACGTCAAGAAGGCCACTTTGGCAGTGGTGGCGTTCCTCGACGAATCCGTTCTCAATGCGCAGAATCCGCTATTTGCAAATTGGCCCCGTAAGCCTCTTCAGGAGGAGCTGTTCGGAACTCACATGGCGGGCGAAACATTTTTCCAGAACCTCGGCGCGCTCTTAGGCGAAGACGATTCCGTCGACTTGGCCGATCTGCTCGAAGTTCATTGGCTCTGTTTGCTGCTAGGGTACCGGGGGCGCTATAGCGCCGGCAGCGGGGGTGAGTTGCCCGCCATTATGAATCAGATCGCCAACAAGATACGCCGGATACGCGGAGCGTTCTCGGGACTTGCCCCGGCTTGGGCACTACAGGCGGAAGCGCCCCGCGCTATGAAGGACCGGTGGACGCGTTGGTTCATGATTGGAGCCGCAGCTTGTTTTGTGCTTGCCGTTCTGTTGTTCGTAGTCTTCAAAATCTCGCTCGGCTCCGGCGCCGCGCAAATTCAGTCGACTGCCTCTCAGGTGAGGAACTAGTGTTGTTGGGATCCCAACAGTGGGGCGGGCGATCGCCTTTCGTCGCCTGCCGGCTCCCGCGCCACTGGCACAGGTCAGGGAGCTAGGAGGACGACGTGAAGAAAATGCTCATTGCAGCAGGCGGCGGGTTCGTAGTGTACCTGGCGCTCACCTTCCTGATCGCCAAGTTGACCGCGGTTACCGGAAACCGCTATTGGATCCTGCTGATCGCGCTGTGGATTGTGGGCCTGATTGCCGCGGCGGTGATCGTTTGGGTTTTCTCGCGAGCCGCGAAAAGCGGAGGCGCCGCTCCCGCCGGAGGCGCCGCATCTGCGGACGCTCCCGGGGGCGGGGGCGAAATCGACGTCATGATCCGCGAGGCGGAAGCCAAGCTGGCGGCCGCGCATCTGCCGCCGCTCGGCAGCACGCCGGTCGTGATCGTGATCGGCGATCCCGGAAGCACCAAGACCAGCACCATCGTCCATTCCGGTCTCGAACCCGAACTCCTGGCCGGCCAGGTTTATCAGGAATCGGCCATCGTCCCTACGCGCTCCACCAACATCTGGCTGGCGGGAAAGATTGCGATCGTTGAGGCGGGCGGCGCTCTGCTGGCGGATACGGGCAAGTGGACGCGCCTCATTAAACGTCTGCAGCCCGGAAAACTGCGCTCGCTTACCGGCCAAGGCGGGCAGGCGCCCCGAGCGGCCATGGTCTGCTTCGACACGGAGAATTTTACGAAGGCCGGAGCTGCCGAAGCCGCGGTCGGCGCGGCCCGCAAACTGCGCCAGCGGTTGGGAGAGATCTCGGCCAATCTGGGCATCAACATGCCGGTCTACGTGGTCTTCACCCGCATGGACCGCGTCCAGTTCTTTTTCGAGTTCGTGCGCAACCTGAGCGAAGAAGAGGCGCAACAGGCGGTGGGTGCTTCTCTGCCTATGTCCTCCGGTAGCCGCGCCGTCTATGTGGAGCAGGAAACGGCCCGCCTCAATAACGCATTCGACCGGCTGTTCCTGTCGCTGTGCCATGCCCGTCCGGAATTCCTGAGCCGCGAGAACGACCCCGCTCAACTGCCCGGCACCTACGAGTTCCCGCGCGAGTTCCGCAAGCTGCGTCCGGCTGCCGTCCAGTTCTTAGTAGAGCTGTGCCGCCCCAGTCAATTGTCCGTGGGGCCTTTCCTGCGGGGATTTTACTTCACCGGCATCCGCCCGGTGATGGTCAATGAGGCGGCTCCGATGCCGCGCCAGCAGGCCCGCATGGACGCTGGCGATCAGGCCATCGCCGCGACCGGAATCCTGCGCGTTGGTGGTATGGGTCAACAAGCGCCCATGGCGGCGCCTCCGGTGTCCGGCGGTTCGCGCCGGGTCCCGCAGTGGGTCTTCCTGCCGCAGCTTTTCCGAAAAGTGATTCTCGAGGACAAGGTCGCCATGGGGGCCAGCAGCGCCAGCACCAAGGCGAGCTTGCTCAAACGTGTACTGCTGGCCTCGGCGGCGGCCATCTGCCTTTTCTTGATCATCGGCTTCATCGTTTCGTATACGCGCAACAGCGGCCTGGAATCCGACGTCAAACAGGCTTCGCTCGGTGTCACTACCGGTGTGACCACTGGAAACAACCTGGCTTCCGCCACCGATCTGCAGCATCTGGACGACCTGCGGCAAACGCTGCAAGTGCTCTCCACGTACAATCGCGAGGGCGCGCCGCTTTCGTACCGATGGGGACTCTATACCGGCGATAGCCTCTATCCCGCTGCCTATCAGCTCTACTTCACCCGTTTCAAGCAGCTTTTGTTCGGCCAGACGCAAGGCGGTTTGGCCGATTTTCTGGCGCGCCTGCCCGCCACACCGGGGCCGGAATACCAGCCGACCTACAACGCGCTGAAGGCTTATCTGATCACGACCTCCAATCACGATAAGAGCACCCGCGCCTTCCTTGCGCCCCTGCTTCTGGATCGCTGGAGCGCGGGGCGCAACGTCGACCCCGCCCGCATGAATCTGGCCCAAAGGCAGTTCGAGTTCTATAGCGACGAATTGCAATTGGCGAATCCGTATTCGAGCACCAACGATTCCGTGGCGGTCGCCAACGGCCGCCGGTATCTGGCGCAATTCATGGGACTCGAGCGCGTGTACCAAGCCATGCTCGCCGATGCCGCCAAGACCAGCCCGGCCATCAACTTCAACAAAAAGTTTCCCGGCTCTGCGGACGTGGTGATCGACAACCAGGATGTTGCCGGAACGTTTAGTAAGCCCGGATTCGATTTCATGAAGACCGCCATGCAAAATCCGGATCGCTACTTTGCCGGTGAGCGTTGGGTGCTGGGAGACGCCGGTCCCGTCAATATCGATCGCGCCAACCTGCAGCAGCAATTGCAAACGCGCTATTACTCCGATTTCATCAATGCCTGGCGCGCCTATTTCACGGCCGCCGCGGTGGTGAAGTACAAAGATCTCAAAGACGCCTCGCAAAAGCTGACCCTGCTATCCGGCAACACATC
Organism: Bryobacteraceae bacterium; assembly: GCA_035516375.1. Taxonomy (GTDB): domain Bacteria; phylum Acidobacteriota; class Terriglobia; order Bryobacterales; family Bryobacteraceae; genus PSRJ01. The sequence goes on from DATJAK010000020.1 coordinate 32,323, forward strand.
GCCGCTGCTGGGCGTGCTTTGTCTGGCGGCGCAGAACACGGCCGTGGATGCGCCTCAAGTGGCCGCCGCGTTTCAACCGGCGCAGGCGGTGGTGCCCGTTCCGTGCGCCGAGCATTACGTGCTGCCGCCCAACCAGAACTACATGAACACGTTGGTGACTCTGCAGGCGTCGCTGCAATCCGTCGCCGATCAGCCGCAAGGCGCGGAGGCGGCCGCCGCCACGACGCTTAACAATGCGACCACGGCCCGCGTGGCCGCGCGCCAAATGGGCCAGCAGTTTCACAACGATGCCGATACAAACGTGCAGGCTTCGGTGCGCAAGTTGTTGGAAGATCCCATCACCAACACGGAGTCGCTCTTGCGAAGCGTCGGCCCGGCCGAGTTGAATGCCAAGGGCAAAGGTTTCTGCGACCAGATGGGAGCCGTGTGGAGGAAGTATCCGTTTAACTCGAACGCCACTCCCCAAGCCACGGTTGCCGAGGTGAATGGTGTTTTTCATAAACCAGACGGCGCCCTCTGGACCTTCTACGACATGAGCTTGCAGAAGGTGCTCGCCAAGCAGGGCAACACGTATGTGCCCAATCCGACCGGTGGTGTGAATCTCAATCCGGCGTTCGTCTCCTTTTTCAACCAGGCGGCTGCATTTTCCGATTTGCTATACCAGGGCAACACTCCGGACCCGCACTTCGGATACACCTTGAAGCCGATCCCCACCGAAGGCATTTCGGTCGGTGTGAACCTGGATATCGATGGGCAGGCGCTCAACTACTCTGGCACAGGTACCGCCATGCCCCAGCAGTTTACCTGGAAGGCCACCGGCCCGCACGAGTTCAAATCCGCGCTCAAAATCGAAGGCAGCCAACCGCTAGGTTGGTTAACCGGTGAGGGCCTCTGGTCCGTGTTCCAATTCTTTGGACAGGCGGAGCGCTCGCTGCCTTCCGATGCCGGCCAGATCCTCGAATGGATCTTCTACGCCGGCAAGACCCCGATGACCGTGAAAGGCAAACCCGTCACGGTGCGGTTCCAGGTCGATATGGGCGGCGCTCCGTTGATTCTGGTGAAGGGCTACTTCACGCGCATGGCGTGCGTTTCGGAAGTGGCGCGGCCGTAGGCGGGATCTACGGCACCGGGACGAGCAGTGCCTTACTGGCGAACGCGGTGATCCCGTCGATGGTCTCCTTCAAGATATCGGCCAGCGCGGAATTTTGCCAGAGAACTTCGGCGTGTTGCCAAGCTGTTTCGCGAAATCCCGCCAGGTCCCACGCGGCGATCAGGTCTTCGAGATGCGAGACATCCGGAAGGGCGTCGCCTAGCAGCCGAACGTGGAGTGTTCGTTTGGCTGTGTCGATGAGGCCATTCAGTGTATCGTTGACTGCCGTGTAGTCCGCATACTGTGGCGTCCCGTGCTGCGGCGCCACGTTCCGGACCTGGCACGCTGCCACGATGGCGAAGGGGAGATCGTGGTTGATGTGGGCATTCATGCCCGCCAGCGCGAACTGGATGCGGGCAATATCGGTTTGACCGCGGACGGAAAACATGGCTTGCCAGCACGCCGGGCATTGGCCGCCGGTGAGCGCATCCGAAAGCGCCTGGAAATAGAGAGCGGCGAATTGCACGTCCAGTTCCGCAAGCCATCCGGGGTCATGGAAGCCGCCGCCGGCGACGCGCTCTTCCACGGCCTGCGTGACTTGGAGGTACAGCCAGTTGAACCATTTCAGGCCGTCCCCATCGACACACAGACCGCCGATCTTCTGCATGACCCGGAGCACATCGGGAATGGACTGAGGCCCCGCCTGGACTAAGCCGGCCAAGCGTTCGTCATAGTCAAACACTGCCTGCCATTATAGGCGGCCCCGCAAATTGCTCTTGACAGCGCCGACGGCTAGTGCTATTTTTCTAGCATAATGCTAAAAAACCAGCAGGAGCCCGGAGCGGCCGGCGCGAAATGGAGCCGGCGCGAACGCCAAATCATGGATATCCTCTACCAGCGCGGCAAGGCGTCCGCTTCCGAAGTCCGCGCTGCCATGCCCGATGCGCCCAGCTATTCGGCTGTGCGGGCCATGTTGCGCGTGCTCGAAGAAAAGGGCCACGTGAAACATCAAGCCGAGGGCTTGAAGTACGCCTATGTCCCGGTAGTGAACGCGGAGAAGGCCAGGCGCTCCGCGGTGAAGCATCTGCTGAACACTTTTTTCCGCGATTCTCCGGAGCAGGTAGTGGCCGCGCTGCTGGATGTTTCGTCCAGGCGCCTGACGCCGGAAGAACTGGATCGCATGGCAGAACTGATTGAACAGGCTAAAAAGGAGGGCAAGTAAATGTTGGGCTGGAATGATTGGATACTTTCGGCGTTAGCGGGAGTCGCGCTCAAGAGCGTGATGGTGCTCGGGCTGGCGTGGCTCGTGGCCATTCTCTTGCGGCGGCACTCGGCGGCTCGGCGTTCGCTGGTTTGGACCGCGGCTTTCGCGGCTCTGCTCGTGCTGCCCATCGCCAGCCTCTCGCTCCCCGGTGTGCCGTTGCCAGGGTCAAGCGGATTGCTGCGGCCCGTGACGGTCTTCGTGACCACCGTTGCGGCCTCGCCCGCTCGCGTCGCCACCAGCGGTAGCACCACTGTGGCTGCGCCAGTAGCCGGCTCCGCGCGGCAAGCCGATTGGCGCCTCTGGCTCGTCCTGCTGTGGCCGGGTGGCGCCGCACTCGGCCTGTTACAAATGCTGGCCGGCTGGATTGCCGTATGGCGTGTCCGTAAAGAAGCCAAGCCGCTGCCAGGCGACATCGACGATACGGTGGAGATCCTCGAAACCCGCAGCGGCAGCATGCCGATGACCTTCGGGTGGTTTCGCCCGGCCATTCTTCTGCCCGCCGATGCATCTCAGTGGACCGAGGAGCGGCGGCGCCTCGTCCTGCTGCACGAGCTGGCCCATGTACGCCGCGGCGACGCCGTCACCCATCTGTTCGCCCGCGCGGCCCTGAATCTCTATTGGTGGAACCCGCTCGCCTGGATGGCCTGGCGCGAATTTGTGAAGGAGCGGGAGCGGGCGGCCGATGACCTGGTGCTCGCCGCGGGCGCGTGCGCTTCCAACTACGCGGGTCATCTTCTGGACATCGCGCGCGGATTGAAATCGGCTCCGGCTGCGGGTTGGGCCGCCATCGCCATGGCCCGCCGCTCGCAACTGGAGGGCCGCCTCGTCGCTCTGCTGGAATCCGGCGTGAACCGCACTCCGTCGCGGCGCGCCTCGGCGTGGCTGGCCGCGCTCGCCGCCGTGCTGATTGCTCTGCCGCTCGCGATTCTCCATGCCGATGATGGTGTCCAGGTCATGCCCGCGGACGTGGACGCCACCATCCGTGCCGCTGCCTCCGCCAAGAACCACCAGATGCTGGAGGATGCGGCGCAAGCCTCGGCCGCGTTCCTGAAATACGACCTCGCCCGTAAACTGCTGGATGCCTCACTCGCGATTCGGGCCGATGTCGCCGGCGATCGGAGCGTCGAGTACGGAATTGGGCTCATCAAGATAGGCGATCTGGAGCGCAGCCGTAACAATTTGAGCGACGCCGAGGCCTTTTACACTAAGGCCGTCTCGGTGTTGGGCAACCGGCCGGAAGCGGCACGCCCGCTCATCGATCTGGGGACAGCGGCTCTGACCAGAAAGGAACCGGGTCAAGCACTCGCGTACTTCCAGAGAGCGCAAGCCGCCGATCCGGCGCACGCTGGCGTGGCCATGATGTGGATGGCGATGATGGGCGCTCAAGATCATCCACAGGAAGCCGAGTCGCTCTACCGCGGCGCGCTCGCCACCGAGGATCCGAACTCGGCAGAAGCCGCCACTACCATGGAGGTCTTCGCGAATTTCCTGGAGAAACACGGCGGCACGGATGAAGCCGTTTCTCTGCGCGGTCAGGCCTCCGCCGTGCGAAAGGCGCTTGGAGCGCACGCGTTGGTTATTCGCCAGGCCTCCACGGCCGACGTCTATCGCGTCGGCAGCGGAGTCACACCGCCATCGCTGATCGACAAAGTGGAGCCCGAGTATTCCGAGGAGGCCCGCGCCGCAAAGTATCAGGGAACCGTGGTCGTCGTGGTGGAGATCGGGCCCGACGGCATCGCTCGTAATATGAAGGTCACCCGCGGTCTTGGTTTTGGTTTGGACGAAAAAGCCCTTCAAGCGATTAGCCAATGGCACTTCAAACCGGGTTCCAAAGATGGCGAGCCCGTGACCGTGATGGCAATGATCGAGGTCAACTTCCGGCTTCTGTGATTTGCGTGACGTTTCGGGACGGCGCAAATATTCGAGAGAAATTGCGGCCGTCCCCCTACCATCCGTTCATGGCCTCCCCCGCGCTCACCGGCGCCATGAATCAGGAGATGGTTACCGTAAGAGTTCTCCTGCGTGGCGCCATGGCGATTCACAAAGACCTTTTGTCCCGCCTGGATCGATGCCCCAATGACCGGTCTCTCCGCAAGCAGATCGATCAAAACGAAATATTGATCTGTCGATTGGTCTGGGGCTATCGCACCGCGATTGCCGGCTACATCTCCCGCCTTTCTAAGTCACAGCTCGTTTTCTGACAATTCGCATTGAGGGAAAAGGGTTTCGCCCCATCCTGGCGGAGCACTGCGAAAAGTGTCTGCTACAAAAGGTGTCAGGCGTTCCGCTTGGCCCTTTCGGATTGAGAATGCGGTGCGTCGGATAGCACTAGAGCTGACATGCAGCCAATCGAGGATGCCAAGAAACAGATACTCGTGGTGGAGGACGAACGGCTGATCGCGGCCGATCTGCAAAGAAGGCTGGAACGGTTGGGCTATCTGGTGCCCGCCATCGCCAGCTCCGGCGAAGAGGCAATCCGCTGCGCCCGGTCCACGCCGTTCGATCTGGTGCTCATGGACATCCGCCTGGCAGGCGATATGGACGGCATCGCCACCGCGCAAGCGATCAAGTCCGAACGGGATACTGCCGTCGTGTTTCTGACCGCGCACAGCGATTCGGATACGCTGCAGCGCGCCAAGCTGACCGAGCCCCACGGTTACATTCTGAAACCGATTACGGACGGGGACCTTCGTAGCGTGCTGCCCATCTCGCTCTACCGGCACTCCCTGGAGCGCCGCGTGCGTGCCAGCGAGGCCTGGCTTTCCACCACGCTGCGCAGCGTCGGCGAGGGCATCATCGCCACCAACAACCACGGCGAAATCGTCTTCATGAATCCGGTGGCGGAACAAATAACCGGCTGGTGGGCCTCTGCGGCATACGGCCATCTCCTCATGGATGTTCTGCACCTATTCGAGGAATTGAACCACCAGCCCGCCAAGAATCCGACTCAGGATCTGGCCGCCGGAGAGAATCGCAGCTACGCCCTGATCTCGAAGGGCGGAGCGAAGACTATGGTGGAAGGCGAGTGGTTTGAGAACCGCTCGGCCGACGCATCCCTGGGCTCGGTCCTCGTGATCCGCGACATCAGCGGCCGTAGGGAATCGGAACGCCGCCTGATCGAATCCCAACGCATGGAGGCGGTGGCCAATATGGCGGGGGCCCTGGCGCACGATTTCAATAACCAGCTCATGGTCATCCTGGGATACGCCGACGAACTGGCCACGCGCCTCACCGGGAACGACCAGGAAGATGCGCGCGAAATTAGACAGGCCGCGTCCATTGCCGGCTCCATTACGGCCCAACTATTGACGCTCAGCCGCCGCGATACGGTGGTTTTTGAAGAGCTCGACGTCAATGAGGTGATGCGCGAGGTCTTGCCCCTGATTGCCCACAGCCTGGGAAAACAGCGCCGGATCTCTACCAATTTCGCCCCCGCCGTGAGTTTGGTTCGCGCCGATCGCAATCAGCTCAAACAGGTCCTGCTCAATCTCGCGCTCAACGCGCGCGATGCCATGCCCGAGGGCGGGGAGCTGCACTTCGAAAGCTCGGCTGCCGAAATTTCCGGACGCATCCCCGCGGAGCGGATCTATCGTGCCGGGTCTTACGTGCGCCTGAGCGTGGCCGACACCGGTCATGGCATGGATGCGGCTACGCTCAGCCGCATCTTCGAGCCGTTCTTTACCACCAAGAAGGCCGGTGCCGGCACGGGGCTGGGACTGGCGATCGTGCACAGCATCATCACGCAGAGCGGCGGCTATATCAGCGCCTATAGCGAAATCGGGCGAGGCACGAGTTTCCAGATCCTGCTCCCGTGCGTCGCCACGGAAGGCTTGGACGACAGTCCCCCAGGAAACGCCAATCATCATGTCTCTCAGACTCGCATGGCCAACTAAGCTCTCGCCCTTGTCCCGCTACGCCGCCGGGATTGTTTTGGCTGCTTTGGCGCAATTGGCGCGGCTGCCTCTGGACTCGCCGATTTTCATGCCATATATCACCTACATACCCTTTATGACGGTGAGTGCGTGGTATGGCGGGCTCGGCCCGGGCCTGTTGACTGCGGCTCTCTGTACGTTGGAATCTCTGTACTTCGCGACGCCGCATATCGGGACCTTTCGCGTTGCGCAGCCGCAATATTGGATCGGGCTGGGCGTGCTAGCGCTATCCGGGCTGGTCATGAATGTTTTGTTCGAGCGATTGAAGCGAGAGCGACAGGGGCGTGCTAAGGCAGAAGGGTTCCGATTACAATTAGCGAGCGAGGTGAAAACCCGCCGGCTCGCCCTGGAATCAATCATTGAGCACTCGCCGGCCGCGATCGCCGTGCTGAGTGGACCGGATTTCACCTTCACGACGGTCAATCCGGCCTACCAGGCATTCGCCCCCGATGAGCCGATGCTCGGTAGAACCGTGGCTGAGGTTTGGCCCGATGCAGCCCCTCTGGTTTTACCGCTTCTCCAGGTGGTGCGCGACGCCCAAACTGTGTATCACGCCGATGGATTAGCGATTCCGAGGCGGACTAGAGCCGATGAGCCGGCGGAGGTGCGCTTCTTCACGTTTTCTTACGTGCCGGTGCCTGGCTTGGGCCCGGACGGCAGCATGGCGGTCCTTGTGGTCGCCATCGAAGTGACCGAGCAGAAGAAGGCGGAAATGGAACTGCGCGCCGCTTACTCGGAATTGACAGCCATTTATGCCAATGCCCCCGTGGTCCTCCTGGTGGTCGATGAGGACCTTCGCGTGGAAAAGCTGAATGAGCTAGGAGTGCGTCTCACGGGACGCGCGATGTCGGAACTCTTGGGGCTTCGACACGGTGAGGCGCTCGCCTGCCTGAACGCGTTGTCCGATCCTCGGGGGTGTGGTTTCGGCCCTTCCTGTTCCCAGTGTGCGTTACGCCTGGCAGTGTACGACAGCGTGAAGAATGGAACACAGCATGAGGCCGTGGAGGCTTGGATTCCTCCCAAGCTGGATGACGCCGACCAGCGGCATCGCTGCTTTCTGGTTTCCACAGCGCCTTTGCCGTTCGACCATCGCCGTAAGGTCTTGGTCTGCGCCCAAGACATCAGCGAGCTAAAGCGCGTGGAAGGCGTGTTGCGGGAGAGCGTGGGCCAGCTGGGAGCGGCGCTCACTGAGAAAACCGTGCTGCTGCAGGAAGTTCACCACCGCGTCAAGAACAACCTGGCCGTCATATCCAGCTTGCTGAGCATGCAGGAGGACAACACCGAAGGATCCGAGGCAAAACAGGCGCTCGCAGAAAGCCAGCGGCGTGTCCACTCGATCGCACTCATCCACGAGCACCTCTATGGGACCGAGCATCTCGACCGCATCGATTTCGCCGAATATGCCCAACGTCTGGTCCAGGTACTGTATGCCGGTCTCACTGACCACGCGCGGATCGCGATCCGCATCGACATGAACCCCATCCAACTGGGCGTGCATTTGGCCGTGCCGGCCGCGCTCATCCTCAATGAGCTGCTATCGAATGCGTTGAAGCACGCGTTTCCCGGCGGCAGGCGGGGTGAGGTTCACATAGCTTTCCGGGAAGCTGATCCGGGCCGCCTGGAATTGACCGTCGAAGACGATGGAGTCGGGTCGCCGGATGTTCTGGCAGAACGGAAAGCAAAATCGGTTGGATTGCAAATCGTCCGGATTCTGACCACGCAATTGGCCGGCACGCTGGCCCAGGAGCCGAGCACCGGGACGCGGGTGGTGTTGCGATTCCCATACGGCGCCGCGCGCAAGGCAGGGCGGTGAGTAGGGCAGACGGTCGGTTTGTGCCGTCTGCCGAAATGGCAGGCCACAAAAAACGATGGCCTGCCCCACCGAAACCTAGCTCAACAATCCCCGGACGCGACGCAGCAACTCGATTGCAGGAAAAGGCTTAGGCAGGACGTTGTGGTCGCCTGGCGGCACGCCGGCCCGCCCCAGGGCGTCGTGCCGATACCCCGAGACGTATAGAACTTTCATCTGCGGCCGGAGCTTCGCCAACCGCTCCGCCAACTGTGGGCCTGTCATCCCAGGCATCACGACGTCCGTTACCAGAACATGGATCGGCTCCCGGTAGACTTCCGCTACCAACTCCGCTTCCTCGGCGTTGCGCGCCTCAAGCAGTTGGTATCCCTCCCGCTCCAGGTAGTTGTGCATTAGCTTGCGGACGCCGTCCTCGTCTTCTACGAGCAGAACCGTGGGCGTGGGATCTTCGCCCGGAGCGATCGGTGCGCCAGAAATCTCGCTCAACCCCCGAAACGTGCCGATGCAAGGCAGCAGAACGTCAAAGCTGGTGCCGCCGCTCACGTCGCTGGTGGCGGTGATGTACCCGCCATTCTGGACCACGATGCTGTGCGCCAGCGAGAGTCCCAGGCCGGTGTTTGGCGTCGAACCGGCGGCAAAAGACGGTTCGAAAATGTGCGCCAGCGTAACCCGGTCCATGCCGATGCCGGTATCCACCACTCGTAGCCGCACGTAGGGTCCGGGCCGCTGCAAACGCGCGGCAGGGCTTTCCGGATCGATCTCGACGGTCGAACTATCGATGCGCAGGCTCCCGCCGGACGGCATGGCTTCGCGCGCCCGAAGCGTCAGGTTGAGCAGCACTTGCTTGAGCTGGTTGCGGTCGCCTCGCACGTATCCTAGCGGCGACCCAAGGTTCGTCGTGAGGGTGCGATTCTTGCCCAAGCTGTGGGAGATCAACGGCTGGAGATCATAAATCAACTCGTTGATGCTGAGCACCTCGATGTGCGTACCATCGCGGCGGCTGAGCGTAAGCAGTTGCCCGGTAAGGGCGTTGGCAGCCGAGGCAGCGTGCTGGATCTTCAGAGCCTGGTCCTGGTCGTCGCCCGTCAGGCGCGCGGCTAGTTCGTAGGCATACCCGAGGATCACGGTGAGCTGGTTGTTAAAATCGTGGGCCAGCCCGCCCGCCATGCTGGCGATCGCTTCCATGCGTTCGGATTGCATCAGCCGGCTTTCCACTTCCTTGCGGCTGGTGATGTCGCGCACGGCGACGATGGCGCCGAGCACTTCGTCGGCCGACCGGTTTTCAAAGCACTCCACTTCCACGGTCGTAACCAAGCCAACTCTCGAAATCAGCGAGTAGCCACGGATCTCGCCGGGCGCCAGGTCGAGAACCGGATTCTTGGCGGGCCGCCGCGTGGATTCCGCGCACAGCTGCAACACGTCCATCAGCAAGCGGCCGTGCGCGTCGCCCGCGGCCCAGCCGGTAAGCGCCTCAGCCACCGGATTCAGGAACACGATTTCGCCGTCTGTATTCGTGGCGACAATGCCGTCTCCCACGCTGCGGATCGTCGTCGCCAGCCAAGCCTCGCTGGCGCGCAGGCGGCGCTCCATTTGGTGCTTGTAGAGCGAAATCTGTACCGTGCTGCGCAGGTCGCCATCGGCGATCGGTTTCAAAATGTAACCGAAGGGTTCGGTGAGCTTGGCGCGGCTGACCGTATCCTGGTCGGCATAGGCGGTAACGTACACTACGGGCATATCCATCGCTTTCAACTCTTGGGCCGTGGCGATGCCGTCCATTTCGCCCTGGATGCGGATGTCCATGAGCACCAGATCAAAAGGCGTAGAGCGGGCGCACCGCAGCGCTTCCTCGCCGGAGTGGGCGATCATCGGAACGGAGTAACCCAACCGCTCCAGCCGCTTCTGGATATCGGCAGCGATCAATCCTTCGTCTTCAACGACCAGGATCTGTTTCTTAACCTCTTCTTCGGTTTTCATCTGGCGTCTTTGGAATCAAATTAGTGCGCTCCCGCGTGGAGATTCTCAGACCGGTTCCCGGGGGCCAGCGGTTCTGTTTCGATTACTAGCAGATGCGCGGCCCGTGCTCAGGCTGCCGGCGAAGAATGTCCTTTATCGTCAATGAGAAGAAGCTGGCGAAGGGATGTGACTCAGGAGCGCGGAAGTGCGCGGGAGCGCCTCAACCCTCGGACTGAGCGGGCGCCATCTTCTGGGCCAGACAAGCGACTACCGCGGCCATCTCCGAGAGCGCTCGGCGGGCTTGCTGCGGGGCTGCCGTCTGCGTGAGAGCGTACCAGCGCTGCATCAGCTTGTAATCGAGCTGGAGAAGGCGATCTTCGAGAGATTGCGCTCTGGAACCTGCGGCGTGCTGCAGCAAATACGTGACGATGCGGTAGTCTCGCTCCAGCGAAAGGCGCAGGGGATCCAGATCGGAAGCTGTATTGAGGCGGTCGCGTACCGTCGAGAAGCTGAACCGCTCATCCGCCTGTGCCGATGCCTGTTCCGACCGGTTGCGCAGCAAAAGGAGACAACTGTACCGGAACCAGTAGCACAAAAGGATGACCGAAACGGCGCTAATCAGAACGCTTGCTAGCATCGAAATCCCGTAGGATCTTGGGTACTATACAATCCATGACGAGCATATCATCAGGTTTAACTCCAGTGCAATAGAATTTTGAGGATCGAGCAATCGATTGTTGGCGATAGAACGAATCGGGACGCGCTCGCCGGTTTTGCCCGAAGTACCCTGAGTTCTGAGATAATTACGCGGCCTTCGAAGCTCCGTTCTAAGCCTTACTGAACCGATTGTCCTAGTACTAAAACGACATTTGTTTGGTGACATCGATCACCAAGACCGTGATTGCTCCGGGTCCATGAACGCCACGAACCAGGATCTGTTCGATGTCAGCGGTGCGGCTGGGGCCGGTAATGAGCACCATGGAACTGGTCACAGACGCGGGATCGGGGAGGATGGCAAACAGCTCGTCCAATCCGGACAGAATGCGGTCGCTCGAAACGACGGCGATGTGCTCCGGTGGCAGCAGCGAAATCATGCGGGCTTCCTGCGGGCTCGAGAGCATCACCAGGGTTCCGGTGTCGGCGAGCGCATAATCGGCGCTGGTGATTCCGACTTCGGCCGATGCGCACAACTGGCGCAGTTGTTCCCGGTTGGTGATTCCCGCTCGGACACCAGGCAAACCCGTGACGCCACATTCATCGAGCAATGGCGCGTTGGAAGCAATGGCGGATCGGCCGGCAAGCGCGGTGCGCACCATCTCCAACGCTGCCTCGCGCGTGGCTGCGCGCAGGCCTTGTCCTGCGAGGGCCTCAACGCGGGCCAGCAGGCTGGTGATCCGAGTCTCGCGGTCGGCCTCGGGAATGCGAATCCGAACAGGCGGAGGAACGGGAGTCCCGCCGCCGACGCGGCCCAGGGCCTGGCGCACACGATCGAGGATCTCCATACGCGACATCAGCGCTGCCTCCACAATTGCCGGAAGCTGCGGGAAGGAGGTGGCGGGAGATCGCGTTGGCTCAACCAGGCGCGTACCGGCCCCACATTCAGCAAGCCTGGAACCGATTTGATCCAATTGCCATCGGGTTCGCCGGCCACGGAGGCAGCCATCCGCGCTACCATTTCGTAGGCGCGCGGATGGCGCACCAGCCAACCGAAAATCCGGAAGGCGAGCTTTTCCAGCCGATTGATCTTTTGATCCGCCTCGCTCGCGCGCACCTCTTCGCGCAGCTCCAGCAGGATCTTGGGAATATCGATCTTCACCGGACACACCTCGGCGCACGCGCCGCAGAGGCTCGAAGCAAACGGCAAAGCCGGTTCACGCGAAACGCCCTGGAATTGAGGCGTGAGGATAGCGCCGATCGGCCCCGAATAGACCCACGGGTATGCGTGGCCGCCGATTTTGCGGTATACGGGGCAAGTGTTCAGGCATGCGCCGCAGCGGATGCAGTAGAGCGATTGCCGCTTGGCGGCGTCAGCCAATAGTTTGGTGCGCCCGTTATCGAGTAGCACGACGTAGAATTCGTCCGGGCCATCGATTTCGCCATTGCGGCGTGGCCCACTGAGGAAAGACGTGTAGACGCTCAGCGGCTGCCCGGTCGCGCTGCGGGCCAGCAGTTTCAAGAAAGTGGCCAGATCCTGTGCGCGCGGAATGATTTTCTCAATGCCGGCGATGGCGATGTGAATTTTCGGCGCTGAGGTAGAGAGCCGCGCATTGCCCTCATTTTCCACCACGACTACCGCGCCGGAATCGGCCACCAGAAAGTTTGCGCCGCTGATGCCCATATCGGCCGCCAGAAATTTCTCGCGCAGCGTCGCGCGCGCAATGGCGGCCTGCTTCTCGATCACGGTTTCGTTCGGTATGTGCAGGCTCTGCTCCAGGATTTGAGCCACGTCGTAGCGTGTTTTGTGCAGCGCCGGCGCCACGATGTGGTACGGCCGCTCGTGGGCCAGTTGCAGCAGGTATTCGCCGAAATCCGTTTCCACCGATTCGAGGCCGTGGTGTTCCAGCCGCTCGTTGAGATCGACTTCTTCGGTGGTCATCGACTTCGACTTGACGATCAGCCGTGCGCCGCGGTCCTTGGCCAGCGAGAGCACGAAATCGGCAACTTCCGCCGCATCCTTCGCGTACGCCACATGGCCGCCGTGCGCTTCCACATTGCGCTCGAACTGTTCGAGGTAGTAGTCCAGATTCTCGATGGCGTGCTGCTTCACGGCATTGGCTTGCGAGCGCAGCTCCTGGTAATCCGGCAGGACGTCCGGGGCAACCACATTGAGGCGTGCTTTCTTCAGCCGTCCAGTCGAGGTGTAGATGGCCGACTGCAGCCTCTCGTCGGCTATCGTCGCGTGCATCTTCTGGTCGAATTCGCGGGACATGGGCTGATAAGGGAACGGTTAACGGCTGGCCAGCACTTCGGCCAGATGCATGGTGCGCAGCTTCAACCCGGCGCGCGAAATCGCGCCCTGGATCTGCATCAGGCAGCTTGGGTCGAGCGAGACTATCGTATTGGCGCCAGTGCGCACGATGGCGTCGATTTTGCCGCGGACCATGGCGCCCGATAACTCCGCGAATTTAACGGAGAACGTGCCGCCAAAGCCACAGCATTCCTCGGCGGGCTCCATCTCGCGCAGCTCGAGACCTCGTACGCGGGCGAGCAGACGCCGCGGCCCACTGCGGATACCCAGTTCGCGCAAGGCGTGGCAGCCATCGTGAAACGTGATCACGTCTTCCAGGGACGCGCCCACATCGTCTACTCCAGCCACTTCCGTCAGGAACGACGAGAACTCCCAGACGCGTTTCGCCAGCCGCCCGGCGCAATCGCGCGCCTCCGGTTCGTTTGCAAAGAGCTCGCTGAAATGGTGGGCAATCATGGCGGTGCACGAGCCGGATGGCACTACGATGGCCTCGCTCTGGTCGAAAACGTTCAGGAAGTGGCGCGCCGCAGAACAGGCCTCGGCGTGATAGCCGCTATTGAATGCCGGCTGACCGCAACAGGTCTGGGCTTCCGGAAAATCCACTGCAAAGCCGAGGCGTTCCAGCACGTCCGTCATCGCTAAGCCGATTTTCGGAAAAAGCTGGTCGACAATGCAGGTAACGAAGAGCGAGACCCGCTTGGGCATTTAGACTCGAAATTCTATTATCGTCCGATGACCGGGGTGGGGTCAGGCGTTCGGCTAGATAGACAAACCACCGCTCCCTACGGTCGCGGCTCGGAAACGGAACGCATACCGAGCCGCGACCAGAGGGAGCGGTGCCTTTGCAATCGCTTTGCGTCGTCTGTGGGGAAAGGCCAAAGTCCAGGCGCCGCGCGGAAGCTATCGTCCGATGCTTAAGCGTTCCGCGAGGAACATGGGCAGGCCCGCTTCACGGATCTTCCGCTGGGCGGTTTCGAGATCGTAATCGACGCGGTGATACTCCACCACGCCGCGGTCCGAATCGTACAAGGCATAGGCGGCGCGGGGGTCGCCATCGCGCGGCTGGCCGACCGAACCGGGATTCAGAAGGTAGCCGCCGCTGGCATCGATATCGAGCGACTGGCGATCGGTGCGCAGCGCAATGGCCGGAATGGTTTCCACGCGCTCCTGATTCCAGATAAACCCGCCCTGCAGGTGCGTGTGTCCAAAGAAGGCCAGCCGGCTTTCCAGGTAGTTGAAGGCTTCGGCAGCCTGTTCGGCTCCCACCAGGTAATCGTCTTCATCGCACGGCGAGCCGTGCAGCACCTGGATTCCATCCACGAAGGCCGGGCCTTGCGGCAGGGCCCGAATGTAGCGGATATTTTCGACCGAGAGGTTTTCGAGCGTCCAGACGGCGGCGGCCCGTGCCACTGGGTTGAACCACTCCAGGTCCTCCTGGCCGGTGCAAGCGCGGTCGTGATTACCGCGGACTGTAGCCACGCAGTTGGCGCGCACCCATTCCACCACGACATTGGGATCGGCGCCATAGCCTATCAGGTCGCCGCAGCAGATGCTCCGGTCGAACTGGCCGTGGGCATGGCGCATCACGGCTTCCAGGGCTTCCCAATTGGCATGGAGGTCGCTGAGGATGAGGTAGCGCACAGGTTTGGAGGGCTAAGCCTTTCTCAATCGGAGCAGAGTAACCTCCGGCGCCTCGCCAATGCGCGCGGGAATGCCAATGGTTCCAATGCCGCGGGTGACATATTCCGCGGCCTCGTCCAACCGGTACAGCCCGCGCACGTAGGGGGTGAAGAACCGCGCCGGGTTGATGGTCTGATCCAGGATTTCCACGGTTACTTGCCCGCCATGGGTGTGTCCGGCAAGCGTGAGATGGTAGCCTTGCCGTGCTGCCACTGGAAATACGTCGGGGTTGTGGGACAGCAATACATTCAACGCTCCAGGATATACCAGACCGGCGGCCTCGCGGAGATAGTGCGGCTTGTTAGCAACCCGCTGATAGTCCACTCCCGCCACATTGACTACCGCGCTCCCGAAGCGGAGCTGTTGCGCTTCACCGCGTAAGATCCGGATCCCCGCACGCGCCGCCAGCTCGGTGGCGAGCGGCTCGACGTGCGCGTAGTATTCGTGATTTCCCAGGCAGCCAAGCATTCCTGCGTCGGCCTTGATGCGCGCCAATTGCTGGATACAGGCCTCCAAGGGATCGCCAAACGTAGAAATGAAATCGCCCGTGGCAAACGCGATGTGGGGACGAAGCTCCAGGGCAGCGTCGATGACGCGGGCGAGTTCTTTCTCGCTCAAGAAAAGGCCGAGATGGATATCGCTGAGCTGCAGAATGCGCAACCCGTCCAGATCCTGCGGCAACCCCTTCAGCGGAATGTCGGTTTCGCGAATGTGGAAGTTGGTGCGCTCGACCAGCGCGCCATACGCGATCGCGGCCAAGGGAGAGGCCATCAATACGCCTCCGGCAGCCTGGAGCGCACGCCGCCGGCTTAGGTCCGTGTCGGTGTTCAGTTTCTTCAGAATGGGCTGGATCACCGTGTAGATGATCAGCCCAGCCACGGAGATCAGCAGGTAGAAGATCGTGACAGCGCCGACGGTTGCCACCATGGCCGGCGGCAGTGGCAGCAAGCCGACCACTTCGGAGTACGAACAGACATAGCCTGCCGCCAGAACGATGCCGGCAGCCGCCATGATGGCAGTGGCCGCGCCGCGGCGGCGAACTCGTCTCCGAATGAGGAGCCCTAGCCGCAACTGTGCAAGGAGAAAAACGATTCCTACGATGAGATCGAAACTCACGAAACCCGGGTCACCAAACTTCTATTTTAAAGGTAACGGCGGCAGCGGCCTGTTATCAAAAGTTAAGAGGGTACGGGTACTGACCATTGCGGGTATGCCGCTGCGCTTTCAGGTACGGGCGCTTACACGGGCCCGCGGCAGGGAAAGCTCGGCCGTGGCGAATTCGGGATTGAGATCCAGGCGCAGCGTGGCATCCGGTCCGTAGCAGATTTCGAGCCGCCGGCGGACGTTTTCGAGACCTACTCCGGTACCGCTGGTTTCTCCAGGGGAGCCGGTGCCGCTGTTCTCCACCACAATTCGTAGTTCCGCGCCCACCAACTCTCCGCGGATGTGGATGTAACCCGGTTCCGTTCTCCGCGCGACTCCGTGCTTAATGGCGTTTTCCACCAGCGGTTGTATGGAAAGCATGGGAATCAGCGTATCGAGCGCAGCTTCGTCTACTTGGATATCCGCGCGCAGCCGGTCGCCCAGCCGCAATTGCTCCACTTCCAGGTAGGCGCGCACGATCTGCATTTCCTGATCGAGCGGAACCAACGTTTTAGCCGATTGCAGAAAATAGCGGAAGATTTCGGCCAGATTGAGGACCATCCGGCGCGCGCCCGCCGCCTGCCGGGGGATGGTTCCATACAGCGTATTCAGGGCGTTGAACAGGAAATGCGGATTGATCTGCGACTGCAACGCACGCAGTTCCGCCTGCGCCACCAGGCGGGTCATTTCCTGGCGGCGAAGCGATTCCACGTGGCTGGCGATTTCCGCGGCTGCTCCGGCCAGCGCGTCGAGATCCTCTCCCAGGTAGCGCTGCCCACCCTGCCGGCGGCCGAGAAGAATCAGCTTCACCTCACCCGGCCCCAACCGTATGGGCATCACGACTTCGGCCCAATCGGGCGCACTCTGGTAGAGGTTGGCGGTAACCGGACGGTGTAGTTCCGTGGCGCCCAGCGCTTCGTTCTGACTTACGATTTCGGAATCGCTGGTTTTGACGGCTGCGGCGATGATGGACGCGGCCCATTCCAGGTAGTGGGTTTCATCGGAGAAGGCCGGGCAGTCGCGCACACGAGCCGCGAGGTCGGTTACGCTGCCTCGCCGAAAGACGGCTTGGGTCAGCCATGCCTGCGCCTGGTTTCGCAGCCACGCGAAGAAGACCAAAAACAGGCACACGGAGATCAA
>DATJAK010000021.1:0-27590 GCA_035516375.1 Bryobacteraceae bacterium
CGCTCACCTGCGCGCACCCGCGTACGACCCGGCTGGACGGGTGCATACGTTTTGTCATGCCGTGCGCGGCGCCTGGCACGTGATGGGAGTGACGCAGGGCGCCGGCCTGAGCCTGCAGTGGTTCCGCAACCAACTGGCGCCAGGAGCCTCCTACGACGATCTCACGACGGAAGCTGCGAACTCGCCGGCCGGAGCCGACGGATTGTTCTGGCTGCCGTACCTGATGGGTGAACGCACGCCCCACCTCGATGCGTCGGCCCGCGGCGGTTGGATCGGGCTGACAGCGAAGCATACCCGCGCCGATCTGATCCGCGCTCTGCTGGAGGGAGTCTCGTACAGCCAGAAAGATTGCCTGGATATCGTGGAGGAGCTCAGCGGGACGGTGGAATCGGTGCGTGTTTCCGGAGGTGGGGCGCGCAGCGCATTCTGGAGACAAATGCTGGCGGACGTGTTCGGCAAGCGCGTGGCGGTCCTCGAAACTCAGGAAGGTTCCGCCTACGGCGCCGCCCTCTTGGCCCTGGCGGGGACCGGCCAATACGGTTCAACCGAAGATGTGTGCAAGGCCGCCATTCATGAGATCGAGTCGATAGAGCCGCGGACTCGGGAACAAAATGTCTATGCGCAGGGACATCGGCTGTATCATTCGCTATACCCCGCGCTGCGGGGCTTCTTCCATTCGATCTGACGGGTTCTCCTGTCCCGCCGAGTCCCTACGGTGGCACAATCTGAGGGATACTTACCCAGAAGGAACAACAGATGAGTTTATTGTCCAAACAAGCCAGACTCGCCGTGATGGCCATCGCGGTTGCAGGCGCCAGCGTAGCGATCGCACAGCAGCAGCCGGCAGACAAGCCGCTTTTGTCGGACCAGGTCTTTAAGAATGTCCAGGTGTTGAAGGGAATTCCGGTAGATGACTTCATGGAGACGATGGGCATCATGACAGCCGCTCTCCAGTTCGATTGCTCGGATTGTCACGCCAACGCCGGCACGGACCGCGTAGATTGGGCGGCCGACACGCCGAGGAAGGTGACGGCGCGGAGAATGGTCACCATGGTGGCCACGATCAATCGAGACAACTTCAAGGGAGTCCAACTAGTGACCTGTTGGACCTGCCATCGCAACCGCGACACGCCCCTGGTCACGCCGACGATGGCGATCCTCTACGGCATGCCTAGTCTGGACCCGGACGATATCATTACGAAGACTCCCGGGCTGCCTTCTCCGGAGTCGATTCTGGACAAGTTCATTGAAGCCTCTGGCGGGGCGCAACGCTTGGCGGGCCTCACCAGCTTCGACGCCAGGGGGACGAGCGTGGGCTTCGGAGGCTTCGGCGGGGGCGGCGACGTGGAAATTGCAGCGAAGTTTCCGGACAAGCGCGCCACCATCATTCTGTTTAAGGAGGAGACCGGCCGCGGTGACCAGATCCGCACCTTCAACGGACAGACCGGCTGGGTGCGCACACCACTCACGGTGTTGGGCGAATATCAGCTAAGCGGTAGCGACCTGGATGGTGCCAGGTTCGACGCGCAATTGTCCTTTCCCGGGCAGATCAAGCAGACTCTCACGAATTTGAAAACCGGTCCGCCGACCTCGATCGACGATCTCCCGGCCCCCTCCAGCCAATCGTCATTACAGAAGGATGTGGAACTGGGCAAGACACACAGCGTGAATGTCGTGCAGGGCACTGGGTCGCGCGGTTTGCTCGTCACGTTGTACTTCGACCGGCAGACCGGCCTGCTCCTGCGGGAACTGCGCTACGGGAAATCGCCCATCGGCCGCACTCCCACGCAAATCGATTACGCCGACTATCGCGATATAAACGGAATCAAGCTGCCCTCGCGTATCACATTCGCCTGGCTCGATGGGCGCGATTCGATCGTGCTGAAGGACTTCAAGGTCAACGTTCCCATAGATGAGTCGAAGTTCGGCCGGCCGGCGCCGCTCAAAAAGAAATAGTTCGAACAAGTAACGTGTGAGGAGACGATGAAACGGTTGTGCTTCGCGTTGGTGGCGATCGTTGGCCCCGCCCTGGCTCAGCAGAGCGTGCCGGAGCTTCACTTTACCTCTGTCCCGGATTATCCCAATCTTCCCGACGGGATGAATTTCGGTGAGGTTCCTGGAGTGGCAGTCAATTCCAAAGGCCACGTTTTTGTTTTCTCGCGTTCGAACAGCGCGACTGGTCCCGCTTTTGGCGCGGCCGCGGCGCAGTTGTTCGAGTTCGATCAGAATGGAAACTATCTCCGCGAGATCGGCAAGGGTTTGTATGCGTGGTCGGAGGCGCACAGCGTTCGCATCGATAAGGCCGACAACATTTGGGCGATCGACAAAGGGTCGAACATGGTGATCAAGTTCAACCCGCAGGGACGCGTCGTCTGGGTGTTTGGGCGGCGGCAGGAGGCCGCGGATGGCGCGGAACCGTTGGGACATCCCGATCCGCCTTTGCCGCCGGTGGATGGTTTGTTTCGCCAGCCGACCGACGTTGCCTGGGACTCGCAAGGCAACACTTACATAACGGATGGCTACGTCAATTCGCGAGTAGCCAAGATCGACAAGAACGGCAATTGGGTGAAGTCGTGGGGATCAAAAGGGTCGGCGCCCGGCCAGTTCAACATCCCTCACTCCATCGCCATCGACATGCAAGACAACATTTACGTGGGCGATCGCACGAATCATCGCATCCAAGTCTTCGACACCGACGGCAATCTGAAGCGCATATTCACGATCGATGTACCGCCAGATCCGAAATCACGCGCGGTGAACGGCGCCACACCTACCGGCGACCGCCTGAAGCAGGCGATCGGAGCGCCGAATTCGCTGTGCATCACACCCGGCCCGAATCAGGTTCTGTTTGTGGGTGAGTCCACGTTTCCGGGCCGCATTTTCAAAGTCGCGCTCGATGGCAAGGTGCTCGGTGTGATTGGACGATCGGGGCGCAATATCGGTGAGTTCTCCGGTGCACACGCGCTGGCCTGTCCTTCGGACCATGAGATCTATGCCGCGGAAACTTCCAACTGGCGGGTGCAGAAGCTGCTGCTGCACTAGCGGCGTTAGCCGCGCTTTCGAAGCCGACGGGACAAATTACTAGCGGTGCGCGCCCAACTCTGTGATGACAATCATCACCAGGTTCCAGCTCACCACGGCCGCGAACCAGTAATTCAAAAAGACCACCAGCCTGGGCCGATGGAACTTTAAGGCTGCGGCCACCAGTAAGACGGCCATCAGCTTGGAAACGAGCAAACCCTCCATGGGACCGTAATTCAGGATGCGGCCAACGAAGATGCTGGCTTCACTCGCGCCCAGGCGGATCCCGACGATGGTGCTCAGCACATCGAGCAACTGCAGCGCTATAAACACCAATAAGGACGGTGTGGGAGCTTCTTTACGAAAGGCTGCCAGCATCGGCAGCCTCCTGAAAAGACGAATGGTGGGACTGGACGCGCTCATCAGGCACCATTGTTCCAAAGCCGCGCGATCTTTTTGATGCTGACCTTCGTCTACTCCGAAATGCTCCGTCCCGGTTTCCAAGCCTCATCCCACACGATACAATGCTGGGAACCATGAGCATCGACCGCCGTACACGTAGAGGATTCCTGGGCCTCGCCGGAGCGGGCGTTGCCGGTATGGTGAGTGCGCCGTGGGTACGCATTGCGGCTGCCGCTGACGGTACCGACACCGATCTAGTCGTGTTCAACGCCAAAGTCTACACGGTCGACCCGCGGGTGCCGAGAGCAGAGGCCTTCGCCGTCAAAGCCGGCCGGTTCACGGCAGTGGGCAGCAATGCCGAGATTCGGGCGCTCATCGGCAAGAGCACTCAGACGTTCGACGCCCGCCAGATGACCGTGGTACCCGGATTCATCGATTGCCACAATCACGCACCCGGCAACATGTTGCTCTACGAAGTTGCGGTCGGCAACCCGTTCGTCGTAGAGTTCGTGACGATTGCCAGCATTGTCGACAAGCTCCGCGCGAAGGCCCGCGAGACTCCCCCGGGAATGTGGGTGGAAGGCTATTTTTTCGACGACACCAAGGTAAAAGACAACCGGCAACTCAACGTTCACGATTTGGACCAGGTCTCGACGGACCATCCCGTCGCGGTTCACCACCGCGGCGGCCACACGTCGTTTTACAACAGCAAAGCTCTCGCCATGGCGGACGTCAACAAGAACACCCTGAACCCGTCCGGCGGGACTTTCGACCGCGATGCCAATGGCGACCTCAACGGACGGGTCACCGACCGCGCGGTGATCGCGCTCAGCAGGGTCGGCAAGCGCCCGGTCTTTACCGAAGAGCAACTGCTGCAGCGCGACCGCGACGGGCTGGCCTACATTTCTAAACAGTTCGTGCGTTATGGCGTGACGAGCGTGCACCACGAAGGCGGCAATCTGGCGGCTCTGCAGCAGGTGCGGGCGCGCGGGGATCTGCTGCACCGTGTGAGCTACGAGTCGAGCGGCAAGGTGCTGGAGTCGATGATCGCGGGCGGCATCATGACCGGTTTCGGCGACGAGTGGATCCGGCTGGGAGCCACATCGGAGCACACCGTGGACGGATCGTTCTCCGAACGCACCATGGCGCTCAGCACGCCCTATCCGGGTGTGACGCCGCCCTACAAGGGCAACGTCACGGAGACCCAGGACGATCTCAATAAATGGATCGAACGGGTACACCGCGCGGGCATTCAGGTGAACTGCCACGCCAATGGCGATGTGGCGATCGACATGGTGCTGACGGCCGTGGAGCGCGCGCAGCGCTTGTTTCCGCGAGCCGATGCGCGTCCGAAGATCACCCACTGCACCTTGATCAACGACGACCTGGTGCGGCGCATCAAGGCGGCCGGCATTGTCCCCGCGGCCTTCACCTCGTATGCCTATTACAACTCCGACAAGTTCCGCTTCTACGGCGAAGAGCTCATGAAGCGGTCGATGGCCTACCGCACCTTCCTCGATGCCGGCGTGCAAGTTGCGGCTGGCTCCGACTTCCCTCCCGGACCGTTCGATCCGCGCATGGCGATCCAGGGGATGGTGACTCGCACCGGTTGGGATGGCCAGACTTGGGGCGCGAACCAGCGCATTAGTGTCGAGGAAGCGCTGCGCGTGAACACCATCAATGGCGCGTACAATTCGCATGAGGAACCCATCAAAGGATCGATCACGCCCGGCAAACTCGCCGATTTCGTCGTGCTCTCGGATGATCTGTTCACGGTGGACAAAGAGAAGATCAAGGACATTCAGATCGTGCGCACGGTGGTTGGCGGCTCAGTGGTCTATCAGGCTTGAACGCTCCCGGCTTCAGGAGGACGAATGAGAATCGCAGGGAACATCATCGGCGTTCTGTTGGTCTTGTTTGGCGTGATCTGGTTTCTGCAAGGAATTAACGTTCTGCCGGGCAGCTTCATGACCGGTCAGATTCGATGGGCGGTTTACGGCGCCATAGCTGTGGCCGTGGGAGCATTCTTGTTGCTACGAGTCGACCGCCGGCGAACGAAGACCGACTAAACGCCGCCGGAGCCAAAAGAAGCAAGAGACGATCTTGAACTCACCAGCAGTTCCGGAATTGATCCGGTCACAGGACACATTCGCTTGTGCGGATGGTTTCGCGATGAGCGCTTATCTCAGCCGCCCGAAAGTGTCGCATCGAGTTCCCGGAATTCTGTTTATCTACGAAGTGTTCGGAATGAACGAAGAGATGACTCGCATTGCCGACGAACTGGCGGTGGAAGGATATGCCGTGATGCTGCCGGATCTTTTCGACCGGGGGCCCTGGTTTTCCTGCGTGCGACAAGTGATGAAGGATATGCGGGCCGGCAGCGGTAGGGGAGTCGAGGACCTGATTCAGGCTCGAAACTGGCTGGCTCAGCGCGACTATGTCGATTCCAAAAGAATCGCCGTACTGGGTTTGTGCATGGGAGGCGGATTCGCTCTGCTGTTGGGGAAGACGGGTCTGTTCCAGGTGAGCGCGCCGTTCTACGGCCAGGCACCCCAACAATTGAATGGACTGTGCCCCGTGGTCGCGAGTTATGGCGGGCGCGACAAGATGCTTCTCAAGGATGCGCAACGGTTGCAAGAAGTGCTCCCCACACTCGGCATTCCCTACGATATGAGGGTCTATCCGGAAGCCGGGCACAGTTTCATGAACCGCCCGTCCAACTGGTTCGTCCGGCTGTTAGGCGGCGCCATGGGAGCAGGCTACCGGCCCGAGGATGCCGCCGATGCCAAGCGCCGCGTGCTGGAATTCCTTCAATCGCACCTTTGAGCAGCTAGAGTAGTGCGCATACAGAATCCGGTCTAACTCTGTGGGGCAGACGATCGGTTTCCGTCGTCTGCCGGCGCCGCACAGCGGAGCAAAGGCGCGCTTCGCACGCCCTGGCAGACCGCGAAAGACGACGGTCTGCCCCACGAAGGCGGCCAAATACGCCTCGTGATTTGTGATGCAAACCGGAAAGCGCGGTCGCAACCCGGAAGGGCTGGCCCCACACCTGACTCCCTCTAGCGCACGTTCCGCCGGTTGACACACAATCGCGGCGCTGAGTATCATGAACCCGGCTTGGGCCCCGGGGCTTAGCCGACTGGTGTGCTGACTATGAATCTACCGAAAATCGCGGGTACCATCGCTCTGCTGGCGGGTGCGACCGCCTTTGCGCAGGGATATCTGAGCGGCCCTGCTCTGAACAAGAAGATCGTCACCGATTTCTACCGCATCGTATTCGAGCCGCGAAATCCTGATCTGATGGAACAGTACATTGCGCCCGATTTCGTGGAGCACAATCCCACCATTACAGGCGGCAGAGACGGCCTGGTGAAGTTCATGAAGACTCTTCCTAAGCCCGCGAGCGATGATGTCGGCTCCGATATGAAGAATCCGCCGGCCTACATCGTGGCAGAGGGCGACCTGGTTACTTTTATTTTTAAGCAGGCGGCGCCCGACCCCAAAGACAAAACCAAGACCTATGATCGGTTCACTTTTGACATGTTTCGCATTAAGAACGGAAAGATCGTCGAGCACTGGGATGGCGCATCCAGGTAGCATTCGCAACCAAGGAGATCAGCAAACGATGTTCGATCGAAACAGTACAACAACCGGAAGACGCCATCATGTTCTGAGTCTGGTTTTGGCGGTATCACTGACTGCGATCATGGCGGAAGCACAGGTTCCCCCGCAGATCGAGGAGCAGTTGGTAAAGATCGGGCATATCGTGGACCCTCCCTGCACGGCCAAGCTTTACCGCCCGCTCATGCCGGCCAACGACATTACTTCAAGCGCCACGCCCTTGTATCCGGGCATCACAGTGGTGCGTGATGTCTCCTTCGGCCCCAATCCAAAAGATGTGGTCGACATCTTTTCGGCAGATAAGGGCGCTGGTTCGCGACCGGTTTTGATTTACGTCCCGGGAGGCGGCGGCAACAAGATCGAGCTGCAGAATAAAGAGTCGAACGCGTTCTACGACAACATTGGACGCTGGGCCACCAAGAACGGGATGGTTGGCGTCAACATGCAACGGCATTTCGGCCAGGGCTGGGACGCCGGCGCGAAGGACATTTCGCAGATGATCCAGTGGGTCGAAGCTAACATCGCCAAATACCACGGAAACCCGGACCGCATGTTCATTTGGGCTCACTCCGCCGGAAACATGCCGCTGGGCACGTATATCGGCCGGCCCGAACTGTGGGGTCCGAAGGGCGTGGGCGTGAAGGGCGTCATCTTCATGTCGCCGGCCGCGTTTAACATTGCCCCGCTGGAGCTGCCGCCGCCTCCTCCTGGAACGAACCCCTTCGCGATTCTGGCCGACGCCGGCAAGACGTGTGGCGCGAAAGGTGGAGCGCTGGCTTCGGACGGTGCGCTTCCCGGCCGCACCGCCGGGCAACCCGGTGGCCCCGATCCGGGCTTCGGCCCGCCTGCCGGGAGCACGGGCCGCGGGGCAGGCGGTCCGCCTCCGGGATTTGGGGGTCCTCCCGAGGATGCAGCCACGCGTCTGTCGCGATCGAGTCTTCCCGAACTCAAAAAGACCTCAGTGAAGATATTGCTGGCCAATGCGGAGCTCGACCCCGGCGCCGATACCGCCGTCAACAGAGGCATCGTTCTGTTCAACCAGATGCTGCACGACGAGCTCTGTAAAGAGGGACCCGCTCATTGTCCTACGCTTCTGTTCGCCAAGGGGGAGAGCCACATGTCGATCGTGTTTTCAATTGATACTCCGGACAAGACAGTCTCCGCGCCCATCCTGGCTTGGATGAAGAAGATCAAATGATGGCTTAAGAGCCGGTAAGAAAGGAACAACCATGCGCAAGGCGAAAACACTCGCGCGGTCCGGATTGTGGTCCATCCTGCTCTCTCTTCCCGTTGGCGCCGCCACCTGCGATGGCCTCGCTTCGCTGAAATTGGCGAACGCCAGTATCACCGCGGCGGATGTGGTTGCCGCCGGTTCGTTCGTGCCTCCGGGCCGCGGCCCCAACCCCGCTGCTCTGGCGCTTTACAAGTCGCTGCCCGCATTTTGCCGGGTGCAGGGCGTGGCCCAACCGTCCAGCGATTCCCATATCGAGTTCGAAGTGTGGCTGCCGGTGGCCGGATGGAACGGCAAGTATATGGGCGTCGGCAACGGCGGCTCGGCCGGGTCGATCACATACACCTATACGCCAAACGCCCATGGGCTGGCGAATGCGCTGATGGCCGGCTTCGCCGCCTCTTCCACAGACACCGGACACAGGGGCGCGGGAGACGACTACTCCTTCGGCAAGGACCATCCCGAAAAAGCCATCGACTACTTCTACCGGGCAATCCACGAAACGGCGATCCACGCCAAGGCGATTGTTCAGGCGTTCTACGGAGCCGACGCGAAGTATTCGTATTTCGACAGTTGTTCCAATGGCGGCCGCGAAGCGCTGATGGAAGTGCAGCGCTACCCGGCGGACTACAACGGTGTGCTGGCGGGCGCGCCTTCGAATTTCCGAACCCGATTGCAACTGGAGATGGTGTGGGTGAGCGAAGCTCTATCGGCCGAGCCCGGAAGCCATTTCCCCGCCGCCAAACTCCCGGCCATTGAAGCCGCCACCCTGGCTGCTTGTGATGCGCGCGACGGCCTGAAGGACGGCGTCATTGATGAACCATCCAAATGCAAGTTTGATCCCTCTGTGCTGCTGTGCAAGGGTCCCGAAAACGACGCTTGTCTGACTCAGCCTCAGGTGACCGCGCTTCAGAAGATCTACTCCGGGCCGCACACTTCCAAAGGCGCACAGATCCTACCCGGTTACGAACCGGGCGGCGAGACTGGCGTGGCAAACGCCTGGGCCAGCTGGATCACTGGAACGGACACCCGCCAGGGTTCTTCTTCCGTCCGCGCCGAGGGTTTCTTTGCGAGTTTTCTCCCGCCGGACCCGCGCTGGAATGTGCAGAACTTTAATTTCGACCGCGATGTGAAGGCGTTTGATGACAGTCCCGCGGCGTTGGCCAATGCCACGAACCCTGACCTGAGCTCTTTTAGGGATCGGGGTGGGAAGCTCATTCTCTATCACGGATGGAGCGATGCGGCAGTTCCCCCGCTAGCCACCGTGAACTACTACCGCCAGGTTCAATCGAAGATGGGTCCGAAGACCGGGGAGTTCTCCCGCCTCTACATGGTCCCGGGTATGCAACATTGCGGCGGTGGGCCGGGACCAAACAGTTTTCGAGAGCCGATCACTACGGCGTTGGAGCGCTGGGTCGAAAGCGGCACAGCTCCGGACAGGATCGTTGCGACGAAGTACAAGATGGATGGCAACCCATCCAGCGGCGCCATGCGCACCAGGCCGCTCTGCCCGTACCCGCAAGTAGCGCACTACAACGGTTCAGGCAGCATCGACGACGCCGCGAACTTCACCTGCCGAATACCGTAGTAGTTACATCGCGCGTCAGGCTGCTCGCTGCTTGGAGGCGGTGTCCGGCTTCACGATATCAATGCTGCCCTTGAAGTAGCCGCCATCTTCGAGCACAATCCGGGCCGCTTTAGCATCGCCGATCAGCGTGGCATCCTTGCGAACATCGACGCGGTCGCCGGCCTCGACATTTCCCTGGACGGTTCCCTGCACGTCCAATTCACGGACTTGCACATCGCCGTGCAGCGTACCGCTGTGACCCACCGTCACCTTCTGATAGAGCGCCTCCACCTTTCCTTGGACGAAGCCCTCGATCAGTAAATCTTCGCTGGTGTAAATCTCACCGACGATCTTCACTCCTTTGCCGATCACCGCGGTGCCTCTGCGTGGCGGCTCGGCTGTAGTTAACATCGTTGTACTCTCCGAAGTAACTTCGTTCGGCATTTCAGCTATCGGGTTGATACCTGCCTCTGGAGATTCGAACCTCTTAGTGAGCTCTTCTTCGGGTCGTTTATTCCACATACTGGGTTTCCTCCTGACTCATCTCAAATTAGAACCGGATCCTCAATCCGGGTCGCAACTCCATCATGGAGGCAAGGCATTTCGATTAAAAGTACCAGAGGTCCCGGGATAGCTCTGGATACTAACCGGAAGGTGGGGACTCCGGCCCGGTGCGAACCCGATTAAGATGCAGTCACAGCAGCGGAGCCAGTCTGCCGGCGGGCGCGTGCCTGCCGGGGGCGCAGCACTCGGTTCCACCACATGATGGCGCCAGTCACAAACATCGCTGCCGGTGCCAGTCCGAATAGCGCCCAAACCGCTTTGGTCGCCTGATCGCAGAGTCCAGGACCGTGACAGGGAATCCCAATGCCGTTGATGCGGCCGAAGTGCAAGTAAGCGAGCCAATAGATCACCTGGTCGCTGATACGCTTGCCGGCATTAGCCGCAGTGGGAGGTTCAATCCGGTCGGCTAGATCCTGGACGAAATCCGGAATTACCAGATAGATCGCGCTGAGCCCAAAGATAACCGTAAATGCCAGGCTCCAGAAGCCAATCATGCTGTGCAGGTGCCAGGTCAACCGCTTCCATCCCACGCCGCGCGGCAGGGTCAGGCTGCGCCGCCAGGTCTTGGCGCCTGGCCACCAAATCACCAGTCCGGTCACTGCCAGCCCGAGTACGGCCACGGCGCCAACGCCGTTGATGTTACGGCCGGTCATGCCACCGAGCAGATTGTCGTGCAGGTCGAGAAGTTCGGACACAAGCCAGATGCCCATTGGCACGGTATCGCCGAGATCGCTGCCTGTCCGGGGATCGAACAGCCGCTTCCGGATCTTACCGCCGCGCTGTAGCCAGACATCCACCGCCTGATCGGGATTCCGAGGCCGCACGAGCTTCAGGACGCGGTAGCCCGGATACTGGCGCCCGGCGGCTTGGGTAAGTTGATTGTCAGTCAGCCGTGGCCCGGAAGCTTTTGAAATGATCGGCTCGGGCGTGGTGGCTCGGTACAGCTCATTGCGGTACACCAGCACGCTTCCGGTCACGCTGATCATGAGAACATACAGCCCAACGCCGATGCCGCTCCACAAGTGGGCTTGAAAGAGCGCTCTGCGCAACCAGATCTTCTGTGGCTGGCGAATCCAGCGCTGCCAAATAGTTAATTGCTTGCCCTCGTCCACGCTCAGATGCCGGCGTACCACGCGTATCCAGCTTCGGGAGATGACGAGCCCAAGCCCTTGCCGAACTGTTTGAGGCTATCGGTAACGGTGAGGCGCGTGAGGTATTTGACGTTCTTATAGCCGAGTTGGCGGGGAACGCGCATCCGCAGCGGTCCGCCGAATGGAACGGGAAGCTCACCGCCATTCATCCCGTGGGCGACGAGCGTTTGCGGGTGTAAGGCGTCCGCCATGTCGAGGCTGTCCCACCAACCGTGTTCAATCGAACGATAGACGACATACTGCGCGTGAGGAAGTGTGCCCACCAGGTCCAGGATGTGAGACAGGGGCACACCCCGCCACTCGGCTATATACGACCAGCCCTCCTCGCATGCCAGGTGAGTGATCTGTTGGCTCCAGGGAAAGCTCTTAAGTTCTGCGAGTGAGAAAGATGCGGGGCGAGCTACCATGCCATCGACAGTGAGGCGCCAATCCACAAACCCTCCCTTCTGCAAGCGCTGGAACGCTTCGCTCAAGGGCGCGACTTCGTTGGCGAACGGAGGTTTGGAGATTTGGCTGGCAGTGAACTCGCGCGCGCGTGAGTGACGAGTCAATAGACGCTGCGCGGCATAAGTCAGTGTTTCACCCGGCCCGTACAGGCCGCTGCCATCCGGCGGGATGAGTCCGTACCGCTGGGCGATCTTCGCAGCCGCCGCGAGGCCTGCTGCGCCCGCCGCGGTAACTAATCCCCCAGTGATGAGTCTACGTCTGGAGACAGTGGTCATACTTACTCCATTTCCGGCGCCGATCGCCCGGTGATCATCGCGCGTACCCGGTCTCGAAATCCGCCCATAAAAACCATAACGACATGAACTAAGAGGAAGAGTACCAGGAATACAGACACGAAAAAGTGTATGGTGCGCGCGGATTGCTGCCCGCCCAAAACGGCGACGGCGGCGGGAAACACCGACGCGATGGCGGGCGACATCGCCAGGCCCGTCCAGATCACTAGCGGAAACGGAACAAAAACCACCAGCAGATACGTGAGCCGCTGGAGCACGTTATACGACTGAGTCTCGTCTCCGCTCGCCGGTTTCAGGCGCAGATGCTGGGCGATTACCTTTGCCAGGCCCTTCCAGGAGACATCGCCGCGACCCGGGAGCAGGTTCTTTCGAAAATGGCCCGTTACCAATCCTAAGACTACGTAAAGCAGGCCAGTCAATACCGCGACCCAGGCAGATTGGAAATGGAGATAGCGGCTCCAGCCGTTTTGGTCGGGAAGCACGTAGCCATAGCCGGTGGGGACTGTCGCCCGGGAGGATGGTATCGGCAGTTGGAATAGCGGAGGAGTCATTACGTTCCCGGTTTCACCCCAATAAAAGCGCGGGTGAGAGATGAGAATCTCCACCCCGGTTACGAGTAGGGCCATGAAGGCTAAGAAGGTGATCCAGTGTGTGAGGCGAACTACCCCGGAGTGCCGCGAACGAACGCGAATAGCTGGCGCGGCCAGATCGGCCATGTGCGAAATTGTACCAGTTAGAGCGGCGCTGCGCACGAGCGCGCCGCCGCGATCCCCTGCCTACATATAAGGAATGCCGGTTCGGCCGATACTGGATAAGATCGGCAACAGGTGGGTAATCCCGAGAAGTTGCCGAATGCGTGGGCCCAGGTTGATGAGTTCTAACTCGCAGCCCGCGGATTTGCCGGAAACGTAGAGGCGCACGATCGTAGCCAGCCCCATACTGTCCATGTGAGTCAGCTCGGTCAAGTCCAGAACGATTTTTTTCGCGCCAGGAATGAGTTGGCTGACCTGGCTGTGGAGTACGTCAGTGACGCCTGCTACCAATTTGCCGCGGCATCGCACAATAATGTGATCTCCGGAGCGGTCAACGTCCAAAGCCAGGCGACTTGCGGTGGTTTCTTCAGCCATCAGGCCGTACCCTACCGAAACATGAGAGATTGTCCCACATTGCGGTGGTGAAGGAAAGTCCAAACAGTTGCCGCATACGATACACTCACCGATGAGGCGAAAATGAAACTCTCCACCGATCCATTGACTCGTCGCGGCGCGATCACCGGAGTCAGCGCCGGAATTCTTGGGTTAGCCTGTGTTCCCGGACGCTTGCATGCGGCCGAATGGAGCTCCGAGGAAAAGGCCAACGCACAGGTCGTCAGCGATTTCTGCGCGGCCTTCGCCGGGCACGACCTGAACAAGGTCATGTCCTTTTTCGCGGACAACGGTTCATACCGGATGTCGGAAACTCAGGAGCCCAATAAGGGCCGGCAAGCCGTCACGACTCGCATCGGCAGCTTTCTCGACCGCGTCGAGCGATTTGAAATCCTGGAAACGCTGGCAAAAGGGCCCATGGTGTTTAATGAACGAATCGACCACTTCACCGGCGGCGGTTTGCGCTCGTGGCACGGCGTAGGCGTATTCTTCCTCAAAGATCGCAAGATCGTGGAGTGGAACGATTACACGATCAAGCTGGAGCGAAGCTAAATCCAACTGATATCATGACGAGTACCCAAAGGAGACTGTGATGGCCGAAGAGAAGCCGACCTCCACTCGCCGCCACTTACTCGAACAGACCGCATGGGCCGCGGGAGCCGCTGCATTACTGGCGCCGAAAGCGCGCGCCGATGCCGGCGACCCCGCATGGAAGCGCCTGTTCCCGCCTGGCTTCCGCAACGAGCGGATCAAGACCACCGGCGCCGAGATCAACACGGTGATCGGCGGCTCCGGACCTCCGGTGCTGATGTTCCACGGCGCGCCGCAATCGCTGATCACGTGGCGGCTCATCGCGCCCGACCTGGCCAAGGATTACACGCTGGTGATGTGCGACCTTCGCGGCTATGGCGATTCCAGCAAGCCCGAGGACGGCGACAACCACGCCAACTACTCCAAGCGCGCCATGGCGCTCGATGGCGTCGAGGTCATGAAGCACCTCGGCTATGATCGCTTCCTGATGGTCGGTCACGACCGCGGCGGGCGAGTCGGCCGCAGAATGGCGCTCGATCATCCGGACAAAGTCCGCAAACTCGCCGTCTTCGACATCGTGCCCGCGCACTATCTCTACTCGCACGTCACGATCGATTTCGTCCGTGCCTATTTTCACTGGTTCAACTACCTGCGTCCGTCGCCGGGGCCGGAGAAGGAACTCGACGAGGGCGTGGCCGCGCAGTTGGCGAGAACGACGGATGACGTGCAGCGCGAATATCTGCGCACCAGGACACCCGCCGCCAATCACGCCATGTGCGAAGACTATCGCGCCTCCGCCTCGATCGATCTGGGATACGACCAGGCCGATATCAAGGCGGGCAAGAAAATCCAATGCCCGTTGCTGACACTGTGGGCCGCCAACGGCGCGATGGGCAAACTCTACGACGTGCTGACGATCTGGAAGGACGAGGGCGTCAACGTCAGCGGGAAGGGCCTCCCCGGAAACCACTCGCTCCAAGAGAGCGCCCCCAAGGAAACGCTGGCGGAATTGCAGCAGTTCCTGCGTGGGTAGCTACCGGCCCGCGCCCGAGAGCTTGCGGTAATACTCCGCAACGGAATCTTGATAACCCGCCGGCACCTTGGTCGGGTCGGCGTTGCGGATGGTCCCTCCCTGCTTCGCATCGAGCTGGTGGCGCAATTGCAATTCCAGCGCGTCCACGGTGCTGACAAGTTGTTGCCGCATCTGCTCCACCAACGCCGGATTCCCCGGGAAACGGCTGGGATCGAGATTGCGCATCTGGTCGATCAGCGACTGCAACTGTTGTTTGGCTTCCGGGCTGTCCTTCACCACCGCACGAACCCCGTTGAGAAGGTTTAGGCCCTGCTCGATCTCCCGCTGTGTATCGGCTGGAGCGGGGCCTGTGTACGGCGCGACCGCGCGACCCTCGATGCGTGTGTTGCCGGTATCGATGCCCCCATACACATTGCGATCGCGACCAGCGCCGCCGGCCGGGTTGCCCACCGCGCCGGCGTAGCGATCGCCCACCGGACCACCCTGGCGTCCGCCGGCTTGACCGGCTTGGCCATTTTGCGCTTGCTGCCCTGTCTGTCCGGATTGCCCGCCTTGCCCCGCTTGCGGGTTGCGGTTGAGTTGGCCCTGCTGATATTGCTGCCCGCCGGGCTGGCCGGACTGACCCTGCCCCTGCCCCGGTTGAGAATTCGGCCGGCCGCCCATGCCGGCAAGTTCATCGCGCAGGCGCGACAGATCGTCCATCGCGCGGTTGATCGCAGCATCCTCCGACGTATGCTGTGCGGTGCCCAGGGCGCGCGCCGCGTCGCCCACCTGTTGTCCGAGCTTTTGCAGATCATTGGTGAGGGCGGTCTCGAGCGGATCGGAGAATTGGCCTCCGCGCAGCCAATCCGAGCTGCGTTGCATGCGCGTGCCCAGGTCGTTTTCGTCTAAGCCATCGAGCGCGGTTCGCAGCTTGCCGGAAGCCCCCGGCTGCGTGGGCGCGAGTTCACGGGCCTCAGTGCGCATTTGCTGGGTGAGGTGCGCCAGGTCATCGGACACCTGCTGGCGATCATTCACCATCTTGTCGATTTCCTCGGCCGTCGGATACTTCAGCGGCTTGCCGGCTGCCTTATCCGCATTCAACTGAGCCATCAACTGGCGCACATGATCAGCCTGCTGTTTTTGGCGCGCTGCCAGCTGATCGGCCGTCTGCGCCATCGCGCCGAGACGGCTGCCGGCATCCTGCTGCTGCATGCGGCCCAGCAGATCGGTGGCCTCGCGCAAACGGTCGGCGGCGCGCCGGGCATCGGCCGAGCTGGCATTTTGCGAAGCGGCGCGCCGCATGTCTTCATTGGCCTGGCGCAAACGCTCGAGCGCCTGCTGGGCCGCCTGTTGACGGCTTTCCGCGGCTTCATCCGCGGATTGAGCATTGGCGCCGCTGGCGTCGGCTTGTTCGCTGGATTGTCCACCGGATCGGCCGGACGCCGAACCACCCTGGCTACTCTGCTGGCCCTGCCGCCCTTGTTGCCCGAGCTGTTGCTCCATCTGCCGCTGGAGCTGCTCCGCCTCGCGCTGCAACATCTCCTGTTCCCACTTCTTCTCGACAGTTTGGGCGCTGTTGCGCTGCTGCTGCGCCAGATCTGCCTCGCGGCGGGCAAGTTCATCCAGTTTCTTCAGCGCGTCGGCGATTTCCTGTTCCTTCTGTTCTTCAGTCGTGGCCATCGATTTCTGGGTCTCGTACTGGTTCTTCTCGGTATCGAGCTCCAGATCGAACAGAGCGGCCAAATCGCGCGCCGCGCCGCCGCCACCACCACCCCCGCCCGCCGCTCCAAACGCCACCTGAATCTGGCGGAACGTCGCTTCGGCGCGCAGCAGGTATTGCAGGGCCTTCTGCTCGTTGGGGATCGCGTCCTTCCACTTCAGTTGATCGAGTTGTTGAGCCGCCGGAGCCATGGCCTGCGAGGCCGCCAGCATGTCTTTCTGAAATTCGCCGATCGCCTCCACTGCACCCGTCAACTCGCGAGCCTCCAACCGGCCCGCCAGCGTGACGGCCTGATCGCGCAAGGTGGATTGCGATTGCGAAAGCAGTTTCGCAATGTCAATGGCCTGCTGTTGGGTCGAGTTCTTGTCTCCCTGTTGTTTGAAGGTGGCGGAGATGATTTCCTTTTCCCGCTGCGAGATCTGCGCGGGTTGATCGCCGCCCCCACCGCCGCCTCCACCACCACCGCCCGATTGCTGCGATTGCGAAAACTCGCGCTCAAATGGCTCGGCTTGGATGAAGATCATGTCGGTGTGGGATTCGGCGTTGGCGTCTTTCGCGGTAGCGTAGACGCTCACCAGGTCGCCCGGAACCAACTTGAACGCCTCCAGCGAAATCGTCGTCGAACCCTCCGCCTGTTTGTCGCCGTTTTGATGGAGCACATCCACGGTAGTCTCAGGCCCGCCGTTGATCGAGTAGTGCAGCGCGACGTCCTTGAGGCCGTACTCGTCGGTGGCCTTGGCGGCAACCGTCACTTCTTCGATGGGGTTGGCGTGGTAGTCGCCGTGTCCTGGACGCACCAACGAAATCTGCGGCGGATTGGCCTTGCGGGCCTCGATGAAGAAATCCTCGCTGACGCGAACAGGCTGCGCCTGCTCCACGCCGGCCACGTGGTACACGCCATCGCGATCCATTTTGACCGTAGCGTGATACACGTTGTTCTGGCCGCCGGTGAGTTGGACCTTCTGTCCGTTATCGAGCTGGATCTGGCCGCCCTCGAGCGGCCGGTCGGTCGAGACCGCGAGCTCCGCCTCGGTGCCGATGACGGCGCGCAGATCGCCGCCGCGCTCCTCGGTTTCGGCCGGCATGCCGGTCCACGCAGGGTAGTGATACGTCACGCGGATTTGCTTCACTGCGGGCAAGTCCGTGACCTTGATGTTGAAGTGCTTCGACGCCATCGCGCCGGCAGTTACGTAGTACTCGACGTTTTCCAGTAATCCGCCAAACAGAAATCCATAGCCGCCGGCGAAGCTGCCGAACGATTGCGGCTGCATCGCAATTTCTTCCCATTTACCCGAGCTTTGAAACCGCGCGTGCAACTTGACGGTGGGAGAGCGCAGGCCGATCGGAATCGCCGAAACCATCTGATCGGCGTGGCGGCGCACCACCGCGTCGCCGGGAGTCACGCGCAGATCGTAAAGCGCCGGTTTGTCGCGGTGCGGACCGGTCCACAGCAGCGAGGCGCCATAACCCAGAAAACCGGGCCCCGCCGCAATCATCCACATCAAAATGGCGCACGCCCCTACGCTCGAGCCGAGCGAAATCCAAAGACCGCGGTCGGTAACGATTTGTTCGGGTTCGGCGAAGCGCGCGACCTCCAGGGTGTCGCCGGCCAGAAGTTCGATAAACGGATCGTGTCCATCGCGTTCGGCGAACGTAGTAAGGCGTTGCTGGAATTGCGGGAAAGCGGTTTCGGCAGTTTCGACAGCCTGGTGGCGGGTCAGACGGCGCAGCGGCAATACCAACCCGCCTGCGGCGGCAACGGCCAGAACCAGGATCAGCATGAACCGCGCGGCGGGCACGCTCCCGTGTGAAAAAGCCAGTGCGTTGGCGAGAGCCACCAGCACCAACGTCGCGAGCAAGGCGCCGCCGGTGAAAATCGCCAGGCCGCGCAGCCAGATGCTCCAGCGGAGGCGGTGTTCCAGTTGCGCAATATACGCGTGCAGTTGTTCGCGGAAACTCATGGCCCCTCCAGCCGCGTGGCCAACGCCAATATCTGAAGGATATCGCATTGGTGGCGGGCGTGCCGGAACGCCCGAATGGCTGGTTTTTCTTGACAAACCGATGAAAACGGGCAAGACTACTGCTAATCCGCTTCCTAGTCGCTGGCCGGATTTATAGGTCGAACTTTGTTCGTTCCGCCGCATGAGGCCGTTCTCGGGTCACCAAAGATAGAGGAGACAAAAATGAAAGTCGCAAGGGCGCTGCAGGTCTTTTCTCACGATGCCATTCACAGTAAGAAGATATTCGGTACTGCCTTCATTTTCTTGCTGGCATTCGCGGGCCAACTCCTCTTTGGACAGGCCACCGGAAGTATCGCGGGCACTGTAACGGATTCGACTGGAGCGGCCGTACCAGGCGCAAAGGTGACGATCACTGCTCCCGCCACCGGATTGACTCGGACTACCAACACGAATGTAACCGGCGAGTACATTATTCCGCTGCTCCCCGTGGCTGTTTACAACGTCCAGGTAGAACAACAAGGCTTTCAAAATGCCACGCTGGCGGACATCCGGCTGCAAGTGGACGAGCACCGTGAATTGGATTTCCGCCTTACTCCCTCGACCGTGCAAACCAACGTGGAAGTCTCGGCCACGCCGGTAGCCATTCAAACCGCCGACGCCACTCTCGGACAGGTAATCACCACTCAGCAGGTCGCGGATCTGCCTCTAAATGGCCGCGATTTCGTTCAGCTTGCCACCTTAACGCCGGGCACCACCACGGAGACCAATCCGAACAGTTTCTTTGCCGGCGGTCCGAGCAGCGAAGCTTCGGCGCGTGGCTCCTATTCACTTTCGGTGGGCGGATCCCGCGCCAATAGCACCGATTGGCTGTTGGACGGCGTTGATAACAACGAGTTGACGGCGGGAGCCATAGGGATTCTTTCTTCCATCGACTCGATTCAAGAGTTCAAAGTCCTGACCTATAACTACTCGGCGGAATGGGGAACGCGCGGCGGGCCAACCGTTTTGATCAATACGAAATCGGGCAGCGACCAGTTCCACGGAAGCCTCTTCGAGTTCTTGCGCAATACCGACCTGGACGCCCGCAGCTTCTTCGCTGCGTCCACCGAACAGTTCAATCTGAACCAGTTCGGAGCTTCAGTGGGCGGTCCGATCAAGAAGAACAAGACCTTCTTCTTTGCCGACTACGAGGAAAAGTATCAGCGCCACGCGATTCCCTTTACCGGTGTCATGCCGACCACCGCCATGAGGAATGGCGATTTTACTCACGATCCCTTCGGCCAGCCAAGCACAAACCCGTTCACTGTTCCACAAAGCCAGATCGACCCAATTGGCCAGCAATTGATCAACCTGTATCCCTTGCCCAACGCCAACAATGCCGCTCTTGGCTATAACTATGTGAGCCAGCCGGTCCGAAAACTGGATGAAGGTAAGTTCGATATACGCCTGGACGAAAACCTTGGGACCAAAGACACGATCTTCGCTCGCTACAGCTACGATCAGGCTCAGTCCTACGTGCCTGGCGGCGCCCCCGGCTTTGCCGAACAAGGCGCATTTGCCAGCAACCAGAGCATCGGCAACCATGCCCGCAACGCCGCTATTTCCGAGACGCACATTTTTTCGCCCACCACGGTGAATCAGTTCAGCGCGGGTTTCAACCGGATTTTCGATTACATCACGTCACAAGGAAACAACAGTTGCTACGCGGCGGCTCTCGGCATTCCGGGCGCGAACTTGGGAGGCAATAGCTGCGGCCTGACGTCGGTAGAGATGCCCAGCCCTTATTGGTCGCTGGGCGATCGGGGCTATACGCCATTCGTAGGCGGAACCAATGTATGGACATTTTCCGATTCCCTCGACATGGTACGCGGCAAACACAACATTCGCGCGGGCCTTAATTTTCGCGCGAACCAGTTGAATACGTTGGCGGTCGGTTTCCCCAATGGCTTTTGGATTATGGACGGGCAGTTCACCGGTAATGCGGAGGCTGACCTCCTCACCGGGCAGGTGTTCATCGCGATACACGACCGGGAATTCGGTGGCGGAAACACCGGCCGCCGCTGGAAACTTTACCGCCCATTTGTCCAGGATGATTGGCGCATCAGCAAGAATTTAACTTTGAACCTGGGTTTGGCGTGGGCGATCATGCCACCCCAGACCGAAGTGGGCAATCGCATTTCGGATTTTGATCCAGCCACCGGAGAGTTCTTGGTTGCCGGTCAGAATGCCGATTCTCGCGCCGGCATTCAGATGGATTGGACCGCTCTGGAACCGCGCATCGGCGCTGCCTGGAAACCCTTCGGACGCGCCAATACCGTGGTTCGCGGGGGTTATGGCATCTATCACGATTCCTCCTGGAACCAGGGCGCGCAAGGCCTCTGGCAAAATCCGCCGTACTACGCGGAATCGTTTGCCTTGCCCAGCACCATGGCGGCGGGATTTCCCATCTTCACTGCTCCCCCCAACCCCGCCGATTTCGAAGGCACCATCCTGGCCCAAAATACGAACTTCAAGCAGGGCCGTATTCAACAGTTCAACGTGAATGTGGAACAGGAGATCCCCGGCCATATCGTCTTGACGGCCGGCTATGCCGGTTCCCGCAGTTCTCACATTCTGGTGTTCGGCAATGACGTCAACGTGGGATCTCCCAGCGGCTGCGGAACGGCGGGATATACCTTGGGATGCGGTCCGGGCGGGGCGGCTTTCGGCGTGCCTTATACCGCGTTCCCGTTTTCCGATATCGCCAGCATTTATGACGCAGGAAGGGCGCACTACAATTCGCTCCAGATCAAGGCCGAGACCAAGAGCTCGCGCTACGGCATTTACGCGCTCATCGGGTATACCTATTCACGGGCCTATGACACAGGTTTCAGCGACGGGTTAGGAAGCATCATCGGCGCGACCTACTTCCCTCTTCCGAATTGGCAGAACCTGGATTGGGGACTCTCGCAGATCAACCTGAATCACGATTTCACCGCCAGCGTCATTTATGAGTTGCCATTCGGCAAAGGCAAGAAATGGGGAAGCAACTGGAACCCGGTGGCCAACGCCATCGGCGGAGGCTGGGAACTGACCGTGATTGAAAAAGCCACCTCAGGGTTTCCCATTTTTATCGTCGATAGCAACAACTCATCCGGTGCGGGCCTCGTGAACACCAATGCGCAAAGCCTGATCCGGCCGAATCAGATATGCAATCCTGTGTTGAGCCACCCGACTCTGTCCGAGTGGTTCAACCCCTCCTGCTTCGCGCAACCGGCGGCGGGCCAACTCGGAAACGCCAATCGGACACCGCTCTCGGGTCCCGATTTTGTGAACACGGATTTCTCGATCATCAAGCACTTTGTGCCGCGGGAAGGAATGCGGGTCGATTTCCGTGCGGAGTTCTTTAACCTGTTCAATCACCCGCAATTCGGAGCGCCCGGCGGCAATGGTTACGGTGCGGACTTTGCCTCACCGTCCACTTTTTCCAACATCAACTACACGGTGAACAATCCGAGGGTGGTGCAGTTCGGGTTGAAGCTGGCGTTCTAAGCTTAGTAGGACCGACGGTCGCTTTGTGCCGTCGGTCGGTCGCTTGATCCTAGCAAAGCCGTGGCATGTAACTCTCCTCCGTTCCGAGACCGATGAAAAACCGACGGTCTGCTGCCACAGACGCCTTCCTGCCACTGTAGTAGTATCGGACCACATGCCGCCCCGGATTTCAGTAGTGATCAATACTCTGAACGAAGAGAAGAACCTAGCCTTCGCACTACGGTCCGTTCACTCCTGGGTTGACGAGATCGTCGTCGTGGACATGCACAGCGATGACCGGACGGTGGACATTGCACGCGAGTTTGGGGCGAAGATTTTTTTCCACGAACGCGTGGGGTTCGCCGACCCGGCCAGGGCCTTCGCCCTCGATCAAGCGTCTGGGGACTGGATCCTGGTGCTGGATGCCGATGAGGTTGTCCCTCTTCCGCTCAGCAGGAAGCTCCTGAGTATCGCGTCCAGCGGGGATGCCGATGCGGTGTTGATTCCTTGGATGAATTACATGTTAGGCGCGACCATGAAGCATAGCGGATTCGGCCCGCGCCAAAGTCTACAGCTCCGCTTCTTTAAGAAGCACTGCGTGAAGGCGACGTTCGCGATCCACAACTTTTTTCACCTGGTCCCCGGCAGCCGGATGATGGCACTTAGGGTTGAGCCGGGTCTTGCCGTCGCCCACTTCGCTTACTTGGACTCACACCAGTACTTAGAGAAGCTCAATCGATATACCAGTATTGAAGCCCAACAGGCATTTGAGCGAGGCGAACGGATCACGCCGGTAGCTGTGCTCGTTAAGGCTGCGGGGGAGTTTTGGTCGCACTACGTGACAGGGAGGGGTTTCCAGGACGGCTGGCGCGGGTTTTATATCTCGCTGTTCTCGACCTTCTATCAAATTGTCGCAGCTGCAAAGCTTCAGGAACTAACCGTTGTCGGTCGCCGCGAAGCCATCGAATTACGCTATCGGCACGAAGCCGAAGAGATTCTCAAAGCCTATGGCGCGTCACAATCGCCCTCCCGTTCCTGAACCCGGGCCCGCCGCCGGAGCCACAAAATCGGTAACAAACTTACCGTTTTTGCTCGTAACTGATTGGTTCTTCGTTCAGAATCGGTAACTTTCTTACCGTTTTCACCGAACCCGTTCAACTCGACGTGGTGCGCTGGTTAGTTAGTGTTGGATTCGGCCGCGGTTGTTGCGGGCGCCGGGCGCACAGGACGCGATTCCTCCCGCTGCGTCCCCAGGTAACGGCTGGCCACAACCGATTCCGCCATACAAAAAGCGAGCCCGAACAGCAACAAATACCACCAGAGACTCTGCGGCGTCTCGCGTGGTGCCGGCGAGCCGGGCGCCGCTGCCGTCTCTGGGGAAGCTTCGCCGCCCTTGCCTTGCCACAACGACAGAACATCGTCGGGGATCACGTCGAGGTTGGATTCTTTGGGATCGGGGTTGACGCCGACTTCGTTCAGACGTCCGTTGGCCAGGCGGAGCTGGTAGAAACCGGCCTCCGTGAGCTGGAACGATTGGGCGCTCGCGGCCTCGCCCAAAGTCAGCGGGCGTTTGCCTTCGGGATCGGTGACTTCAACGCCTTGCGCTTTTCCACTGGCATTGCGAAGCTCCAGGTACGCGTCCACCGGCCGGGCGCCGCCTTGGCGTTCGCTGCCGGCGAGATACCGCGCGGTCTGCTCGATGAAGGGGACGAATGCCGGGTGCAACGGGAAATCGTTGGTGAGGTTGTCGAGCCCGGACGTCAGCAGCAGCACGCGGCCTTCGCCGATGCGTTTCTCGAGCAGGAGCGGCGTCTGGTCGCCCAGGCGAACCATCACGCGAGCGGCATCCGGGCCAACCCCCGGATCGACATTCTCTGCGTAGAAAAACTTCACGCCGGCCCAACCGTCGGCCCTGGCCACACCGGGAAAGGAGGAATCGCTCGAACCGACAGACATGAAACGATCGGGGTAGCGGGTGTAGTCGCGTGTCTCGATGATGTGCGCTCCGAAAATGGGAATCTGCGAACGGCCTCCCGCGGAAGTGCCCGCAGCGATGAGGATGCTGCCGCCGGAACGCACGTACCCCATCAGCGCATTTTCGAGAAGTGTAGGCACGGAGTTCAGATCGGACAGAATCACAAACGCATAACTGGACGCCTGCCGATCGGCCGCCTCGTTCACGTTGATCGATTCGAGTACGAATGCCGACTGCGCCGCCGCCGAAAGGGCAGCGCCGATATAGAGCGGCGACCGATTGTCGCCGTAGTTATGGACCAGCAAAGCCTTTTGCGGGTCGGACCGCTCGACGGCAAAGCGGCGGAGATCATCGGCTGGGAACGCGTCGGCGGAGTCGATCCGGACCTCGCAGCGGCTGAAGCCGTAGGGCACTTCGAGCGACGGAAATTCGACCGAGGCCCGCCCGTTGGCCGGCACCGTCACGGTCTTAATTGCCGTGGTCTTGCCGCTCACGACGAGCGATACGCTGCGTTGGGCCTCGGGCGTTCCATAGCCTGCAATCACAGCCCGAACGCGCACCGGCTTGGCATCTTTGCCCCAGACTTCGCCGGGAGCCTCCACGGATTCCACCGTCCAATTGGGTTGTGGCTTCGTAACCACGGCGTGCGTCACCAGCTTTACGTTGTCCGGCAGTGCCATATCGGCAAAGGCGCCGGCCAGTTGGCTGCGCTGCATGTCGCTGAACAGATGGAACTCAATCGGGGTGCGCGCCGATTCGGCCAGCGCCCGCACGGCACGCGCCAGCTCGCCGAAGTTGCCGTGGCCATCGCCAGGCTGGATGGCCTGCACCGCGGCGCGCAAGGCGGATTGGTCGTCGATGGGTTGCGTCATCAATCGCAGTTGCGAGCCGAAGGCAGCCACCTGCGCGCGAGCGGCGCCTTTTCCCGAAAGCACGCGCATGGCTGCGTCTTTAGCATCCGCCAAGCGAGTTCCGGCGCGCATGCTGAAGGAGTTGTCGATCACCAGCAGCACCAGCCGGTTGCTCGAAAGCGCCGCAGCGTTGCGATTGATGAAAGGATTGGCGAAGGCGAGTATCAGCAGCACGAGCAGAAGCAGCCGCAGCGACAGCAGCAGGTAGTAGCGGAGCCGGCGATGCCGCGTCGAGGCTTGCGTGCGCGATTCGAAGAACATCAGCGAGCTGACCGGCTTGGGCGGGTTGGTTTGCCGCTTTAACAGGTGCAGGTATACCGGAAACGTAAGCCCCGCCAGAGCGGCAAGGAACCAAGGCGCAAAGAGTCCCATTTACTTGCGGCCTCCGCGCAGGGTGAGGTATTCGCGCAGGGCATCGTCGAGCGGCCGATTGGTCATGAGCAGGTGGTAGCTCAGGCCCGCGGCTTGGGCGCGATTGCGCAATTCGATCAGATGCGTTTCGATTTTCGCCCGGTATTCTTTCTTGGAGTAATCGGGCGTGACCTCCATCTGGCTGTCGGTCTCCATGTCCACCAGGATCGATGGCCGGTTCAGCGACGGACGCACATCCTCGGGGTCGAGGACGTGGAACAGGATCACTTCGTTGCCGTGGAAGCGCAACGGCTCGATGGTGCGGATGATGCTCTCGGGCGATTCCCAGAAATCGGAGACGATCAGCACGATGCCGCGGCGCTTGAGGAATTCCAGGAAGTAGCGCATCGGTTTCGCGAAATCGGTGCGGGCGCGCGCTTCAGCATGCTCCAGGCCGGCGAGTAAGCGATGCAACTGTCCCTGGCGCGTAGAAGGA
The DNA here is from genome assembly GCA_035516375.1 of Bryobacteraceae bacterium. Taxonomy (GTDB): domain Bacteria; phylum Acidobacteriota; class Terriglobia; order Bryobacterales; family Bryobacteraceae; genus PSRJ01. Next base: position 25,913 of record DATJAK010000021.1, read on the forward strand.
CGGATGTAGTTGCGGACCTCATCGTCGAACGTGATCAGTCCGGCGGCATCGCGTTGGCCGTGGACGGCCAGATAAAACAGTGACGCCGCGAGGTACCGGGAGTAATCCATCTTGTTGACGCGGTGCGAGCCGAACTGCATGGAGTTGCTGGCATCGAGCAGGATCGTCAACAACGTGTTGGTTTCGCCGCGATAGCGCCGCAAGAACAATCGCTCGGTGCGGGCGTAGACGTTCCAATCCACGCGGCGCAGATCGTCGCCGGGACTATAGGCGCGGTATTCGGCGAACTCCTGGCTGAAACCAAAGTCGGGTGAGCGGTGCAGGCCGGAGACGAAGCCATCGACCACGGTTTTGGCAATGAGGTCGAGGCCGGAGATGCCGTGGAGGACAGCGGGATCGAGGAATCGCTGGAGCATGATCGGCTATTCGTCTCCCGCAAGTGGGGCAGGCCTGACGCCACTGCGTCTCATACAATCCCCCACTTCCGCCGCAGCCACCACTCGGAAAAGCGCAGGAGCAGCAGCACCAGGAACACCAGCGGCAGATCCCATAGATCTCTCGTTTCGCGCACGGTCACGCCGGCTTCCGAATACGGAATGCTGCCGGCGAGTTTGCCGAGGCCGGCGGGCTTCCAATACTGTCCGCCGGTGTCCGCGGCGAGGCGTTCGAGCAGAGCGCGGTTCTGTTCGGTATGAAAATTCTCGGCCACGCCGTCCATGCGCTGAAAGGTCAGAACATCGCGGCCCAGTTCTTTGACGGCGCGGGTCCCGGGATCGGCTCGCTGGGCAATTACCTCCGTCAGGTAGGCGCCGGTTCGGGGCGCGGACCATGCGCCCTGAAACTGGCCGGGATTATCGGGTACCGGCGACATCTCCACCAGTGCGCTGATTCCGCTCGGGCCGAGAATATGAGCCTCGACCTTGGCATCGGGAGCGGGATTGTACTGCTGGTCCCGAGCCTCGGCGGTCAGAGTTACCGCGCCGTTATCGAGCAGCATCTGCGCGGGAACCGAGGCGGTCACGTGGCCAGGAGTATCCGAAACCAGCCAGCGCAGAAGCTGCTGCCAGAACAAATCGTGCGCAGTGTCGCCCAGAGGCGAACTCATCTGCCAGCGCCAACTGCCTCCCGTGGCCATAATCGCGGTTCGGCCATGGCCAAAGTTCTCCGTGACCAGCAGCGGTAGCTTTCGTCCCTCGGGCGTGATCATGTTTGCGAGGACGGCCGCGCCGGGTTTGGGCGTCCCGGGATCGGCATAGTCCATCAAGTACGGCAGAGTCTTCCAGCGGGCGGCATTTGCGGCCGGGTCATCCACCAGGCGGGTAATGATGCTATCGACGCCCGCGGGCGCGAGCTCGGCGGTCGTATGGGTGGTGCCGTTGCGCGGATCGGCCTCGCGATGGAAGGCGCCGGTGGCAGTGGGTAACGTCGTCGGCAGCAGGTCGGTAATGTTGGAGGCGTTCCAGCCGCCATCCGCCAGCGCGAACTGTCCGCCGAGCAGCAGTAAACCGCCGCCACGGCGATCCACGAACTCGTGGATGATCTGCTGCTGGCCTGGCGTGAAGTAGCCAGCTTCCACCGATCCAATGATCAATCCCTGGTAGTTAAAAAGCTCCTCGCCGCGCGCCGGGAAACCATCGGCCAGCTCTTTGGGATCGCCGATTCCTTGGCGGTAAATCTT